>NZ_JBZEEQ010000003.1:0-428911 GCF_058310155.1 Chryseobacterium sp. DT-167 | reverse complement strand
GAAAAAACAAAGAAAAATATCAGGCAGATTTTTGCTAAATAATTTGCATATTAACACAGATCATTCCGTAGGAATCTCAATAAAGCTAAAATAAGGGTATAGATTCCTGCGGAATGACAAATAGACTCTAAAACAGAGTTTTACTAATTATTGAAATTCATGAATAAAAAAGCGATCTAAAAGACCGCTTTCAATTTATAATTTATCTGATTTAATTCTTCTTGCAGACATATCCAGAAATCGCTTCACCAGCATAAATGCCGAAATCGTTAAGCCCAATCCAAGTGCAATCCACATTCCGAAAGCGCCCATTTCCAACGTTACACAAAGGAAATATCCTAAAGGAATTGTAATCAGCCAATATGCAATAAATGTGATGATTGAAGGTATTTTCACATCCTGTAAACCTCTTAGCATTCCCAATGCCGTCACCTGAATTCCGTCAGAAAGCTGGAATAATGCGGCAATAATCATGAGTTTTGATGCCAACATAATCACTTCTACTTCTTCTGGTTTTGTGAAAAATGTAGGTAAAATATTTCTTCCTAAAATGAAGATAATTCCACAAACACACATGAAAAGAAAAGCTATTTTTAGATTATTAACCCCGACTTTTCTGAGTTCCACAAAGTTTTGCTCGCCCAGTTTTCTCCCGATCATCACCGTTGACGCCACACTGAAACCGATGCATAGATTAAAAGTAAAAGATGCCATACTCAGAGCAATCTGATGTGAAGCAATGTCATGTGCAGAAATCAATCCGCAAATAAACGCAGCACCTGCAAAAGCAGTTACTTCGAAAAACATTTGTAGAGCAGTAGGAAAGCCCAATCTGATCATTTTTCCAAACATTTTCTTAGAAAAAATTTCGATTTTTAAAGTAAAGTCTTTTATATACTGTCTTGTTTTTTTCTCTTTCAAAAGTACATAATAAAGAAAAACAACCATGAAAATTCTTGCAATTAAACTCGCTATGGCAGATCCTTTTACACCCATTTCAGGGAAAATCCATAATCCTTTAATGAATACGTAGTTTAAAACAATATTTATCACGTTTGCGATAATAGTAGCTTTTGTTACTCCAATCGTGTAAGATAAACCCTCGGAAACTTCTCTTAAAGTTTGAAATGCCATAAAAGGGATAATACTTATTGCCATGATCCAAAGAAAATCTACTGTATCGGGAATAATTTTTTCGGGTTGCCCAGATTTGTAGAGTAGTGGTAATCCTAAAAACAGAATCAACATAAGCAAAACACCTACAGACATATTGATCACAAAACCATGACTGAAAACAGAATTGATTGTTTTGTGGTCATTCTGAGAATGCGCCTCAGATACTAAAGGCGGAATGGCAAACGAAAATCCCAATGCCAGAACAAACATTGAGAAAAACACAGCGTTTCCCAAAGACACCGAAGCTAGAGCATCTGCGCCAAGCAGTTTCCCGACAATGATATTATCGAATAAGTTGACCGAAACCTGGCCAACCTGCGTAAGCATCACGGGAAGCGCTAAAGTTAAGGCTTCTTTTGTGTAATTCTTATTTAAAAAGTTCATATCAGTTCAAAAAAAATTTGCAGTAATAATACTGCAAATTTTAATTCTATATTTTAATTATTAATTAAATTATTTTCTCACAAAATTTGCAACATCCTCTTCAGAAACAGTGGTTCCTCCAAGAATAATCAATCTTTCTACAACGTTTCTCAATTCTCTGATATTTCCAGTCCATGCAAGAGCTTTTAAGGCATTAATCGCCGAATCGTCAAATTTTTTCAGTGCAGTACCGTGTTCATCAGAAATAAGCGCTGAAAAGTGATCAACCAATAATTTGATATCTTCTTTTCTCTCATCCAAAGGCGGCACGTAGATTTCAATCACCGAAAGTCTGTGATACAAATCTTCTCTGAATCTTCCTGCTTCGATTTCTTTCGCCATATTTTTATTGGTTGCTGCAAGTACTCTCACATCAACTTTTATTTCTTTATCGCTTCCTACAGGAGAAACTTTGCTTTCCTGCAATGCTCTTAAAACTTTTGCCTGAGCAATTAAACTCATGTCACCAATTTCGTCTAGGAAAATTGTACCGCCATTTGCCTGCTCAAATTTACCTTGCTTATCTTTGATTGCACCAGTAAACGAACCTTTAACGTGTCCAAAAAGCTCAGATTCAATTAGTTCTGAAGGGATTGCGGCACAGTTAACCTCTACCATCGGACCTCTTGCTCTCTCACTTAAATTATGAATGGCATGAGCCACTAATTCTTTACCTGCACCGTTTGGACCTGTAATCAAAACTCTTGCATCAGAAACTGCCACTTTCTCAATCATCTCCTGAATTTTTTTCAAAGGAGCAGATTCACCGATCATCTGGTATTTCTTATTGACTTTCCTTTTCAGCGTTTTGTTTTCGGTCTGAAGATTTTTGTTTTCTTTCTTTAAAGTTTCTTTTACCAAAGCATTTTTCACACTGGTAATCAATCGGTTGATATCGATAGGTTTTGAGATAAAATCATAAGCTCCATCCTTTAAGCAAGCTACCGCAGAATCTATATCGGCATGTCCTGAGATCATGATAAATGTAGATTCAGGCTTCAGAACCAAGCTTTGCTTCAAAAACTCGGTACCTGACATTTTAGGCATTTTAATATCTGAAATTACTAAGGCAAAGTCTTCTTTTTCAACTTGTTTATAACCTTCAAGGCCGTCTTCGGCAATAACAAATTCGTAATCGGTAAGTTCATCCGAAAGAATACTTTGAAGTACTCCGGAGATTGCTTTTTCGTCTTCTACAATAAGGATTTTTTGCATAGTCGCAAATTTAGTTAATTTTTGCTCAATTGCATCAAAAACTGTTCCTAAATCTGCTATTTGGAATAATCTCTCCGCCCGAAAATCGCCGAACCGACACGCACAGAATTGGCTCCGCACTCAATTGCGATAGGGAAGTCGTCACTCATTCCCATAGAAAGAGTTTGTAAAGGTTTCGTTTTATTCAGATCATCAAAAAGATCTTTTAAAATTTTAAATTCTTTTCTTACCTGATCTTCATTCTCTGTGAAGGTTGCCATTCCCATTAATCCTGTGATTTCAATATTTGAAAATTCACCATCAACAAATTTTTGAAACAGATTTTTAGCTTCATCTATTTCAAGCCCAAATTTGGTTTCTTCGTCAGCAATTTTTACCTGAAGTAAAACTTTAATTGTCCGGTTGTATTTCGCAGCTTCTTTGTTGATTTCATTAAGAAGTCTTTCAGAATCTACGCTTTGAACGGTGTCGATAAACTCTGCAATGTATTTTACTTTATTGGTTTGAAGATGCCCGATCAAATGCCATTCAATATCTTTCGGAAGTGAAGGATATTTTTCAGTCAATTCCTGAACTTTATTTTCACCAAAAACTTTTTGCCCCAAATCATAAACTTCCTGAATCGCTGAAACGGGATGTGTTTTTGATACCGCTACCAGTTCTACAGTTGATGGGAGTTGGTTTTTTATATTATTGTAATTTTCCTGAATACTCATAGTTGCAAATTTCTGAAATTTAAAAAAGAAAAACTATTTAAATATGAATTTTGTTGAAAGTAAATTCCCGCAGATTTCTCAGATTCTCACAGATATTATTTTTTTAAATTAAATAAAAATAAATGCGATCATCTGTGAAAATCTGTGCAATCTGCGGGATACGTACAGTAATTAATTTAAAACCTCATTAATTCTAGGATATTCAGAAATTTTCCTGAATACAAAACGATTGCTTTTCTGAAGTTTTTCAATGAATAAATCGAGTTCATTAATTGATTCTGCATCTGTTAAATACTGATCATGGGTAAGAAAAACGAGATGTCTTGAAGTTTTTTCGAGATCATTAAAAAAGATGCTGTCTACTTTTTTAAGCATTTCCTGATGATTTCCTTTTAATGCCATTTTGTTGGTAGGTTTCCACTCAAGATCCCAGCCAACTATTTTGTAACCTGCACTTTTGAGACTGTTTGCAGCTTCATTTGAGGTCTTTATATCTGTACTTGTTATATTGTTGAGCCTCCAGATGTTTCTTCCGGGTGTTCTTGCGATTTTATTTTTTAGTTTTAGGCTGTCTTTTGCGGTATCAAAATCATGAAGTACCAACGCAGAATTTCTGTAAAAATCTGTGTATTTATTATGGGCGTGAGTATGACTGTGATTGGCCAATTCAACAAGTCGGTCTTTTCTCAAAGATTCAAGATCATCTTTTTGTCTTTTGCTTCCTGTTGCGTGTTGACCGACTAAAAATGCAGTTGCACAAACGTTTCTTTTATGAAGTATTTTCAAGAGATTCTCTGTTCCTCGGTTGGGACCATCATCGAAAGTGAGATAGATTACTCTTTTGTCTGAGATGACATTTTCATCATTAATTTTCTGGACTTTGATTGCGACGGGATGTTTTTCTGAAATTATCTTCTGAGATTCTTTCTTATCTTTTTTCTCATTGCAGCTGTTGAATAAGATTGTGGTTGCACTCATCAATGCAAACACCCCAAGAAAAGTCTTGTTCACAGACTTTTCCGCAAAGTTTTTTTTCATAAAAATAAATGGAAATTAAATTGTTAAAAAGTGTTAAATTTTCTGAAATAAAGTTAACAAAACTTAAGCCAATTTTTCAAATAAAATTTTAGTTTTTAATAAAATTTTAATAAAAGATTTTATTCTGAAATTTTCTGAAAATATAATCCATTTTTAATAGCTGCTGTTCCCCATGTATTATTAAAAAACACATAAGTTTTAATATCTGACTTTTTAATTTTTTCAGCTAATTCGTTTAAAAAATCTTCTGAATATTCTGATTTATATAAAATGGGTTTGCCGTGAAGACGATAATACAGGATATCATTAGAATTAATGATAATATCTTCAGGTAGATTTCCAGGAAAGCTCACACCTGAAAAAATTATATTGTTGTCTTTCAAAACTTTAAAAATTTCTTTGTTCCACCACGATTCATGACGAAATTCGATTACGTTTAAAAAGCGATCATCAAGATTTTCTAAAATGATTTTTAAATTCTCATCTGTATTTTTAAACGAAGGTGGAAACTGATATAAAAATCCTGCAAGTTTTTCCTTTAAATGAGTTTCAATATGATTGCAAAATTCTGTAATTTCTTCTTTACAGTTTTCCAGACGTTTTTCGTGTGAAATAGTTTTTGGAATTTTAATGAAAAATTTAAAATTCTCAGGCGTTTCATCAAACCATTTTGTAAGAGTTTTTGCAGTAGGTTTTCTGTAGAAAGTAGAATTGATTTCAACCGAATTAAACTGTTGAGAATATAAAATAAGAAAGTCTTTGCTTTTCGCATCTTCGGGATAAAGAGAACCCTTCCAATCGTTGTTGTAAAAGCCTGAACATCCGATGTAGATTTTTTCTTTTTCCATTTTTGAATCTTTAAAATTATTGGTGAAATAAAACTTAGATTTTATTATATTCTCTCGCAGATTTTATTGTTTTCAAAAATCTAGATTTAAAAGCAATCATCTGCTCAATCAGCAAAATCTGCGAGAAATTAAAAACTTATTACTTAATATTTAAATCAACTGAATTTAGTCGTAATGAATTTAAAATCACAGATAAAGAACTGAAACTCATTGCCGCTGCTGCAATCATTGGTGACAGCAAAATTCCAAAAAACGGATACAACAATCCTGCCGCAATAGGTATTCCTAAAACATTATAAATAAAAGCGAAGAAAAGATTTTCTTTGATATTTCTGAGAAGTTTTTCGCTAAGGATCTTGGCTTTGGCAACACCAATGAGATCTCCTTTCAGCAAAGTAATTTCTGAACTTTCAATGGCAACATCAGTTCCTGTTCCCATCGCAATCCCGATGTTGGCTTGTGCTAAAGCAGGGGAGTCGTTAATTCCGTCACCGGTCATGGCTACGATTTTTCCTTGTTGCTGTAATTTTTTTACTTCATTCAATTTGTCTTCGGGAAGACAATTCGCTTTAAAATGTTTGATTCCCAATTCATCAGCAACAGCTTTTGCGGTATACTCATTGTCGCCCGTCATCATCATTACATCAATACCATCTTTCAAAAGAAGTTCAACCGCTTTCTTAGAACTTTCTTTGATTTTATCGGTAAAGCTTATAAATCCTAAAACTTCATTTTCCTGCGCCACATAAGATATTGTATGGGCTTTTGACTGAATTTCTACCGCTTTCTGTTTTAAATTTTCAGGAATTTGAATTTGATTTGAAGTCAGAAGATTTTCATTTCCCAAATAAACAGTTTTTCCGTTGATGATTCCTTTCACACCTTTCCCGGAAATATTCTCAAACTGATTTACTTTTTCGGCAGAAATATTTTTTTCTTTTGCTTTTTTAATGACTGCATTTGAAAGCGGATGTTCCGAATTTTGGTTTAATGAATAAGCCAGTTTTAAAATTAAATCCTGATCATTATTTACAGTTTCGATATGTTCAACAGAAGGCTTTCCTTCAGTCAAAGTTCCTGTTTTGTCAGTAATTAGAATGTTTACTTTATTCATTTGTTCAAGGGCTTCTGCATTTTTAATTAGAATACCATTCTTTGCACCTTTACCGATTCCGACCATTAAAGACATCGGTGTTGCAAGACCTAAAGCACACGGACAAGCTACGATCAAAACCGCAACTGCATTCACAAAAGCAAACAGACTTTTCTTACCTTCCGGACCAAAAATCTGCCAAAGAATAAATGTAACTACTGCAATCAAAATCACAGTCGGAACAAAAACTTTTGCCACTTTATCAGTCAGTTTTTGTATCGGAGCTCTGCTTCTGCTTGCATCGTTGACCATTTTAATAATCTTTGACAGCAAAGTTTCATCGCCTACTTTTTCAGCTTTCATAATGAAAACCTGATTTCCGTTGATGGTTCCTGAAGTTATTTGATCATCAACATTTTTTTCAACAGGAATTGGCTCACCGGTAATCATACTTTCGTCAACCACAGAATTGCCATCAGTGATTTTTCCATCAACAGGAATTTTTTCACCGGGTTTTACTTTTAATAAATCTCCAATCTTTACTTCAGATAACTGAACTCTTTTTTCTTCTCCGTTTACAAGTAAATTAGCTTCATCAGGAGAAAGATTCATGAGTTCTTTGATCGCATTACCTGTTTTTTTGTGCGCTAATGCTTCCATCAGCTGACCTAAGATCACCAAAGTAATAATGACACAAACTGCCTCAAAATACAGCAGACTTTCATGATCGTGACCTCTGATTTCGTGCGGAACGACATCCGGAAAAATTAGGGCAACAATACTGAAAATAAATGCTGCAGAAACACCTAAAGCAATCAAACTGAACATATTTAAGTTCCAGGTCTTAAAAGAAACGAAACCTCTTTTCATCAAAAACCACCCTGAATAAAAAAGAACAGGAAGTGTTAAAATGAATTCAATATAACCCTGAATTTCATGTGAGAAAGGAAAATCGATCAACATTCCGCCCATTGACAGTATGAAAACAGGGATTGTAAAAATTAAAGAAGTAATGAATTTTCTTTTTAGAATAGTATAGGTTTCGTCTTCTTCGTCGCTTTCGCTGTCTGGCATTCTTACAAGATCCATTCCACAGATGGGGCAGTCTCCCGGTTCATTTTTAATGATTTCGGGATGCATCGGACAAGTGTATTTTGCGATCTTTTTCTCAGGATATTTAACCAAATCCATTCCGCAAACCGGACAACCGACATTTGAATCATAGGTTTTATCACCTTCACAAAACATCGGACAATAATACCGTCCAGCCATATCGTCTGTAACTTTTGGTGCTTTATGATTTTCATGATGATGAGAATGTAAATGGCTATTTGAAACGGAATTTTTAACTAAATTTTCTGTGATTTCCTCTAAATGCATATGACAAACCGGACAATCACCTTTTTCATGATAAATTTTGTCGCCTTCACAAAACATCGGACAATAATAATCCCCAACGTGATCTTTAAAATTTTCAGGTAAATTGGTCTTTGAAAACGTGGGTTTGAAATTTGGATCTTTGGCTAATTTTTCCTCGATCGGAACTAAAAACATATTGCAAACCGGGCATCTTTCGCCCTGTTTAAAATACACTTTTTCACCCTCACATTCCATCGGACAATAATAAACTGAAGAGGGAGAAACTCTGTCCTGTGGTTTTATTAAGTCATTATTTGGAATGTTTGGATGTTCAAGTTTGTAATTTCCAATTTCTTCTAAAGCTTTATTTAATTCATTCAAACTAATTTCTTTATCAGAAGTAATAATTGCTGTATTATCTTCGAGATTGATTTCAGCGTTTATATGTTCAAGACTGTTGAGCTTTTCTGAAATTTTTTTCTGACAACCCGAACAAGTCATCCCAACTATTTTATATTGTTTGTGCATGATCTCAAATTTATTCTACAAATTTCCAAAATGAAAATTGAAGATTGTTATAAATTTAAGGATAATAGTTATAGAATTTAGTTAGTTAGAATTGCTTAACTGTAAAACTGAATGACTGTATACTAATTAACTTTCAGACTTGATCCAATGGTTTTCTGTCGAGCACTTTTAGTTTTTTGAACTGGGTAGGAGTGTAGCCTGTACTGTTTTTGAATTGTGATGAAAGATGCTGAACACTTTTGTAACCCATATGAACTGAAATTTCAGTAAGAGTAAAGTCGTTATTAAAAAGAAGTTCTTTTACTTTTTCGATTCTCTGGAGAATGTAGTATTGTTCTAAAGTGATGTTTTCGTTCTGTGAAAAAACTTTAGATAAATTACTGTAATCCTTATGTAATGTGCTACTTAAGAAATTTGATAACAGAAAATTCTCATCCGTTTCCAATCTTCCGATTTTTAGAATGATAAGATTTTTAATATTTTCTACAAGTTGTTGAGAAGGATCTCTGATGATTTCAAAACCGATTTCTTCAAGTCTTTTTTCGACATCAGCAAGAGTATCTTTAGAAATATCAAATTGGGTTTCAACTTCTCCCAAATTGATATTTCTGACTGCAATTTCAGCTTTCTCAAAAATATTTTGAACCGCATAAATACATCGGTCACAAACCATATTTTTTACGAAAATTTTCATGACGGATTGCTTAATCGGTCTTTTACAAATTCTACTTTTGTTTTTCCGTGAGGAGAGGGATTTCCGTCTTCATCAAGGTTGACCATTACAATTCTGTCTACCGTAATGATGGTTTGATGCGTCATTTTATTTCTCACCGCGCATTTTAAAGTAAGGGAAGTAGAACCAAAAGCCGAAACTTCAATACCAATTTCGATAATATCACCCTGTTTTGCCGAACTTACAAAATTTATTTCTGAAATATATTTTGTCACCACTTTTTTATTTTCAAGCTGGATAACGGCGTATAAAGCAGCCTCCTCGTCGATCCATTGCAAAAGTTTTCCTCCGAAAAGTGATTGATTGGGATTTAAATCTTCAGGTTTTACCCATTTTCTGGTGTGATAATTCATGTATTAGATATTTGCAGAACAAATTTAATGTTTAAAACTGAATTTTTTAAGCGTTTATCATGTTTTAATCTGAACAAAAACATTCATAAACTCAATTATTTTCTTTTGGAACGCATTGCTTTCACTTTTTTGATTGAGTCATTGGCTAGAAAATCCTGATATTCTTTACTTTCAAAAGGAATTATTGCTATTTTACCTGAATCATTATGATGAAACCCAAAACCGTATCTTTTTGCTAAGGCTGAAGAGCGGAGACATGGCTGACCTTTTGAGAAAAACTTAGCTCTTTCCTTATCTTTTTCGCTTCCTGAAACATCATTTTTAATCATATGGCAGTCAAAAATAAGATCATCGGATGAATATTGGTAAGGGCTTTTAATTAATAATTCGTACTGCAAATTTGCAACAGTTTTCTCCTTCTTTTCAGGTGGGATCTGGCTTTCTGAAACGGGGCAGTCTTCTGCAATTTCTATAAAGGTGTTTATGTAGTTGGTTGTATGATGTTTCATGTCTTTTTTTCTTAAAATTAGAGTCTATTTAAAGATATATGAATTATAAATTATTATGTAAATGTTTGATTTAAAGCTATATTAATACATTGTCATATTAAATTTTCTTTAATAGATGAAATAATTATAAAAAAGCTTTGATTTATTTAATTTAATTGTATCTTGCAAGCGTTTATATCAGGAATCAATATTATGTTCATTATTATGTTGTTTTTCTTTTATACCAAATTTATATTAATTTTTTAATTTTTTTTTAAAATGAACATTTTTGTTTCAAACATCAATTACGCAACTAAAGAATATGAGTTGCACGATTTATTCGCAGAATTTGGCGATGTATCATCTGCTAAAATTGTTACAGACAGAGAAACTGGTCGTTCTAGAGGTTTCGGTTTCGTAGAAATGGGTGACGAAGAAGGAGCTCAAGCTATCGAAGCTCTTAATCAAAAAGAACTTAACGGAAAGATTCTTAACGTGTCTGAGGCTAAGCCAAGAGAAGAAAAACCAAGAAGAAGTTTTGATAATAACAGAAGCGGAGGTGGAAGTTATGGTAGCAACCGTGGAGGAGGTAACTCTGGTGGTGGTTACGGAAACAACAACCGTGGAGGTAACGGAGGCGGCGGAAGTCGTTGGTAAAAAAAATGAAGCGGCTTTTAGCCGCTTTTTTTATGTCTTCATTTCAATCTTTTTTCTTCTTCTTTTTTTTATCCTTTCCTTTTTTATCTTTCTTTGGATTCAGAATTTCTTCAGCAAATTCTAATGTAGGAGCTTTTATTTTCACAGGTTTCATCTCAATTTTAAGATCAAAATAATCTTTCAGATCATTCTGTGTAATCAGATTTTCTTTAAATAAAAATTCTAAAATCTCCCTCCCGGAAGCGTTAAAAAAATTATTTGTGAGATCTCTCAGGAGAAACTTCTTATATTCATCAAAAGGAACACCAACAGTGTATCTGAAAATTCTACCTTCTTTTTCTGTAGATAAATACCCCTTCTCAACCAATATTTTCAGGTAAGTAGAGACTGTATTCTGATGCGGTTTGGGTTCGGGATGTTTCTCCATGACATCTTTTAGATAAAAGGAATTTAAGTCCCAAAAAAGCTTCATCAGATTTTCTTCTGCTGACGTAAGATGATTTATTTTCATATTTAAATTTTAAAATAATAAGATGTGCTTCTCACAAGATACTTACTTAATGGTAGTTTCCACAGGAATCACTTCAGTCGGTAAATCATTGCGCTGATACTTATTGTTGCAATAAAGATAAATAAAAGAAACTAAAAAAGCTATTCCTGCACCTGTAAAAACTTCTTTTACCGTATGTCTTTTTAAGATAACCCTTGTAATTCCCACCAAAATTGCAATTGCAAGCCAGACAAATCCAATTTTCACATCAAAAGCAAAGAATAATGCGGCTACAAAAACATTAAATGCTGTATGCATCGAGCTTTTGATATATAAATTACTGAATTGCAATGCAAACAGAAGGATCAGAATAAACAACATTACAAAATCTATAAATCCGTTTTTGATATAATTAAATCCTAAATAGGAGACAATGCAGACTGCGATGAAAATATAAAGCGTTTTCCGCTGTACCCTGTTTGAAACATCCATATTGGTGTATCGACCTGTTTTTACATTCCAGACGATCCAGATAATTACCGGGAGAATGGTAATCAGTAAAATCGGTAAAAAGTGTGTAAAAGCTTCTTTAAAGGTGTAATTCTGAATACTGAAATACACAAAATAAATAACCAGAGAAACTAAAGGATTAAAAAAATCTGAGATAATTCTTGAAACAATTTGTAGTAATGAAGTCTTTTTTTCTTCCATATTGAAGTTTGTGATGTAAATATAACATTATAACTAAAAAAACAATTGCTCTGTATATAATAAAAACAAAGTTTTTTTTATATTTTTGCTCAACTATTTCATAATAAATAAGCAAGAAGCTAGCACATGAAAGAATTTTCTAAAGAGGTATACCTGAAGTGGTATGAAGATATGACAATGTGGAGAAGGTTTGAAGACAAATGCCGTTCTCTTTATTTAAAACAAAAAATCAGAGGTTTTTTACATTTGTACAACGGTCAGGAAGCTATTCCGGCTGGTTTTACTCATGCAATGGATTTAACTAAAGACAGCATGATCACTGCTTACAGATGCCACATTCATCCGATGGCAATGGGAGTAGACCCGAAAAGAATCATGGCAGAACTTTGTGGTAAAGCTACAGGTACTTCCGGAGGCATGGGCGGATCTATGCACATTTTCAGTAAAGAACACCGTTTTTACGGAGGTCACGGTATCGTTGGGGGACAAATTCCTTTGGGTGCGGGTATTGCTTTCGCAGATAAATTCTTTGACAGAAAAGCAGTAAACATCTGTTTCTTCGGAGACGGTGCTGCAAGACAAGGTTCTCTTCACGAAACTTTCAACATGGCAATGAACTGGAAGCTTCCGGTAGTATTTGTGGTTGAAAACAATCAATATGCGATGGGAACTTCTGTAAAAAGAACTGCTAACCACGAAGACATCTACAAATTAGGTTTAGGATACGAAATGCCTTGTCTTGCTGTAGATGCAATGGATCCTGAGAAAGTGGCTGAAGCTGCTTACGAAGCGATTGAAAGAGCCAGAAGAGGAGACGGACCAACTTTCATCGAAGCAAGAACATACCGTTTCAGAGGTCACTCTATGTCTGATGCTGAACCATACAGATCTAAAGATGAAGTTTCTATTGCAAAAAAAGATGACCCGATTGAATTGATCAAAGCCAGAATCTTAGAAAATAACTGGGCAACTGAAGAAGAACTGGAAGCGGCAGACAACAAATCGAGAGATTTTGTTGAAGAATGCATCGAGTTTATGGAAAATTCGCCGTACCCGACTGCAGAAAAAATCTACGAGTATGTATATGCTCAGGAAGATTATCCGTTCTTAGATAAATTAGAAAACTAAAATAATTTGCTGATACGATGATATGCTGATGTGTTAATTATTTTCACTTTTAAGGTATCATCACTTCATCACATTAACAAATTAAAAAAATAAATTATGGCAGAAGTTATTACAATGCCACGTCTTTCCGACACAATGACGGAAGGTAAGGTGGCGAAATGGCATAAAAAAGTAGGAGATAAAGTAAAAGAAGGAGATATCTTAGCTGAAATTGAAACAGATAAAGCGGTTCAGGATTTCGAGTCTGAAATTGAAGGAACCCTTTTATTTGTAGGAGTTGAAGAAGGTTCTGCAGCAGCAGTAGATTCTATTTTGGCAATTATTGGTAGCGAAGGAGAAGATATTTCTGCATTAAAAGGAGGAAATGCTCCGGCAGCTGAAGGGGCTTCTGAAGAGAAAAAATCTGAAGAAGAATCTAAAACAGAAAACGAATCTACAAGCGTTGAGCAAACTTCAGCAGAAGTTCCTGCAGGAGTAGAAGTGATTACTATGCCAAGACTTTCTGATACAATGACAGAAGGTAAAGTAGCTAAATGGCACAAAAACGTTGGAGATACAGTAAAAGAAGGTGATTTACTTGCTGAGATCGAAACAGATAAAGCAGTCCAGGATTTTGAATCTGAATTTAACGGAGTTCTTCTAAAGCAAGGAGTTGAAGAAGGTGGAGCTGCACCGGTTGATACTGTTTTGGCAATTATCGGTCCTGAAGGAACTGATGTGTCAGGAGTTGGAGCTGCAAAATCTGAAAACAAATCATCTGATAAACCAGCCGAACAAAAATCTGAAACGAAAACTGAAGAGAAATCGGTTGCACAAACCACAAATGCTTCATCATCAGACAGAGTAGCAATTTCTCCTTTGGCTAAAAAAATGGCTCAGGATAAAGGTGTTGACATCAACAGTCTTCAAGGTTCTGGAGAGAATGGAAGAATTGTGAAAAAAGATATTGAAAATTATCAGCCTTCACAAAAAACTGCAGCTGCTGCTCCGGCACAAAGTAATGCTGCAGCTCAGGTTGCTCTAAGCTTTGTTCAGGGAGAAGATACAGAAACTCCAAACTCTCAGGTAAGAAATATCATTGCGAAACGTCTTTCTGAAAGTAAATTCTCTGCGCCTCACTATTATCTGATGGTGGAGATCAACATGGATAAAGCGATTGAAGCAAGAAAAGAAATCAACTCATTACCAGATACTAAAATTTCATTCAACGATATGATTATTAAGGCGACTGCTGTTGCTTTAAGAAAACATCCACAAGTGAACTCAAGCTGGGCAGGAGATAAAGTAATTCACAGAGGAAACATTAACGTTGGAGTAGCTGTTGCGATTCCTGACGGATTGGTAGTTCCGGTTCTGAAAAACACAGACCAGATGAATTACACTCAGATTTCTGCTGCTGTGAAAGATATGGCCGGAAGAGCAAAATCTAAAGGTCTTAAAGCAAACGAAATGGAAGGTTCTACATTCTCTATCTCAAACTTGGGAATGTTCGGAATTGAAACTTTCACAAGTATCATTAACCAACCAAACGCTGCGATTCTTTCTGTAGGTGCAATCATCGAAAAACCAATCGTAAAGAACGGTCAGATCGTTGTAGGAAACATTATGAAACTTTCATTAGCCTGTGACCACCGAGTGGTAGACGGTGCTACTGGAGCTCAGTTCTTGCAGACTTTAAAAACATATTTAGAAAGTCCATTAACATTATTACTGTAATTTTCTTTTTATATTATACTAAAAACCTCTCATCTCGAGAGGTTTTTTTGTTTTAGTATTTAATTTTGCTCAGAGTTGTAATTTTGCTTCTTGCTTTTAGCATCCAACATCCCACACAACTTTTGTTATATAAAAATAATATCCTATTTTAGTGAAAAAAATATTAATGAAGAGAATTGTTATCGGAATACTTTCATTTTTAAGCATTACCATTCATGCACAAAATCAACGATTTATTTATGAGTATAAATTTGTCAAAGATTCTACCGAAAAAAGTAAATCTGAAACTGAACTTATGGTTTTAGATGCCACTAAAATTGGGTCTAAATTCTACAGTTTGAAAAAAAGTATAGCAGACTCGATACACCTTGATAGACTGCAGAAAGAAGTAAAAGATTTTTCAGGAATAGATTATGGAGTGGTGCCGTATGTAGTTGAAAAAACATATCCCGATTTTAAAATTGAGTTCTTCAATATGTTGGAGATGGATAAATACAAGGTTACAGACAAGAGAAAATTAGTCTGGAAAATACTGCCGGATAAAGAGAAAATAGATGAATTGAACACTCAGAAAGCCTCCGTTAATTTTGCCGGAAGAACTTGGACAGCTTGGTTTGCAACTGATATTCCGATTCAGGATGGACCTTATAAGTTTCATGGTCTTCCCGGATTGATTATAAAGTTGGAGGATAAAACCCGGTCGCATTCTTTTGTGTTGAAAGAAATCAAAAAGCTTCCTTTAGATTATCAGTGGGAAAGTGACAATAACATAAAGAGCTTTAATGCAACAATTCCACTCGATGAGATAAAATATAAAAAACAGTTTGTCGATTTTAGAAATAATCCGGCTAAAGGTTTAAGACAAATAGTTTCAAGCAATCAAAAAATGAGAATAATTGATGTGACCGGAAAACCCTTAGATATTGAAAAATTAATTAAAGACAAAGAAAGAGAGGCTAAAGAAAACAATGCCAGAGACAATAATCTTTTAGAATTGGACATATTACAATAAAAAAAATGCCCGAAACTAAAGTTTCGGGCATTTATATTCTAATTCTAAACTTAATAAAAATTAAGCTAGTTTCTGAGAATCTGCAATAAACTGAGCCAATCCGCTGTCAGTTAATGGATGTTTCAACAAACTCAAGATCGGAGGAAGTGGAGAAGTGATCACATCTGCGCCAATCTTAGCACAATCAATAATGTGCATTGAGTGACGGATAGAAGCTGCCAAAATTTCAGTTTCGTACATATAGTTATCAAATACCAAACGGATTTCCTGAATCAGATTTAAACCATCAGTAGAAATGTCATCTAATCTTCCTAAGAAAGGAGAAACATAAGAAGCACCAGCTTTAGCAGCCAAGAGAGCCTGTCCAACAGAGAAAATCAAAGTACAGTTGGTTCTGATTCCTTTGTCAGAAAAATATTTTAATGCTTTGATACCGTCTTTGATCATTGGAATTTTCACCACGATATTTGGGTGAATAGCCGCCAATTCATCTCCTTCTTTGATCATTTCTTCGTAAGTAGTTGAAAGAACTTCAGCAGAAATGTCTCCGTCAACGATTTCACAAATTGCTTTGTAATGATCTCTGATTGCTTCAGCTCCTCTGATTCCTTCTTTTGCCATCAATGAAGGGTTGGTTGTTACACCATCCAGAATTCCAAGGTCTTTAGCTTCTTTAATTTGCTCTAAATTAGCAGTGTCAATAAAAAATTTCATTTCGTATAATAGATTTATTCTGACAAAGATAATGAATACTTTGTAATTGATCTCTGAGTTGCAAATCTGTTTTCTAATTTCTGATAAAGCATTAAATTTACTTTCTTTAGCAAAGAAACAATTTATTTTTATGAAAAATAATCATTTCAAAGCACGTCTTGAGATCATCGGAATCAACCCATTTGTCTTCTTACCTGAAGAAATTTTGAATGAGATATTTGAAAAATCAGGAAAAAATAAAAGCCCTATTCCGGTAAAAGGATTTGTGAATGATGTTGAATTCAGACAGAATTTAATGAAATATCTTGGTGAATGGAGGCTATACATTAATTTGAAGATGTTGAAAAATTCGCCTAAAAGAATCGGTGAAATGCTTGATATTTCAGTAGAATTTGACAATGCGTTGAGAACAAACATCATTCATCCTGATCTGGAAAAAGCAATTAATGAAAATCCTGCGGCGTTAAAAAACTTTGAAAATCTCACTCTTTCAAGAAGAAGTGAGCTGATAAGATATATTAATAATCTTAAAACTGAAACTGCCATTCAGAAAAACATAGCAAAAATCATAAGTTATTTAAAAGGTGAAAGAGATTTTTTTGGCAAAATGATTAATTAAAATCCAACGTGACTATTTCAAAACAAAATCCGGAGAATTCTCCGGATTTTGCTTTATCATGAATTTAAAGTCTGATTGAGTTTTATAGCATCCTGATTTGTAGGATCATACTCTATAGATTTAGCGATATGTTCTTTTGCTTTTGCAGGATTAGTTTTTTGTTCTGCAAATGCAATGTAAAAGTAGGCATACGCAAGATTTTTCTTATTTTGCTCAATCTCTGCAGGTTTTACAGTTGAAATATACTTCTCATAAGCAAGTTTAGCATTCGTATCATCTTTAGCCGATTGATACGCGTATGCCTGACTGTAATAAGAAGGAGACCAATCTGGTAACAAAACTGATATTTTTTTCCATGTATCCACTGCATTGGTCCAGTCTGAAGCATCCTGATATGCTGTCGCCAGTTTTGCTAAAGCTTCTGTGTCTTTTGGGTTGGCTTCGATCTGTTTTTTTAAACCTTCAATAGCCGGATTGGTTTGGCTGACCGTTACAGCACTTTTCGTATTATCTGGTTGAGTAGTCTGCGCATTGACCAAACTTGTACCTGTTGCCAATAATAGACCTAGAAACAGGTTTTTACTATTCATTATAATCATTTTCATAATCTTACATTTTTTAAAATTAATATTTTTAAGTCCAATAATAATTCCACAATAACTGAAATTTTAGAAGGTTTAAGTTTTTTTGGAAATTATTAACAACTATCGTTATTTTTTAGCTTAATTTTTGAATCATTACATTTTGAAGTTATCTTTGTAATTTAACTATTTGTCACAGTCAATAAATATTTTTTCATGAACATTATATTAGCATCAACTTCCACACTTTTTGGCGGAGCCTACTTAGAGTATTTAAAACAGGAGTTAATAGAATTATACAAAGAAACTGATGAGATCATTTTTATTCCCTTCGCAAGACCTGGCGGAATTTCTCATGATGATTATACTCAAAAAGCCAAATCATTTTTTGAAACCATCAACATAAAAGTAAAAGGTTTGCATGAGTTTGAGGATAAAATCGATGCGTTGAACAATGCAAAAGGTTATTTTACAGGAGGTGGAAATACTTTTTTATTGGTTAAAACGTTGCATGAAGAAAATCTGATGAAGGTTTTAAAGAAAAATATTGAAAATGAAAAGCCCTATTTGGGATGCAGCGCAGGAAGTAATATTGGCGGACAAAACATGAAAACTACGAACGATATGCCGATTGTTTATCCTCCGAGTTTTGAGTGTATGGGATTGGTTCCTTTTAATATTAATCCGCATTATCTCGATCCGAATCCGGATTTGAAGCATAACGGAGAAACCCGTGAGACAAGAATTAAAGAGTTTCTGACTCAAAATGATATTAAAGTTGTTGGTTTAAGAGAAGGAAACTGGATCAGAAGAATTGGAGATGCAATTACTGTTGAAGGAAGCGAATTGACAAGGATTTTTGAGAAGGGAAAAGATCCTTATGAAATAGAATCAGGAGCATCTTTATGATAAAAAAAATATTGATAACAACTTTTGCAATTTTATCACTTGCCTTAAATTGTCAAGAGAAAAACATTTCTGATGAAGAAATCTATGAAGTAATTAATTTTGTTTTAAAAAATGGAAAAACAAAATTTCACAAAAAATTGTCAATAATTACTGAAGACCCTAATATCAAAACTGATAATTATTTTGGCAAAGAAGTTATTAAACAGTATTTTAATGAAAAAGATTCAGATTATATCTTAAGCCAATTTGCAACTTCTAAAGATTTTTTACTGAGTTATAAATATATTACTGATTTAAAAATTATTCATTTAGATAAACTGTTAGCTTACAAAAAATTAGGAAAGGGCTTTTGGTCTGTCTTTGAAGAAAAACATGGTGGTGAAGGCTTTATGTTTGTAGGAAAACCTTTATTCTCGTTAGATAAAAAAAGACTTGTTATAAATTACGGTTACTATTGTGGGGGACTTTGTGGAAAAGGATCGAGAGTAATACTAAAGAAAATTAATGATAATTGGGTTTTTGAAAAAGAGATTTCGGGATTTATAAGCTAATAAAAATGAAAAAAATATTTGTAATACTTACATTTTCAACCCAAATAATTTTTGCTCAAAACATCAGCCAAAAATTAGATGATGCTACTAAAAATCTGATGAATTCCCCGATAGCAATTTCATCAAATTTATCATTTTATGTTGCCGATGAAAACGGAAATTTAATCTATGAATTTCAGGGAAATAAAGGTCTGTCAACAGCATCGACACAGAAAATTTTTACTGCTGCGGCGGCTTTGGAAACTTTAGGAAAAAATTTCACTTATAAAACAATTTCAGCGTACTCAGGAACCATCTCAAATGGAAATTTAAACGGAAATCTATTCATAACCTCAAATGGTGATCCAACTTTGGGAAGCTGGAGATATGAAGGCTACAAGCCTGAAAATTTTAAACAAAAATTATTAGAAGCCATCAAAAAATCAGGAATCACAAAAATTTCAGGTGATCTCATCATTGATGACACTTATTTTGACCATCAGACAATTCCCGGAGGTTGGCCGTTTGATGATTTTGGAAATTATTATGGAGCGGGAGTTTGGGGAGTCAATTGGCGAGAAAATCAGTTTGATATTAATATTAACGGAACAGATTTTAAAAGTTTTTCTTATCCTTTAGTAGGAATTAAATGGTTAAATGATTTAAAAGCAGCCGGAAATTCAGATCAAAGCCTGATTTTCACTTCACCGTATTCTGATGTTGCTTTGATCAATGGAAGTTTACCTGCCGGAAAGGTAACGACTGTTTCAGGTTCGGTTCCCAATCCGCCTTTGCAGTTGGGTGTTGAAGTTGAAAAATGGCTCAAAGATTCCGGAATTGACTTCTCAGGAAAAGTAATGACCAATTCTAAGCTTGAAATTGAAGGAAAGAAACCTCTGGAATATCCAAAAAGCAATATTATCTTTACTTATGAATCACCGACTTTAGACAAAATCGTTTATTGGTTTTTGAGAAAAAGTGTGAATATGTACGGAGAAAATTTAATCAAAACTTTAGGAAAAGAAAAAAAAGGAAATTCAAGTTTTAAAAGCGGAGTAGCTTATCTTAAAGAATTTTGGAAGTCCAAAGGAATTAATCTAGGTATGATCAATTTTGCTGACGGAAGCGGACTTTCACCACAAAATTATGTTTCGGCAAAAGCAGAAGTTCAGGCTTTACTTTATGCGAAAAAACAAACTTGGTTTGATACATATTACGAAGGATTTCCAACTCAGGATAACGGTATGAAAATGAAAAGCGGAACGATGAGAGATACAAAATCCTACGCAGGCTATCATACTTCGAAAGATGGTAAAAAATATATCTATGCAATCATCATCAACAATTATGAAGGAAGCGGAAGCACAGAATTGCAAAAGATTTTAAATGTTTTAAAATAAAATTCAATTGAAAAAAAGATCCATATTCTCCAGATTCAACAACTGGTTTATTTTTTCTCTGATGACTTTGGTTGTCGTTGCCATTGTGATTGCTTCAACTTTGGTTGTCAATTATTTAAAAAAAGAAGAAGTAAAAAGGGTTGATATTTTGGTTAAAGCAATAAAATTTCAGCAGGATATTACTCCAAGTTTGGAAGTTCAGGAATTACTTCTTGCTATTTACAGTTCAAACACAACTATTCCTGTGATTATTTTAGATAAAAACGATCAGATTATAGAGTATAAGCATTTACCAAAGGGAATTGGCGATGATTCAAAAGATATTATTGATTTAGCAAAAAAAATGGATAAAAAATATCCTGCCATAGAAATAAAAGTGCAGGGTGGAAATGATCAGTTTGTCTATTATGACAATTCGGAAATGCTTAATAATCTGCAATATTTTCCATTTCTTTTAGGCTTCTTTGTGTTGTGCTATTTTCTGTTTTCATTTTGGTTTTTACGTACAGTCAAAAAAACCGACGAAGGCTATCTTTGGGCGGGTCTGGCGAAAGAAACAGCACACCAAATCGGAACTCCGTTATCTTCCATGATGGGGTGGATGGAAATTATGAAGCTTGAAAACCCAGATTCTGACGGAGTACATGAAATTGAAAAAGATATTGAAAGACTACGCACAATATCAGAAAGATTTTCTAAAATCGGCTCAGTTCCTGAGTTAAATGATATGAATTTTAATGAAACCATTCGGGAAAATTATGATTATCTAAAAACGAGAATTTCAAAGAAAATTGACTTTACACTTTTGCTTCCCACATACAACATTTTGGTTCCTCACAACAAAATTCTAATGAGCTGGGTAATAGAAAATCTGGTAAAAAATGCTGTTGATGCGATGAAAGGACAAGGATTTTTGCAAATGTCAGTTTTTGAACGCAATAAAAATATTCTGATCGAAGTAAAAGACAACGGAAGCGGAATGACAAAATATCAGGCTCAAAACGCTTTCAAACCAGGATATTCTACGAAAAAACGAGGTTGGGGATTAGGTTTATCACTGGCGAAAAGAGTCGTGCAGGAATATCACAATGGGGATATCAGAATATCACAAACAGAAGTTGGAAAAGGAACTACTTTCAGAATTATTATTAAAAAAAATTACCTTACCGAGATAAGGTAATTAAATATAGGATGTTTTTTTGCTGACTAACCCTCTACTTGTGTTCCTAATATTGAATAGGTTTTAACTGAACCATCACTATACCATCTTTGAAACCATCTTCCATATCTACATGGATTACCAGCTAATCCTTCAAAAGTTGTTGTTTTAATAAGTTTAGGCTCACCAGCTGTTGAGCCACCTTTAGAATTTGCCAGTTGATTTTTTGAAAGTTTTTTCATTTTGTATATGTTTAAAATTGCAATTCAAATATATATATAATTTTTAATATTAATAGTATTTTTTTATTCATATATTGAATATATGTTTTTAAATTTAACATAATATTATTTTTAAACATTTAATATTCATTAAAATAATATTATGTTAAATTTCATTTAGTAATATAAAAGTGTAAAGAAGATTTTTACTTTAAAATCAAATCACTATTTTTGAAGCATGATTAGAGCAAGTAATATCCATAAATCTTATGGAAATCTGGAAGTTTTAAAAGGGGTTGATCTTCACATCAAAGCCGGTGAAGTCGTTTCAATTGTCGGTGAATCCGGTGCTGGAAAATCTACACTTTTGCAAATTTTGGGAACGCTGGACAGTCCTACAAATCCTAAAAATTATCAGACAGAGATTACTTTAAACGGAGAATCATTCATTAATATGAGCGATAAACAAATCTCAAAATTCAGAAATCAGAATATTGGTTTTGTTTTTCAGTTTCATCAGCTTCTTCCGGAATTTACGGCATTAGAAAATGTTTTAATTCCTACAAAAATTGCCGGAGCCAATGAAAAAGAAGCAACAGAAAAGGCTTATGATTTGTTTGAAGATCTGAAAATTGCACATAGATTACATCATAAACCCAATCAATTATCCGGTGGTGAAGCACAGAGGGTGGCTGTTGCAAGAGCATTGATCAATTCTCCGAAAATCATTTATGCCGACGAACCGACAGGGAATTTAGATTCAAAAAACGCGGATGATCTTCACAGGCTTTTTTTTGATTTAAGAGATAAATACAATCAGACTTTCGTTATCGTTACACATAACCCGAATTTAGCAGAGATCACAGATCGGAAACTCGTTATGAAAGACGGACTTATCATAGAATAAACACACAATTTGATGATGAAACAATTTATTCTTCTGTTTCTTTTTATTATTTCATGTTCAAAAACACAATCTCAGCAGAGTCAATCGGTTTTGCCGGAATCTAAAATTCTGGAAATCAAAGATTTTGTAAAAGGAAAAAATTATAATCAGAACATTGCAGTTTTTATCAATTTTAAGACACATTCAGGAAAATTCAGATACTTCGTATATGATCTGAAAAATAATAAAATCTTACAACGGGCAATTGTTGCTCATGGAGAAGGTTCGGTAATTACTGATTCTGATAATTTGAAATTTAGTAATATTGATGGTTCTCATCAGTCATCATTGGGGAAGTATGAAATTCGAGAAAGTTATAACGGAAAGTTTGGGAAAGCTTACCGTTTACTGGGGTTAGATTCTACAAACAGCAATGCAATGGCAAGAGCAATCGTACTGCATTCATATTATTGTATTGAGAATAATGAGTCGGCAAATCCTGCATGTTTAAGCTTTGGCTGTCCGATGCTTTCGAAAAACGCGCTCAATGAAACTTCAAAATTTATTGATCAATCTAAACAACCTATCATTTTATACGCATTTTATTAAACTAATTTCTATGAAAAACATTTTTATCCTTGCTTTGGCTTTAGTCACAATAATATCTTGTGAAAAAAAGGACGTTCAAAAAGAAAATTTATCACTTAACCTCCAAAAAGGTTTTGAACAGACTTTAATCTACTCTACATCTACCGATGGAAATAATAATGGAGGAATGAATGATGCTATCGAAGTAAAATATAAGGTAGATTCTGTAGATAAAGAGTCGAATTATTACATTACAGGTGAGATTACGAGAATGACGTATAACCAGAAAATGTTTGGGGAAGAAGTTCATTTCGATTCTAGAGAAGATGCAGGTTCAGATGATGAAATGTTAGCAGAGATGAGACCGATGATTAATAATCCTTTTAAATTTAAAATTGATAAATACGGTAAGATCCTTGAAAAGCAAAAGTTTTCGAAAGAAACCGCAGGAGATTCTGATGCTGATCAATACAACATTATTCCTTTGGTTTTTCCTAAAGAGGCAATAGAAACCGGGTTTACCTGGAAAGAAGATACATCAAACCCGCTTACGAAATCTATTATGCCTGTTTCAAGCACTTACACGTACAAAGGTTCAAAAGATAACAAAATAGAAATTAAACTTAATTCTAAAATGCAAGGAGGAGCTATTATGAAGGATACGGAGATCGAAGGGAAATATATCTTTGACGCTAAAACGAAAAGCTTAATTTCTGCTGAAAGAAATATGCCTGTTCAGATAGGTGGCGGAACTGCTAAGTTTACAATTACTCCCAAAACGGAAGGTTTTAATTAGTTATTTAAATAAAATGTCTATTAAATTTCTTGCTGAAGACGACAGACCCAGAGAAAAATTTTTGTTAAAGGGCAGAAATTCACTTTCAGATTCTGAACTTCTGGCAATCATTATGGGAAGCGGAAGCCGGGACGAAACTGCTGTGGAACTGGCAAGAAAAATTTTGGCTTCGGTTAATAATAACTGGCATCAGTTGAGTTTACTGACCATAAAAGATCTCACTAAATTCAAAGGCATTGGGGAAGTAAAGGCAATTTCTATAGCAACTGCTTTGGAAATCGGAAAGAGAAGAGCATCTCAGGAAATTCCCGAAAAACCACAGATTTCGAGTAGTAAAGATGCATATCAGATTTTAAAACTTCATTTGGCAGATTTGAGAACAGAAGAATTTTGGGCGATTTATTTGAATCAAAGCAATAAAGTCATTCATATTGCACAGCTAACTCAAGGCGGAATCAATCAGTCAATTGTCGATATCCGTATTGTGTTCAAAACGGCTTTGGATCATTTTGCGACCGGAATTATCATTTCGCACAATCATCCTTCAGGAAATTTGAAGCCAAGTGCTGAAGATATTCAGATTACAAAAAAGATAAAGGAAGCGGGAAATCTTATGAGTATTCAGCTTTTAGATCATCTAATTATTACCCAAAATTCTTATTTAAGTTTCGCAGACGAAGGATTATTATGATTAAAAGACTGAAATATCACGAAATCGATTTTGAGAAATACACAAGATGTTTAGAAAATTCTGCACAGCGCAAATACTCTGCATCAAAAGATTTTCTTGATATTACATCAGATAAACAGTGGGAATTGTTGATCTATAATAATTATGAAGCGGTAATGCCAATTCCTTTTGTGATTAAATTTGGTTTGAAAATTGTGCACAATCCCATGCTTTGCCAGCAATTGGGGATATTTTCATTAAAGGATTCAATAGAAATCAACGAAAAATTTCTTTCTTATCTGGAGAAAAATTATCTGATCAGAATTTATCCTTTTAATGATGTCAATCAGTTTAATTCAGATTTTAAAAAGAAAAAAAACTACATTCTTTATTCTGATTCTTACGAAACGATCTATTCAAAATATTCTCCTAAAAGAAAACGAAAACTGCGTTCTGAGCCTGAAATTCTGAATGATTCTGAAGTAAAAATAATCAGTTTCGATGATGCAAAAGAATTTATTCAATCTCATTTATTAGGTGCAGAAAAACAAAGCGATACAATTCGTTTTACAAATATTTTCCAAAAATTTTCACATTCAAAATTAGTCTTTTTTTATGCATATTATTATAAAAATAGAATTACCAATGTGATTGCAGTTTATTCGGACGAAAAAACCAATGCTTTGTTGGGAACATTCAATGATAAAAATTATGTGAAAATTTCCGGAGCATCGATTCTAATCGATCACGTAATTAAAGAAAATATAGGAAAAAAGATTTTTGATTTCGAAGGAAGCGAATTGCCCAATATTGAAGAATTTTTCAGAGGCTTTCGTCCCGAATTGAAACCTTTCCCGGTAATTGAGTCATCAAAGAAGGACTTATTATTTAAATTATTAAGCCCGAAATATTTGCTTAAATTTTTATTGAAATAAAGATGGTAGTCTAGATCAATTCTAAATATTATTCTTAAATTTATACAGTAATTATCAACGCAAACAGGCAATGCTCAATAAAATCCGTACCTATAAATTTCCTTATATCGTTTACAATTTTTTCAACAAGAAAAAACTGAAACACAATATTCCGCTTTATAAAAAATTTGGAATCGATAAAAGCTATTTTTCAAGTATTTCGAGCAAAGATTTTTCAAATTTACCTTCGGATGAAAGAAAAGTTGATTATCCAAAACTTGTAGAAACCGATTTTTACAAAGGTTTAACTCCTGAAAACCAAAATTCCGTTCTCGAATTTGACGATAAAGGCTTTTTAGTTTTAAGAAATTTCCTGACTGAGCAAATTGCTGATCAGATCAACAACGAAATAGACAAATTGATGTCTGATGGAACTGTGAAATTCCGTTATGGAGGAAAATTGATGTTTGTAATTCATCATTCGGAAATCGTTAAAAACATCGGAAATGATAAAAAGTTATTGGAGTTTCTATCTGTTTTGATGGACGGTCAGGCAAAACTTTTTCAAAGCATCAATTTTATTAACGGAAGTCAGCAGAAAACCCATTCAGACAGCATTCACATGACAACTTATCCGCTTGGTGGGCTTTTAGGAGTCTGGATTGCTTTGGAAGATGTTGATGAAACTAACGGAGCTTTACATTACATTCCCGGAAGCCATAAGTTGCCTTATTTTTTAAATTCTGATTACGACAATGAAGGTTCTGCTTTCAAAATAGGGAAGAAGAGTTACAAAGCATATGAAGAATTTCTTGAAGATAAGGTAAAAGAATTAGGTCTTAAAAAAGAGATTTTCAGAGCCAAAAAAGGTGACTTACTGATTTGGCACGCCAATATTTTACACGGTGGTGAACCTCATGTAGATAAATCAAAAACCAGAAAAAGCTTGGTGTATCATTATTTCGACGAAAACAGTGTTTGTTATCATGAAGTTACGCAAAGACCTGCGTTGTTTGAATTGTAAATTAAAGATTAATCTTTTGTCAACGTCAAAACAGAATCTACGTTTCGCTTAATATTAAATCCGAAAGGTGCTAAATCTTCATTCAAATCTTGCGAAGTATAGGGTTGATGAATTTCTATGATGATATTGTCAACGCTTGAAAGCCATGAATTTTGTTTGCTTAATAAATCAATTTCTCCACCTTCAATATCAATTTTCATAAGGTCAATATTTGGAATTTTAAAATTCTGTTTTAAAGTTTCAATTGAGATTGCTTTTGTGGAAATCCCTGTCTCTGAAATTTTCTGATTATAGGAAAGTTCATCATTGCTGAAATTGACAGATCCATCTTCAAAATATGCAGCAGCATTCATACAAACAATATTTTTAAATGAATTTGCATTTGCTTTAAGCAGTTCAAAATTTTCTTCAGAAGCTTCTACTGCATATATTTTTGCATGAGGATATTTCAGAGATAAATAAATGGATGTAATCCCAATGTGCGCTCCTAAATCAACGATTATTTTAGGTTCTTTTTTTAATAAAGAAAGATGTTTTGCGTAAGTTTTTTTCCAAAATACTTCGTAGAAAACACCAATATCACCTTTAAAAGTCCGAAGATAAAGGTTAAATTTTTTGCCTGTAGTTTTAAGATGATAAACAAATGTTTCATTGTCTTTCAGGTCTAAACTGTTTTTCTCAAATCTCGAACTGTACCTTTTTGAATTCACAATCAATGAAACCCATGACTTTACACTGTGGCTGATTTTAGTACTAAAAACTAATTTCGAAAGGTAATTTTTGAAAGACATGAATGATTTTTGGGGTTTCTGATGTGTAAAATTAGTTTAAATTTCAAAGAAAATAAACTCATTTTGATGATTTCTTACTTGCGCTAAATACTTGTGGGCAATGCTTTTATTAAAACTTGTTAAAATAACGATTAAATAACAAATATTTAGTAATTTTGCTTCCTCAAATTATGACAGATTTTTCAGACTATTTACCGTATGCTTTTGCGCTGATTGTAGCGATTCCTTTTTTGGTTTTGCTGAGACAGTTTGTATATACTTACATCAATTTAAAAAATCAGGAAATCAAGCTACTTTCAGTAAAATCAAATTCTGAAAATAAAACTCATTCTTACGAAAGAATGACGCTGTTTTTAGAAAGAATAAAGCCCTCCAATCTTATTCAGAAATTTGATAAAGATCTTGCTGCTCACGAATTTTTATTTCTGACAGAAAGAACGATCAATGAAGAGTTTGAATATAATTCTTCGCAACAGTTATACTTAACGAAAAACTCATGGCAGAATATCGTGGATTCTAAGAATGCCATCATCGATTTGCTTCACAAAACTTACGAAAGCCTTAATAACAGTCCGAATCTTGATGAATTTAAAACTGTTTTCATCATGAATTACATGAATGGTGACGATTATATCGGGGCAACCATCGAAGATTTACGAAGAGAGATTTTAATAATTGCTTAAACTAAAAAAATAAATATAAATAAATGATTCCAAATTTTAAAGCACATCCGTGGCATGGGATTTCTGCAGGAGAAGATGCGCCAAACGTTGTCAACGTGTTTGTGGAAATTGTTCCTTCAGATACCATTAAATACGAAATTGATAAAGCTACAGGATATTTAAAGGTTGACAGACCTCAGAAATTCTCAAATATTATTCCTGCATTATATGGTTTTGTTCCTAGAACGTACTGTAATGAAGAAGTAATGAAATTAGCTGTAGAAAGTGGTGCAGACGACGTTACAATGGGAGATCATGACCCTTTGGATATCTGTGTTTTAAGTTCTCACAACATTCATTCTGGTGGATTATTGATGGAAGCTATTCCAATCGGTGGTTTCAAAATGATCGACGGTGGTGAAGCTGATGATAAAATTGTTGCCGTAATGGTAAGTGACCATGCTTTCGGACATTTTAGAGATATTGCTGAGCTTCCTGAAGCTGAAGTTAAACGTTTGATGCACTACTTTTTAACATACAAAAACCTTCCGGACGAACCTGCAAAATGCAGAATCCAGGAAGTTTACGGAGCCGAACATGCCAGAAAAGTAATTATCGCTTCTCAAAACGATTATGCAAGCAAATTCGGAGGATAAAATTCTCTTAATTATAAATTTAAAAGAGTAAATGATTTTTCATTTGCTCTTTTTTTTACCAATGTTCTATGCTTACAAAGTTCAACCCTTCCAGCGTTTAAAACGCTGGAAGGGTTTATGAAAATATTTACATAACACAACAAAGTTCTGCTCAGGTTTTGAGCTGCTGCAATTCTACGTTTCAAAATAAGTAATTACAAAACTTATAGGTAATTTAATTTGATAAAATCTGACTGAAGATATTTTAAATTCACTATTCTTATTTTCATATTTCTGTTAATCTCTAAAATTTAAAGACTTTTTTAATATTTAAAAATTATGAATAGAAATATTTGGTATATTTAATAATCTATTACCAAAAAAATATTAAACTATGGACTTATTTTATTTAGTACCCATTTTTGGTGTTATCGCATTACTCTACACATTTCTACAAAGCAATTGGGTAACCAAACAAAATGCAGGAAATGAACGAATGAAAGTAATCAGCGGACACATTGCTGACGGAGCTATGGCTTTTCTGAAGGCAGAATACAAAATCCTAACCTATTTCGTTGTCATTGTCGCCATTCTATTGGCTGTGATGGGAACGACAAATTCAAATTCTCACTGGAGCATTAGTATTGCTTTCGTGATTGGCGCTGTGTTTTCTGCCTTGGCAGGATTTATCGGGATGAAAATTGCCACCAAAGCGAATGTCCGAACTGCTGAAGCTGCAAAAACTTCTTTAGCGAAAGCCTTAAAAGTTTCTTTTGCAGGAGGTTCTGTGATGGGAATGGGTGTTGCCGGACTGGCTGTTTTAGGATTGGGAGCTTTGTATTTAATTATTAAACAAATCTTCGCTCCAAACTCACCAGTCGATTCCCACGAAATGGAACGAACCATCGAAATTCTTACCGGATTTTCTCTTGGTGCAGAATCAATCGCTCTTTTTGCAAGAGTTGGAGGTGGAATTTACACTAAAGCAGCCGATGTGGGAGCCGATTTAGTAGGAAAAGTGGAAGCAGGAATTCCTGAAGATGATCCTAGAAATCCGGCAACAATTGCCGATAATGTTGGTGATAATGTAGGAGATGTTGCAGGGATGGGTGCCGATTTATTCGGTTCTTATGTTGCAACGGTTTTGGCAACGATGGTTTTGGGAAGAGAAACAATGTCAGATGATTCATTTGGTGGTTTTGCACCGATTCTTTTACCAATGCTGATTGCCGGAACAGGAATTATCTTTTCAATGATCGGAACTTTATTTGTGAAAATCAATGATAACGAAGATTCTTCCACATCAAGTGTTCAGAATGCTTTGAACCTTGGTAACTGGGGAAGTATTGTCATCACAGCAATATCATCCTATTTTCTGGTTAATTATTTATTACCGGAAACCATGGTATTACGCGGATTGGAATTTACCAAAATGGGCGTTTTCGGAGCAATCATGGTGGGTTTAGTTGTAGGAACTTTAATGAGTATCATTACGGAATATTATACAGCAATGGGTAAAAGACCTGTTCAAAGTATTGTAAAACAATCTTCTACGGGTCACGCAACCAATATTATTGGCGGACTTTCCGTTGGAATGGAATCTACATTTTTACCGATTATTGTTTTGGCAGGTGGAATTTACGGTTCTTATCTCTGTGCAGGATTGTACGGTGTTGCCATCGCAGCAGCCGGAATGATGGCAACAACAGCAATGCAGTTGGCAATTGATGCATTCGGACCGATTGCTGATAACGCAGGAGGAATTGCAGAAATGAGCGAATTACCAAAAGAAGTTCGTGAAAAAACAGATATTTTGGATGCTGTAGGAAATACGACTGCAGCAACGGGAAAAGGTTTTGCAATCGCTTCAGCAGCCTTAACGGCTTTAGCATTATTTGCAGCATTTGTTGGAATTGCAGGGATCGATGGAATTGACATTTATCGAGCTGATGTTTTGGCAGGATTATTTGTTGGTGGAATGATTCCGTTTATCTTTTCTTCACTAGCAATTACAGCAGTGGGACAAGCTGCGATGGCAATGGTTGAAGAAGTACGAAGACAATTTAGAGAAATACCTGGAATTCTAGAAGGAAAAGCAGAACCGGAGTACGAAAAATGTGTTGCCATTTCCACAGATGCATCCATTAAAAAAATGATGCTTCCGGGTGCAATTGCAATTATTTCTCCACTTTTGGTAGGATTTATTTTCGGACCTGAAGTTTTAGGTGGATTTTTGGCAGGAGCAACAGTCTGCGGTGTTTTAATGGGGATGTTCCAGAATAATGCAGGCGGAGCTTGGGATAATGCTAAAAAATCGTTTGAAAAAGGAGCAAAAATCAACGGAGAAACGTATTATAAAGGCTCAGAGCCACATAAAGCTTCGGTAACAGGAGATACAGTCGGAGATCCATTTAAAGACACTTCAGGACCGTCAATGAATATTTTAATTAAACTAATGTCAATTGTTTCATTGGTCATTGCACCAACTTTAGCCGTGATGCATAAGGATAAAATTGATGCCAACAGACAGGCGAAAATTGCAAGTCTTACAGGAATGGCAGGAGTTCACTCAGCTAATCAAAATGTTACCGGAACGAGTGTTGCCGTTATTCCAGTTGAAGTTGCTGGTCAGCTGAATGAAAATGGAGATTTCGTATACAATACCGGAAATATTCAGGAAGTCAAATTGAAAGGCGGCAAAACAATTTCTTTAGGAGATCAAAGTCAGCTTTATGTGATGTATGATCAAATTAAAAATAATAAACAAACTGTTTTAGATCCGAATGCATGGTTTACCATTGAGAATCTTTATTTTGAAACAGGGTCAAGTGATTTGAAAGCAGGTTCAGAAACGCAGCTGATGAATTTAGCTGAAATTTTGAATGCATACCCTAATCTTAAAATAAAATTAGGTGGCTACACAGATAATTCGGGAAGTGAAGAAAGTAATATGAAGCTTTCCAATCTCAGAGCACAAACTGCAAAACTTAAATTACTGGAATTGGGAATCGCAGCCGACAGAGTAGAAGCAGAAGGATATGGATCACAATATCCTATTTGTCCGGCAAATGATACTGATGAATGTATGGCGAAAAACAGAAGAATTGATGTAAGAGTTCTTTCTTTATAATAAATGTAAAACTTAACTTTAAATAAAAACACCGCAAAGATTTTGCGGTGTTTTTATTTATCTTTGAAAATCTGCGTAATTTGTGTGAATGCTTACAAATTCTTCTTCAAATGCTCCAAAGCCTGAATAATCACTTCATCTTTTTTAGCAAAACTAAATCTGATGTAATCTGAATTATGTTTTGAATGATAAAAGGCAGAAAGTGGCAAACATGAAACTTTTTTCTCAACAGTCAGCCATTTAGAAAATTCAATGTCAGTCATTGTCTTGGAAACATTTCTGAAATTCACCAACTGAAAGAAACCACCTTCCGCTTTTTGCTCGATTTGCAGTGGAGTATCTTTAATTAATTCATTGAAGATATTTCTCTTATTCTGCATAATTTTTTGATTGTCTGAAGGATCAAAAACTTCCAAATATTTAGCAATTGCATATTGGCAAGGCGCATTTGAACTATAAGAAATGTATTGTTGATGACATCTGAAATTTTCTAGTAATTCTTCTGAAGCCAGAAGATAACTCACTTTCCAGCCTGTAGCATGGAACATTTTACCAAAAGAAAATATAGAAAACGTTCTTTTCTTAAGCTCTGGATGAAGAAACGGACTGTAATGCTCAATTTCATCATAACAGTAAATGTCATAAATCTCTTCAGAAATCAGATAAATTTCCTGATCTTTAATCAATTGATACAAATGTTCCCAATCTGCAGCCGTCCACATTTTCCCTGTCGGATTTTGCGGAGAATTGACGATAATTGCTTTTGTTTTATCCGAAATACAGTTTTGAAGTTTCTCCCAATTTATGGCAAAATCATTATCAAGATCATAATAAACAGGAACACCGCCATTTAGAACAATTGACGGAGCATAAGTATAATAAGATGGCTGAATTACAACCACTTCATCCCCAAATTCTAAAATAGATTTCAACGAAGTATAAAGCGCAAAAGTAGAACACGGAACAATATTAACTTCTTCTTTTTTTAATTTTAAACTGTTGACTCTTTGAGAATTGAACTTTACAATATGATCAATCAACAGAGGATTTCCGGAAAGAGATTCGTAGCTGTGACTGATGATATCGGCAGATTCTTTGAGATAAAATCTTAATCTCGGGTCAATTTCAAAATCTGGCAAACCTAATGAAAGATCAAAACTGCTATGTCTTGAAGCCAGTTCAGACATTTCAGTAAAAAATTTAAAATCATTAAACCCGTAATTTTTTCTCATCGTGTTTATAAAATTTATAAAGAAATAGTTTAGGTAATAAAGTTAAATTATTTTTGTTATTTTTAAACAAATAATTATCAATGAAAAAATTCCTGATTCCTATATTCTCAGCTGTTGTCGTTGCAAGTTGCGGAAGTTCAAAAGTTATGAAGAATGACCAAAGTACTTCGACAACATCAAATTCAAGCACATCTAAAAATGACAAAGCTTTTCAATCTGCCTATCAAACAATTAAGCTTGAAGATTTAAAGAAAAATCTTTACATCATTGCAGCAGATGATATGGAAGGTCGCGACACGGGAAGTCCGGGTCAGAAGAGAGCAGGAGAATATATGGTTAATTATTATAAAAACTTAGGAATTTCTCACCCGAAAGCTTTAGGTTCGTATTTTCAAAAAGTTCCTGCTGATTATATGAAGCAAAGAGGTGGCGGAAATTTACCTGATTCAGAAAACATTTTAGCGTTTATAGAAGGAACAGAAAAGCCTGAAGAAATCATTGTAATCTCTGCTCATTACGATCATGTCGGAACACAAAACGGTGTAGTTTATAACGGTGCCGATGATGATGGAAGCGGTACAGTTGCAGTATTGGAAATCGCTAAAGCATTTCAAAATGCAAAAAAAGCAGGAAACGGACCCAAGAGATCAATTTTATTTCTTCATGTAACCGGTGAAGAGCACGGATTATTCGGTTCCGAATATTATTCTGATAATCCCGTTTTCCCATTAGCGAATACAGTCGTAGATTTAAATATTGACATGATTGGTCGTGATGATCCTGAAAACAGAGGCAAAAATTATGTTTATGTGATCGGATCGGAAATGCTGAGCTCTGAATTGAAAGTGATCAACGAAGCTGCCAATAAAAAAACGGTAAACTTAGCATTAAACTATAAATATGATGATCCGAAAGATCCGGAAAGACTGTATTACAGATCAGATCATTATAATTTTGCTAAAAACAATATTCCGGTAGCATTTTTCTTTGACGGAATTCACGAAGACTACCATAAGCCAACTGACGATGTCGAAAAAATTGACTATGCTATTCTGCAGAAAAGAACACAATTAGTTTTTGCAACAGCGTGGGAAATCGCCAACAGAGAAGCAAGAATCATTGTAGACAAGAAATAAAATCAATTAAAAAATTTGAACAAACCTATGAGAATAATTCTTGTAGTTTTTTTAAACTGAAATTTAAAATGATCATAAGAGAAGCTGAAGTTAAAGATATTCCACAAATACAGATTGTAAGAAATTCTGTAATAGAAAATACATTATCTGATCCGAATCTCGTTACAGATCAAGATTATGAAGAATTCCTTACTGAAAGAGGTAAAGGTTGGGTTTTTGAAATTGAAGATGAAATTGTGGGTTTTTCGATTGTAGACTTAAAGGAAAATAATATTTGGGCATTATTTCTTCATCCCGATTTTGAAAACCAGGGAATTGGCAGAAAATTACATGATATAATGCTCGATTGGTATTTCTCAGAAACAAATGAAACTGTTTGGCTCGGGACTTCACCTAATACAAGAGCAGAAACATTTTACAGGAAATCCAGCTGGAAGGAAATAGGAATGCACGGTAAAGAAATTAAATTTGAAATGACTTTTAATCACTGGAAAAACAAAAAATAAATGAAACAAAACATAAAATCAATCCGACCATTTATCGGAGCAAAAGACTTTGAGAAAAGCAGAGCTTTTTACAGAGATCTTGGGTTTGAAGAATTCGTTATCGAAAACAATTTTTCGGTCTTTAAAAAACAGGAAATTGCATTTTATCTACAGGATTATTACGCAAAAGAATGGATCGAAAATACGATGATTTTCATAGAAGTTGAAAATACAGATGAATACTACAACGAACTTTTATCATTCAATCTTCCAGAAAAATATGAGAACGTAAAACTGAGCCCTATCAGAACGATGGATTGGGGAAAAGAGTGTTTCCTTCATGATCCGTCAGGAATTCTTTGGCATTTTGGAGAGTTTTTCAATAAATAATAGATCATGATTTACGCATTTGATACTTATTATTACGAAGATTTTGCAAAAACAGTTTGTATCGCTTTTGAAGACTGGACTTCAGAAAAAGAAAAAAAATTTTTCACAGAAAAAACTGAGATCACTTCAGATTATGAAAGCGGAGCATTTTACAAAAGGGAATTGCCCTGTATTTTGAGTTTACTTTCTAAAATTGAATTAAAAGACAATGACATTATCATCGTTGATGGTTTTGTAACCTTAAATAATGACGGTAAAATCGGTTTGGGAGGTTATCTTTTTGAAGCCTTAAACCAAAAATTTCCGATTGTTGGTATTGCTAAAAATGAATTTTCATCACCAGATGAAAAGAGAAGAACCTTGTTTCGTGGAGAAAGTAAAACACCTTTATTCTTAACTGCAATGGGAATTGATATTGATGAAATCAAAGGAAAAGTTGAAAAAATGCATGGTTCATACAGAATTCCGACACTTTTGAAAAGGCTTGATCAGCTTACGAGAGAATAAAAATAAAATAGGATAATCTTAATAATCTCCAGGATAAGAGTTAACTCACAATAAAATTGAGCAACTTATTTTATATGGTTAATTTATTTTAAAAAATTTTGGTTTATTCTACTTAAATTTTACTTTTGTTAAATAAATAATACACAAATGAAAAAAATAATTGTAACAGGCTTTCTGTTTATTTCGGTTTTTACCTTTTCGCAGAAATATTATACTAAAATAAAAAGTTCTAAGGTAAATAAAGAGAGATTGGAAATCGGTCATCATTTCATCAGCGAATATCTTTCAAAATGTGAATCTAAAGATTACTCAAATTTCAAAAATTTTATTCTAAGCAAAAATCTGGATAACAAGCTATTTGAAAACCGTGGAAAATCCTGTGAAAATATTCTTAACAGGAATGGTAACATAACAGTAAAAGCTTTAAATTCTGCCTACATACACAACTATTCTAAAAATATTGACCCAGTTGAAATGTTTGTTTTTGATATTGATACCGAAAAAAAAAGCGACTTAAAGTACATAACAGTTTGGGTATACCACGATCAAAATGTAATAGGTGGAATCTGGATTTCAAAAGAAATACCTTTACATAAGAATGAGAAAAAACAAATAATAAAAGAATCCGCTCTTTAGAAGCGGATCCAGTAGATAAATACATCTCATTTTTTAATTAGACAACAACAAAAAGCACAGCCGACGATGCTGTGCTTAAATTTTTATTTCAAATTTAATTGCAATTTCAAAGCTGAAAAAAGCAAATAATGAATTCATTTCAGTTTTATTACATAGTAAATGTAAGAATATTTTTAATACGCCGTATCAATTTAATGTTAAAATTAACAACTTATCCACATTTTTTTGTGGATAAGTTTAGGATCACTTTTCTTAGAGCATGTCAAAATATGATTCCCTAGTATTTTTGTTGAGTTTACTTTATGATTATCATATTTAGTTTTAAATAAAAGACTATATTTGGCTCATTAATATCTCTTTATAAATATTACAATTTTATTCAAGTACATTTTTATATGGCTTGAAATCTTAAGGTTCAAATTTTCTGAACCCAAATAATCAATTATATTAAAATTAAAAGGTAAAAGTAAGTGCTATTTTATGGCTTTGCTATTGCCAAAAATAAAGAGATCATTATGAAAACAAATAGAATTGCCGTAATTGGCGGAACGGGAAAATCAGGAAAATATCTTGTTCAGCAACTTCTGGAAAAAGGTTATCCAATCAAATTATTACTTCGAAATCCCGAAAATTTTACTTTAGAAAATCCTTTGATCGAAATCGTAAAAGGTGATGCACGAAATTTTGAGGCAGTAGATCATCTTATCAAAGATTGCAGTGCTGTGATTAGTAAAATCGGACAGCCGGTTGGAGAACAATCAATCTTTACTGATGCCACAAAAAATGTGATACAGTCGATGAATTTACATGGGATTACAAGATATATTGCCATCACAGGTCTGAATGTTGATACTCCTCGTGATCATAAAAACGATAAGGTAAAAACTGCAACCAACTGGATGTATGAAAATTATCCAAAAATAACAAAAGACAAACAGGATGAATATGAAATTCTTGTGAACTCTAATGTAGATTGGACTTTGGTAAGACTTCCCTTGATCATCCCGACTTCCAAGTCTTTTCCTACAGAAACGAATTTAGAAGATTGTAAAGGTGAGAAAATCAGTGCTACAGATTTGTCAGAATTTTTAGTTTTTCAGATTGAGGATAAAACTTTTATTAAACAAAGTCCGTTTTTGTATAATGTTTAATTTTTAAACCAAATTTCACTAATTTTTTTCACAAATAACACAATATTAAAATCATAAATAATTAATTTTAGTAATAGTCAAATTTGTGATATTAGTGTTTAAATCAAAAAATAGAGCGTCAATTTGACGCTCTATTTGTATTACTGCTCTAGCTTTTCTTTGATATACTTTGCCGTATACGACTTTTTATTTTTAGCCAAATCTTCTGGTGTTCCTGCAAAAACTACTTCTCCTCCATATTTTCCGGCTTCCGGACCGATGTCGATGATGTGGTCGGCAGATTTCATAATATCAGGCTGATGTTCTATTACGATTACAGAATGCCCAAGCTCTATTAATGCCTGTAGAGATTTTAATAATTTCTGAATATCATGGAAATGTAATCCCGTAGAAGGTTCATCAAAAATAAATAAGGTCTTGTCTGTAGTGACACCTTTTACAAGAAAAGAAGCAAGTTTTACACGCTGCGCTTCGCCTCCGGAAAGCGTGGAAGAGCTCTGTCCCAATTGCAGATATCCCAAGCCAACTTCCTGAAGCGGGGTCAGTTTTGTGACGATTTTATCCTCTTTATTATCTTTAAAAAATGTCAAAGCTTCATCAACTGTCATATGAAGAATATCTGAAATATTTTTTTCGTCAAATCGTACTTCAAGAATTTCATTCTTAAAACGTGTTCCTTTACAAACTTCGCATTCCAGCTCAATATCTGCCATGAATTGCATCGAAACATTGATTACACCTTCACCTTTACATTCGTCACATCTTCCGCCATCAACGTTGAAAGAGAAGTGCTTTGGCTTGTAACCCATCATTTTTGAAATCTTTTGCTTTGAAAAAAGATCTCTGATGTCATCGTATGCTTTCAGATAGGTTACAGGATTTGATCTTGAAGATTTACCAATCGGGTTTTGATCAATTAACTCGATATGTTTTACCAGTTTTTTAGGAAATTCCACAGAATCGTAATCGCCTTTCTTACCGCCCATTCCCAGCTGAATCTGAATATCGTTAGTAAGGATTTCTTTCATTAAGGTAGATTTACCACTTCCCGAAACTCCGGAAATTACAACCAAACTTTCTAGAGGAACGTCTACATCAATATTTTTCAGATTATTTGTTCTTGCGCCTTTGATATGAATAAACTCTTTGGCTTTTCTGCGTTTTTCAGGAACTTTGATTTCTAATCTCCCCGTGAGATATTTTGAAGTCAGCGTATCGGCATCTTTCAGTTCTTTATAATCACCTGCGAAGACCAGTTCACCACCCAAATAACCCGCTTCCGGACCAATATCGATGATGTAATCTGCTGCTCTCATCACGTCTTCGTCATGCTCAACTACGATTACTGTATTTCCTAAATCTCTAAGGTTTTTTAGAACTCCGATAAGATTTTCGGTATCTCTTGAGTGTAAACCAATCGAAGGCTCATCCAAGATATAAATAGATCCCACCAGAGAACTTCCCAAACTTGTCGCCAGATTGATTCTCTGACTTTCACCCCCGGAAAGTGTATTTGATGTTCTGTTTAAAGTTAAATATCCTAAACCGACTTTCAGTAAAAATTGCAGTCGGGTAGTGATTTCGTACAACAGTCTTTTGGCAACTTCTTTATCATGATCAGACAGTTTCAAGCTGCTGATCAATGGTGACAATTCATCCAGAGGAAGCTCGATCATCGATTGAATATTGTGACCATCAATTTTCACCCAGGTCGTTTCTTCACGTAAACGAAGACCTTCACAAGTCGGACAGAGTGTTTTCCCACGATAACGGGAAAGCATGACACGGTATTGAATTTTATATAAATTTTCCTCAAGCATTTTAAAGAAATTATTCAAGGATGGAAATGTGCTTTTTCCGTCACCTTTCCACAAATAATTTTTCTGCTCTTTGGTTAATTGATGATAAGGCTTATGAATCGGGAAATCTTTCGCTTTTTTAATGAAATCTTTTTTCCATTCGCTCATTGTTTCACCTTTCCAGGATGCAACTGCATCTTCAAAAACAGATAATGCTTTATTTGGAATTACTAAATCTTCGTCAATTCCAATCACTTTTCCGTAGCCTTCACAAGTAGGGCAAGCCCCGTAAGGATTATTAAAACTGAAAAAATGAACATTCGGCTCAAGAAATTCTATCCCGTCAAGCTCAAATTTATTGGAAAAATCTTTCTTTTCTCCGGTTTCAATATTTTTTAGTGAACAATATCCTCGACCTTCATAAAAAGCCATCTGAATAGAATCTGCCAAACGTTGAAGGAAGCTTTCATCATCTTCATACGAAAAACGGTCGATCACCAAATTGATGATCATTTCTTTTTCCGGAACAAAACCAAAACTTTCCAAATCTTCAATTCCGGCAACATTTCCGTTAACTTCAAGCCTTGTGAAACCCGCAAGTTTTAGAATATTTAAATTTTCAGTAAAATTTTCAATATCATATTCCAAAGGTGCAGTTAAAAGAAATGAAGTATCGCTTTTCGCTGATTTAATGTAATCAATCACATCAGAAACCGAATCTTTTTTAACTTCCTCGCCAGAAACCGGAGAAAATGTCTTCCCGATTCTTGCAAATAAAAGCTTCATGTAATCGTAAATCTCCGTAGAAGTTCCTACCGTCGAACGTGGGTTTGATGAAATTACTTTCTGCTGAATCGCAATTGAAGGTGCTAAACCTTTGATATCATCAACTTTAGGCTTTTCAAGCTTGCCTAAAAACTGACGTGCATACGAACTCAAACTTTCCACATAACGTCTTTGCCCTTCTGCATAAATGGTGTCAAAAGCCAAAGAAGATTTTCCGCTTCCGGAAACTCCTGTAATGACGATCAGTTTATTTTTAGGAATTAATACATCGATGTGTTTCAGGTTGTTAAGATGTGCATTCTTAACGAAAACCTGTTTTTTTATATCTATTTCTGTAATTGGAGCCATAGTAAAATTAAGACCAACAAAAATACGAAATTCTCACGGTATTTATGTAAATAAATCGATGGCAAAGGAAGGATATTTCAAGATTGAAAGTTTAAGAAAAGTTTTTTAAAAATAATACTTTATCTGTGCAAATTTTGTGAATTGACTTGCTTGATATTGTTTTTTCAGATTTTTTATTGTAAAATTGTTCTTATTAAATCAGTGTTCAAATGAGAAAACTTTTCCACCATTTAATTACTCATTTAATGAGAAAAAGATAGAACTCCCCTTATTAAAGATGCAATCCACGCATCTTTTTTTATGATATGTATCATTTTGGCTATTTAAGAAACTCTCCTAATTTTGGAAGCTTCAAATAATATCAAAAAAGTAAAGAAACATGATTAAAAAACTGGGAGCTGTATTTTTTATTGGTTCTGTACTCACGGTACATGCTCAGGAAAAAACTGCTGATATAGATTCAATAGAAGTTCAGGGGAAATTTATTTCCACACCTTATAAAAATGCCAATCAAAATATTTCTGTTATCACAAAAGCAGATATTTTAAATTCACCTGCAACCAGTATCGACGAAATTTTGCAGCAAATTCCTGGAATGGACATCAGAAGGAGAGGAGCAAACGGAGTTCAGAGCGATATCGGTTTTCGCGGAAGTTCTTTTGAGCAGGTTCTTTTGCTTTTGAATGGCATCAGAATGAATGATTCTCAAACCGGTCACAACTCACTGAATGTTCCTGTTGATCTGGAAGATGTAGAAAGAATTGAAATTATCAAAGGTCCTGCAGCAAGACGATTCGGGCAAAATGCTTATGCAGGAGCAATCAACATTATCACAAAAGCCAATCCCGGAAAACGTGTAAAAATAAGCGGTGAAATCGGAGATTACGAAAGTTACGGGATAGGTTTGAATGCCAATTTCGGAAATGAAAAATTCTCGAATTTATTACAGGCCAATTCAAATTCTTCGCAAGGGTATCGACATAATACTGATTTTGAAATAAGAAATGTTTTCTATCAGAACCAGTTAAAAATAAAAGACGGAAGCATCAGATTGCAAGCCGGGATTTCAGAGAAAAAATTCGGAGCCAACGGCTTTTATTCTTCACCTGCTGCAACCGAGCAGTATGAAGAACTTCAGGCATCTATTGTAAGTTTGGCTCATCAGCAAAGTTTCGGAAAATTAAAATTAAATTCAAATGTATACTGGCGAAGAGGTCAGGATATGTATCTATTTAACAGAGAAAAGCCTGAAATTTACAGAAATATGCATATCGGAAATAATGTCGGAGGTGAAGTCAACTCAAGTTATACTTCAAATTTAGGGACGACCGGATTGGGTGTTGAATTAAGAAAAGAATTTTTGGCAAGTAATAATTTGGGACACAGAGAACGATTTGTTTCTCAGGTTTTCTTTGAGCATCATTTATCTCTTTTAGATAAAAAATTAAACATAACTCCCGGAGTTTCTTGGGCAAATTATTCGAACGAAGGAAATTTCTTTTATCCGGGATTGGATGTTGGATATACTTTCTACGAGAACAGTAAAATCTACGGAAATATCTCAAAAGTTCATCGTGTACCAACATTCACAGACTTATATTATACCAGCAAAACTGAAAAAGGAAACGAAAATCTTCTTCCGGAAAGTGCTGTATACGTGGAACTTGGATATCAATATCAGACAAAAAATATCCTGGCAAAAGCAAGTGGTTTCTACCGAAGTTCAAGTGACGCAATTGACTGGGTAAAAAACTCACTCCAAGATCCTGTTTGGTACGCAAAAAACATCGGCGACACTGAAGTAAAAGGTGTTGAAGTAGAATTGGGGCATCAGGTTTTTGACTGGATGAAATATACACTTGGGTACACTTATCTGGATAATAAATTTAAAGAATTTAATGACGGATATTCAAGATATGTGCTTGATAATCTAAAACATCAGTTCGTTGCTAAATTAAATACTAAATTTTTAAAATATTTTACCAACGAGTTGGTTTACAGATACAATGATCGTGTGAATCTAGGAAGCTACAATCTTTTGGACGAAAAATTAAGCTTTACAAAAAATGATTTGTCTGTTTATATTTTGATTAATAATGTTACTGATTCTGATTATACTGAAACTTTTGGCGTACCGATGCCACAAAGATGGTTTCACTTAGGATTCACTTACAATATTAATATTAAGTAAACTTAACATTAACTAATCGTTAAATCATTTATTTTTGCAAAAATTTTTTTGGATGAAACTTATTACAAGTCTTGGTTTTGTTTTGATGATGAGTCTTTTTAATGCTCAAGAACATGTTTCCGCTTTTAATGCCCTGACTGTGACTTATAAGTTTCATCCAAAATTTTTCCTTTATGCGGAAGGTCAGATGAGAGGTATTGAAGAATATACTTATCCCGATTATTACGAAACAAAAGGTGGTTTAGGATACAATCTGACTAAAAATCACAAACCGTTCATTGGTTTAGGACGATACGCAACCTATAAAGATCATGCAATCAACAAAGAAGAATTCCGTGTCTGGCTGCAGGATGTAATTGATTTTAAAAGTGGAGTGGTAAAGTTTGAAAACAGATTTCGTGCTGAGAAGTCATGGTTTTATGAGCCACAGACTGATAAAAGATCGGAGAGGATGCGTTACCGATACCGTTTGAATATTTCTGTACCATTAAATGCTAAAAAAATTGCGCCCGGAACTCTATTTGCAAATGTGTATGATGAAATATTCATCGTATCGCCTATAAAACCTGCATTCGCAAGAAACAGGGTATATGGTGGCTTTGGTTATCAGATTGATGAAAACTTTGGTGTCTTAGGAGGATATCTATGGCAACGAGAGTTTGAAGCAAAGGGCAATAAAAATGTACATTTTGTTTATTTAGCTCTAAACATCAATATTGATGATACAAAAAGTGATGATACAAAAACTTATCATTTCCCGGGAGCAGACTAATATTTTTCAGACAAATAGCGGTAGGCTTTCAGATATTTGTTGAATCTTGTAATATCTTTCGCTGTAAGCTCACGGTTTACTCTTCTCAAATCCATATTATCTCGCAAATCATTCAGCTTTACGGCAACGGCTAAAGGCGATCTTTCTGTTCTTTTTACAAAATCATCGTAAATTTCATCCGGATCATATTTTGTAAGACAGCTGATTGCGTAAAGAATATATTCCGGAAATCCTTCGTTTCTTAAATAGTCAATGCTGAAATCCTGAGGATTGTCTTCCACAACATCGTGGAGAACTCCTACGATTTTTTCGTCCATGGTCTTGCCATATTCCATTACACGCATTACGTGAGCGATGTACGGAGCATGGTATTTGTCTTTTTGACCTTTGTGCGCTTTATCAGCTATTTTTATGGCTTTATATAAAAGTTCTTCTTTTGTCATTGCTAAATAATAGACTACAAAAATATAAAACGCTTCAAAAAAACAAATCTTTTTTAAAGTTTTTTATCAACAATTTTCAAATTAATAATTTATAAAAAACAATTATTTTTTACTTTCCTTTTTAGACCGCTCAGAAGTGATAGAATTTAAAATCCTGTGTTTAGAATAATCCCGATTTTCATCTTTCAGGCTTAAATATTCAGACGTATTTTTCGGCTTTGCAACCGGCATTTTATAGATATTGCCTGATTGATCTGAAGTATCTGATTTTAAAATATTATTTTTTGCCGTCAACTCTTGTCTTAGTCGTTCAGATTTAAAAAAATTTGACTTATTAATAGTATCCGCTTTTTTCTCCTGTGCTGAAATATTTGCAGATATTAAAATCAATGTTCCGAGAATAATTTTCATGTTTTTTTATCTAAAATACAAATAATCTTTAAATAGTAAAAAATATTTATCAATTCTAATATCTTGATATAAGATTATTTGGATTAAACTGATTTTAAAGTGCCCGAAAACAGACACTCAATCGCCAATCATTTGTTATCTAATATGAAAATCGCGGCACCTTTGGTGCCGCGATTTTTAATAAATGTATTATTTTAATAATTACCTTTCGCAATATATGCAGCAGCAATTTTTTCAGTCAATGCTACAACATTCGGATGATTGGTATATTTAGTAAACCTCCTCAATCCAGAAAGCATCATTCTCTGCTCATCACCTTCAGCAAAAGAAACGATACCTTCTTTCGCAGCAGAAATGATTTTCTCAGTCGCTTTATAAAGATTTAACTGAGCCATTGCAACTTCTACAGAATCGGCAGAGAAATGCTTCTCAGCTCTTAAAACTGCAGATTCTGCTAGATAAATTTGATTTAAAATTTCTGACGCATTTAATAATAAATGTTGCTGTTTCTCAATATCCATCATGTATTTCTGAAGCGCAGCCCCGGAAACCATCAAGAAAACTTTTTTCAAATTCGCCAAAATCGCTTTTTCCTCGCTCAACAATTCAGAATAATCAGGAACTTCAAATGAAGGAATTCCCATTAGTTCTTTTGAAATCGCCATTGCAGGAGAAAGTAAATCCAATTCGCCTTTCATTGCTTTTTTGATCAGCATTCCAACAGATAAAAGTCGGTTGATTTCGTTGGTTCCTTCGTAGATTCTTGCAATTCTTGAGTCTCTCCATGCAGCTTCCATCGGCATATCTTCAGAGAATCCCATTCCGCCATAGATCTGAATTCCTTCATCAGCAGTATGTTGCGTAAGATCTGAAACAAAAACTTTTAAAATAGAAGCTTCTACAGCAAATTCTTCAACACCTTTTAACTCAGCCTGTTGATGATTCATTCCGCCTGCAACCAATTCGTTGATTTTATCTTCCACATCTTTCGCAGCTCTGTAAGAACCAGCTTCTGCAACGAAAACCCCTGTTGCCATTTCTGCCAGTTTCTTTCTGATTGCTCCGAAAGTCGAAATCGAAACACCAAACTGTTTTCTTTCGTTTGAATATTGAAGAGAATGATTTAAAATTCTTCTTTGCCCGTCAAGATTCGCAGCAGCTAGTTTAATTCTACCAACATTCAGAGCATTTAAAGCGATTTTGAAACCGTTGTTTCTTTCGCCTAAAAGATTTTCCACCGGAACTTTCATATCATTAAAGAAAACCTGTCTTGTAGAAGACGAACGGATTCCCAGTTTGTGCTCCTCCTCACCGAAAGAAAGACCTTCTGTTCCTTCTTTTTCTACGATGAAACCTGTAATGTTTTTGTCATCATCAATTTTTGCAAAAACAATGAAGATCTCTGCAAAACCTGCATTTGAAATCCACATTTTCTGTCCGTTGATGATGTAATGTTTACCGTCTTCAGACAATTTTGCTCTTGTTTTTCCTGAATTTGCGTCTGAACCAGCATCCGGCTCAGTCAGACAATAAGCACCGAATTTTGTACCTGTCGCCAAATCCGGAAGGTATTTTTGTTTTTGCTCTTCAGTTCCATACAACAGGATCGGAAGTGTACCAATTCCTGTATGCGCTCCATAAGCCGTTGCTAATGAACCGTTTGCTCCGGAACAGTAATCACAAGCCAACATGGTGTTGACAAAGCCCATTCCAAGACCACCGTACTCTTCGGGAACGGCAACTCCAAGAAGTCCCATTTCGCCCAACTGACGCATTTTTTCTTCAGTTAAAGCATAATCTTTATGCTCAAATCTTTCCTTTTGGGGAATGACTTCTCTGTCAATAAATTCTTTCGCAGAATCACGAAGCATTTTTTGTTCTTCAGAAAGTTCTTCTAAAGTGAAGATTTCGTTTGCAGCAACTTCTTTGATTAGGAATTCGCCGCCTTTTAGTGTTTTATTAAGTGTATCACTCATTGTTTTTGTTTTTTTAGATTTCAGTTATTTAATTTTGAATTTTTAATTATGGATTTTTAATTATACTTTCGGTCTTAATTTTACTTGAAGTGTTTTAACAATTGATGTTAAAATATTTACAATACTTTGTATTTCTGTTCTGTATTTTGATTCATCAAATCTCACTAATTGAGATTGTGATAATAAATCAATCCAATATTGTGTTTCTCTTGCTTCTTTACTAGCTATAGACATTTTATGAAGAAAATCTTTTTCTGAAAATCCAGCCAAAGCTTCCTGAACATTTGCACCAATAGAAGTTCCACTTCTTAATAATTGTTTTGAAAGAATAAATTCATTTTGAGATTTACATATTTTATATAACTCAATAATTGATAAAGCAAAATTGAATGTCTTTTCCTTAATTATGTTTTCCTTTTGCATTCAATCCAAAATTTAAAATTCATAATTCAAGATTATTTATAGAAGTTCGAAAATTGAAGCTGCTCCTTGTCCGGTTCCCACACACATTGAAACCATTCCATATTTGTTTCCGCGTTTTCTCATTTCATCAAGAAGCTGAACGGTTAATTTTGTTCCTGTGCATCCAAGTGGGTGACCAAGAGCGATTGCTCCTCCGTTTACGTTTAAAATATCAGGATTTAAGTTTAATTCTTTTTTAATAGCAACTGACTGAGAAGCGAAAGCTTCATTTAATTCAATCAATTCAATATCTTTTAGTTCTAAACCAGCCTGTTTCAAAGCTTTTGGAATGGCATAAATTGGTCCCATTCCCATGATTCTTGGCTCAAGTCCTGCTGCTGCATAAGCAACTAATCTTGCTTCTGGTTCCAATCCTAATTCTTTGACCATTTCTTCCGACATTACGATCACGAAAGCTGCTCCGTCACTCATTTGCGAAGAATTTCCTGCCGTAACCGAACCACCGTTTGCAAAGACAGGTTTTAATTTAGCCAGACCTTCCAAAGATGTATCTAATCTAGGACCTTCATCAACAGAAAAGTCGAACTTTTTAGTCTGCATTTTCTGGTTTTCATCCAAGAAATTATATTCTACAGGAATTGGAACAATCTGACTCGCAAATTTCCCTTCCTGATTGGCTTTTAAAGCTTTTTGATGGGATTCAAAAGCAAACTGATCCTGTTCTTCTCTTGAAATATTAAATTGCTTGGCAACTTCTTCGGCAGTATAACCCATTCCCCAATAATAATCAGGATTGGTTTTTGCAATATCCGTTTCCGGAACGGGTTTATAACCCCCCATCGGAATGTAAGACATTGATTCTGTACCACCTGCAATGATACAATCTGCCATTCCTGCCTGGATTTTTGCCGATGCAATGGCAATCGCCTCACTTCCTGATGCGCAATATCTATTCACAGTAACTCCAGGGACTTTGTCGGTATTTAATCCCATTAAAGAAATTAAACGTGCCACATTTAAGCCTTGCTCGGCTTCCGGCATCGCATTTCCTACGATTAAATCGTCGACTCTGTCTTTATCCAATTGCGGAACAGCTGCCATTAATTTTTCAATTACTGTTGCTGCCATTACGTCGGGTCTTGTAAATCTCAGACTACCTTTGGGAGCTTTTCCAACGGCGGTTCTGAACCCTTTTATGATGTATGCTTGTTTTGACATATTTTTATTTATTAAAATTTAATTTAAAAATTCGCCTCGTAGAGGCTCACTGTTAATAGCAATTTGTTTTTGTTTTGCGGAGCTCCGTAGGAGCGACCTGTTAATTTTATTCAATCCATTCAAACAAATATTTAGAATCATAGTCTATTTCAAATTTTGACATAAAATCCAAATATTCTTCTTTAAATGTTTTCTTTTTATGATGTTCTTCTTGGTTTAAAATATACTTTACAACCGAATCTACACTGCTTTTAGAATAAGAAAATGCTCCATATCCTTCCTGCCAATTGAATTTTCCGTTAATCCATTTATTATCATTAATAAATTTTGAAGAACCTGCTTTAATATCCCTAACCAAATCTGAAATCGAAATTGTCGGACTCATACTTACAAGGATATAAACGTGATCAGGCATTGTAAAAATGGCAAATAATTTTTGACCTCTATTTGAAATAATCCCTGTAATAAATTTATTTAATTCTTGCCTTTTTTCTTTCGAAATCAAGTTTTGTCTTCCTTTAACTGCGAAAACAATTTGAATATAAATTTGTGTATAGGTATTTGCCATAATTAACAGACTGCTCCTACGGGGCTAAATTAAAAATTGGTTCTACATTCTATTATCAGGTCGCCTCTACGAGGCTCAAAAGATTGCGTTAATCATTCCATTCTGCTATTAACAGGTCGCTCCTACGGAGCTTCCTTTAATTTCTCAATGGTTTTCCTTTCTGTAACATAAACTGAATTCTCTCCAAAGTTTTTCTTTCACCACAAAGCTGAAGGAACGTTTCTCTTTCAAGATTCAATAAATACTGTTCAGTCACAACGGTTGGCTCAGAAAGATTTCCACCTACCAAGACGTTAGCTAATTTATCAGCAATCAATTTATCATGCTTTGAAATGAAGTTACCCGTTAACATTTGATCCGTTCCAACATAGAACATTCCGAGAGCGTCTTTTCCAAGAACTTTTACAGTTTGTTCGATCGGTTGAGTGTAACCATGTTCTGCCAAACTTTTCGCCATCATTTTTGCGGTCATAATCTGACGTTTTTTATCAACAACAACGACGTCTTTTCCTTTTTCCAGAATTCCCATATCGTAAGCTTCGTAAGCAGAAGTGGCAACTTTTCCCATTGCAATATTCATGAATGCTTCACGTAGTCTGTTATTTTTTACATCATCACTGTGGAATTCTCTTGAAGTTCTCAAAGCAAATTCTTTCGTTCCGCCACCGCCAGGAATTACACCAACTCCGGTTTCAACCAATCCAATATAAGTTTCTGCTGCTGCAACCACTCTGTCTGCATGCATGGTCATTTCACATCCACCACCAAGAGTCATTCCGTGAGGAGCAACTACGACAGGAATTGAAGAATAACGAACTCTCATCATCGATTTCTGGAAATACGCAATTGCCATATTCAAATCGTCCCAATCCTGCTCAATCGCCATCATTAAAATCATCGCTAAATTGGCTCCTACTGAGAAATTTGCACCCTGATTTCCGATCACTAAACCGTCGTATTCTTTTTCGGCTAAATCAATCGCTCTGTTTAATCCATCTAAAACTTCGCCTCCGAGAGAATTCATTTTAGAACGGATTTCAAAATTGATAATTCCGTCGCCCAAATCTTCGATTGATGAACCCGAATTGCTCCAAAGCGTCTTATTTTTTCTGATATTATCTAAAATAATGAAAGAATCCTGTCCTGGAATTTTGTTGTACTCACCCGAATTTTTATCAACGAAAATACTTTGACCCTCATCATTTACTTTATAAAAAGATTCTACATTTTTTACCCAGTCTGAAACTTCGTAACCGGCTTCTTTAGCTAACTCAATTCCTTTTTGAACTCCGACTGCATCCCAGATTTCAAAAGGACCGTTTTCCCAACCGAAACCTGCTCTCATCGCATCATCGATTTTGTAAACTTCATCAGAGATTTCGGGAACTTTGTGCGAAACGTAAGCGAATAATGCTCCTAAAGATTTTCTGTAAAGCTCTCCGGCTTTGTCTTTTCCACCAATTAAGACTTTAAAACGGTCAATCGGTTTATCTATATTTTTAGTTAATTCTAAAGTCGGGAAAGAAGATTTTCCCTGAAGTTCATATTCTAAAGTATCAAGATTTAATCCATGAATTTCAGATTTTCCGTCTGCACCTTTTACTTTTTTGTAGAAACCTTGATCTGTTTTTGAGCCCAACCATTTGTTGTCTACCATTTTCTGAATATACTCAGGAAGGGAGAATACATTATTGAAATCATTTGCTTCAGCACCGCTTTGACGAACGCCATTTGCTACCATTACTAAAGTATCCAGACCTACAACATCTGCTGTTCTGAACGTTGCAGATTTTGGTCGCCCGATAATAGGACCCGTTAATTTATCAACATCCGAAACATTTAAACCTAATTTCTGAACATTGTGAAGTAAATCCATCATCGAGAAAACTCCGATTCTGTTGGCGATAAAGGCTGGAGTATCTTTTGCTAATACTGTGGTCTTTCCTAAGAATTTTGATCCGTAAGTCATGTAGAAATCTACAATTTCAGGATCTGTTTCTTTGGTTGGAATAATTTCTAAAAGTGGTAAATATCTTACCGGATTAAAAAAGTGAGTCCCTGCAAAATACTTTTTGAAATCATCGCTTCTTCCTTCCACCAACATATTAATCGGAATTCCGGAAGTATTTGAAGAAACCAATGTTCCAGGTTTTCTGAACTGTTCGATTTTTTCGTAAACTGATTTTTTAATATCCAGCTTTTCAACGACAACTTCAATGATCCAGTCGGTGTCTTTTATTTTCTTTAAATCATCATCAAAATTTCCGACTTTTATCCTGTCTGCAAATTTCGGAGAATAGAGTAGTGCGGGACTTGATTTTTTTAGCTTTTCAAAGTTTTCGGAAGCAATTCTGTTTCGAACGGCTTTGTCATCTTTGGTCAAACCTTTTTTCTGTTCGGTCTCGCTCAGCTCAAACGGAACGATATCCAGAAGAGAAACCTGCACTCCGATGTTGGCAAAGTGTGCAGCAATACCACTTCCCATGATCCCGGAACCTAAAACCGTAACGTGTTTGATTCGTCTTTTCATTAATATTTTATTTTAGTTATTATCATTTAAATTAAATGGATTGAATTTGAATTTAGAATAGTTCACCTAAATCTAAAATTCATAGCAATACTTTGAAGAATGGAAATATTTATTTCCTGTTCAAATCAGATGCAATTTTCATAATCTCTGTCATGACTTCTTTAAAAGTCTCCAGCTTTTCGGGAGCGATTTTTTCCATCACTTTCTTATTGAAATTTACAACGACTTCTTTAGACATATTTCTTGAGCTTAAACCTTTATCAGTAAGCTTGATAATAACTTCACGCTTATCGGTGGTCGTTTTTTCCTTGTAAATATATCCGTTGTCCTCAAGAAGCTTGATGATCCTTGTAAGAGAAGTTGGCTCAATTGCCATTTTGGGTCCCAAATTGGTACTTCTTGTCCCTTCTTTAGGATCAATTTTAAGTAAGGTAAGTGCTTGAACTGCAGTAGAATCATGTTCCTGCGCAAGCTCAGTATACATTTTTGAAACAGCTAACCAAGTCTGTTTCAGAATGAGATCAACATTTTCTGTTTTTTCTTTATTATTATCCATCATATTTTTGCTAATCGGTTTTATTCAAATGTAGCAAATATTATGCATGCATAGTATTATCAATTGTTAAATTTTAATAACAGTTTGATTTTCAATAAATTAAAATGTATGATTAGCATAATACTATGCATGCATAGTATGTGAATTTTACAATTAAAATACTGATTTAATGAAGCTTTGAGATTAATTTAACTATTTCTTCAAAAGATTCACATTTGTGGAGTTTATTGCCATATGAAATCTCCCAAATTGATTCATTAAAGCTAAAATTGAACGACGATAAATCTTTTTGAAAGTTTTTTTGCAGCAAGGAATACAACATTTCTTTCTGGATCTGCGGAGATTTTATAGAAGGTGCAACAAAATTTTCATTAATCTGGAATAAAGAAGCATTCGTCAGTTCATCATGTTGCAACAAAATATCTTCTACAATTCCGGAGTAAAGATGACTTTCTTTAATATACCACATTTTATCCGCAAATTCTTTTGCCAGTCTCCAGTCGTGCGAAGAAAACAGAATAATCTTATTTTGTTGTTTGGCTAATTTACGAAGAGTTTTAAGGATGATTAATTTATTTTTCTCATCCAAATGGGTGGTGGGCTCATCAAGAATAATGATGGGTGAATTTTGCGTCAAAGCTCTTCCTATAAATGCTTTTTGAAGGTTTCCGTCTGAAAGATTCCTAAGTAAAGTATTTTTATATTGAGTTAAATCTAATTCCTGAATAATCTCCTTAACTTCCTCTCTGTCTTCCTTTTTCAGTTCAAAATAATAAGGATAGTAAATGTATTTTCCGAGCGAAATAAGATCTTCAACCGTATAATTTTGCGGAATAACCGATTTTGAAAAAACCACTGCAATATTTTCTGCAATTTCTTTTACCGAAAGATTTTTTACGTTTCTATTATTAATTAAAATTTCTCCCTCTAATAAAGAATTCTGATGAAGGATAGATTTGATTAAAGTGGTTTTTCCTACACCATTGTTACCAATTAATAGACATACTTCTCCTAAATTCAAATTTGCATTGGCATTTGAAATTAGGGTTTTGTCGTAGCCAATATCGGCTTGATTGATTTTTAGGTGCATTTTTGTTAGTTTATTTAAACATTATTTGCCAAATCCTTTTAACTTTGATATTCATTTTGTCTTGTTGATGTTACATTTAGTTTGTCATGCTGGAAGCATCTCTACAAAGTTAATTTAGATTCCTCCGGAATGACAAACGGAGTGCTTATTTTAGAATAAAATATTTCAATTTTTTGAAAAAATATTTTCAAATATTTGCATTATATACAAAATCTTGGAGAAAATTTAAAATTAATAATTATCTCATTCACAATTCATTTTTATACCTTATTCTGTTTCAAAAGCATCAGCAAAATTACAGGAATTCCAAACAGCGAACTGATTACATTCAACGGGATTTGAGTTTTTTCAGCAACAATTGAAAATAGCAACATAATAAGCATCCCCAAAAACATATTTAAAATCCATTGTTGCCAGAGTTTCGAAGGGTTATAAATCAATCTGCAAAAATGAGGAACAATAATTCCGATAAATAAAATAGGTCCTAAAAAAGCGGTTATAGAAGCAGATAGAAGCGAAGAAGTTACAATGATCAATATTTTCAAATGATTTAAATTAACTCCAAGACTTTGTGCATAAGAACTCCCCAAAGAATTTCCGATCAATGGTTTTATCGTTTTAAAACAGATCAATAATCCTGTAAAAACTAAAATTGATAACACAATAATCTGATTTCTGGAAACCATATTATTAGCTCCGAAAGACCATAAAATATAATTTTTAAGACTTTGGTTTTCTGCGTAAAACTGCAAAAGAGAAACTATTGCTCCTGCAAAAGCAGAAACCAGAAATCCAAAAATAATCAGATAAGATTTATCCTGAAATTTGTTTGACATTGAGAGTAAAACCAACATTAACAGTAAACTTCCGACAATGGCTGACAAACTTAAAAAGCTGTTCTGCAAAAATTCGGGAAGTAAAATGCTGTGGGAAAAGAAAATGTAAAACGCAACGGATAAACTCGCAACAGAAGTAATACCTAAAATGTCGGGTCCTGCAAGTGGGTTCTGAAAGTATTCCTGCATGAGAAAACCCGATGTCGGAATCGAAACTCCTGCCAAAAGCATGACCAAAACCCGGTTGACTCTAATCTCAGCAATTTGTCCGTTTTCTGAATTTTGAATAAAATCCTGAAAATTTAAATTTAAAAATCCTGTATTCAGATTAACAATCGCCACGAATATTATTGCGATGACCAAAACTGAACACAGAATTTTAAATTTATTTGACATTAAAAAAAGTTTCCGGGAAAATTATTTTATGAAAGAATTGATTTTTGAATCCAGCAATTCTGAAGTCATCATTCCTAAATATTCATCCGTTTTATTACCTTTTCTCATGTACGTAAACGGAATTGCTCCACCGTCCCATTTTTCAAAATTATTTTTGAAGAAATTTTCGTCAAGTTGCCCACCATCCAATAAAATGGTATTGTTTCTGATTCCCTGTTTATCAACAAATTTTGGAACTTCAGAGTTCCATACTTCTTTTGTATCTAAACTGATAAACGTGATTTTTACAGGCTGATCTTTTAACTCTGCAATTTTATCTTTGAAATGAGGAATTTCTCTCACACACGGTCCGCACCAGGTTGCAAAGAAATTGGTTACATATAAAGTATCGTTTTTCTTCTGAAGAAAATCTGTTGTTTGTTGAGGATTTAATACTTTTAGCGATACTGTTGAAGGCGCCGTCTCAGGAATTGTAGTTGAAATTGAATCATTTGCAGCGGTGCTGTCTTCCGTTTTTTCAGCTTCTTTTTTACAGCTAAAAAGTGTGGCTGCTAAAATGGTTGATAAAAGTATTTTTTTCATAGGTAAAGATTCTGTTGTTATCATGAAATATACGATGGGTATTTCTCACCGGTTTTATTGGTAAGAAAATTACATTGCAGACAGTTTCATATTTATTTTTTCTCTATTTTTGAATTGATGTATGGAACAACAAATCTATAAAGGGAAACTGACGCAGTTTCATCGGTTAAAAATAGCTAAAAAGGCAGACCTGACCAAAAATACTTTTTCTCTGGAGTTTGAAATTCCTGAGAATCTTAAAGAAAATTTTAAGTTTGAAGCAGGTCAGTTTGTAAGTATAAAATTCACGTCTCACGGCAAAGAAATAATCAATGATTATTCAATGACTTCTGCACCTTATGAGGAAAAAATCTGTCTTGGAATAAAGGTAAATTCTCCTGACGGAGCTACTGCAGATTTATGTAAAAATTACAATATCGGCGATGAATTGTCTGTAAGCGAACCCAACGGAAGGTTTACTTTGGTATCAAAACCCAGTGAATTTCGAACGATTGTCGGTTTTGCTGCAGGCATAGGAATTACTCCGATTTTAAGTCACTTTAAAAATATTCTTCATACCGAACCGAGAACCAGACTTTTTCTTTTTTTTGGAAACAAAAATTCTCAAGATCTGATTTACAGAGATCTTCTAGATAATCTTGCAAGAACTTATAAAGACCGACTACAAATTCATTATTTTTATTCACAGGAAAAGACTTCACATCAGCTATTTTATGGAAGACTCGATGCTAAAAGACTAAATCTAATCATCAACCAAATTCTTCATCTTGATGATACAGATGAAGAATCTACAATCTGGGATGCGGTAGATGAAGTTTTGATTTGCGGAAAAGGAGAGATGGTGAAAACTTTGGCAAATGCCTGTTATCACCACGGAATCCCAAAGAAAAATATTCATTTTGAACTTTTTGAGGAGTTTAATGATGATATTTATCCCATAGAAAAAGAATTTCCATTGATTAAAAATGTGCAGGTAAATTTTAAAATGTTGGGAAAAAATTATCAGACTGAGCTTCCTGACAACAGAGAAAAAATTCTTCAGCAATTACTGATTCAAAACTTTCCGGTGCCTTATTCTTGTAAATCGGGAATATGCGGAAGCTGCGAATGCACTCTTGAAGAGGGTGAAGTTGAGCTTCTGGAAAATGAATATCTGACCGAAAAAGAAGAAGCTCAGGGGAAAATTCTGGCGTGTATGTCTATAGCAAAAAGTAAGAAAATAAAGCTTAACTTTGATTTTAATTGAGAATCATCAGAAACATATTTAAATTTATTATTGCATCATTAGAATTGATTTTTCTTCTGATATGCCTTTCTAATATCTGGGTTTTTGGGTTGACGAATGGTAGAACTTACAATAAAATTTCAAAAATTCCGCCACGTGAAATTGCTTTGGTTTTAGGAACTTCTCCGAGAATGAGATCGGGAGTTTCCAATCCTTATTTTACAAAAAGAATGGATGCAACTGCGTTGCTTTATCATCACGGGAAAATCAAAAAAATCATTGTAAGCGGTGAGAAAAGCAAAGGTTACAATGAGCCGGCTGCAATGAAAAATTATCTTATTTATCAGGAAGGTGTTCCTGAAGACATCATCATTGAAGATCCGAAAGGTTTTAATACATACAAAAGTATTCTACGCTGCAAAGATGTTTATAAAAAGGAAAATGTGATCATCGTTTCACAAGGTTTCCATAACCTTCGTGCATTATTTTTTGCCAGAAATAATAGCATGAATGCGCTGGGTTTTGATGCACAGGATGTCAACAAACCTGAAAGTTTCTACAGAAACCAATCAAGAGAGATTATCGCAAGAGTGGTTGCTGTAGTTTATTTTGTACTCGGAATTTCTCCGGATTAAAAAGGATATCCGAAAGCAAGATTCAAAGTAGGTTTGAAAGGCTGAAATTTATTAAATCTCCATCTCTCACCATCCGGTTTATTAGGATCGTAAATTTTATATGCCAAATCCAGTCTTAAAGTTATATAGGCAACATTTACCCTTAATCCCAATCCGCTTCCAACCCCCATTTCTCTGATAAATTTATTAAATTTAAACTGATCATCAAATCCGTTGTTATCCGTATTCCAGACATTTCCGATATCTGTAAAAATTGCTCCTTCATACATATCATTAAACGGAATTCTGTACTCCAGATTGGTCGTTAGTTTGACATTTCCCATCAGATACGTTCGTACTCTTTCGTCAACCTGGGAACCTCCCGGACCCAAACCACCAAAAGCCACCCAGGCACGGATATCATTGGCACCTCCATTAAAATATGACCTCACAAAAGGCATCGATGAAGAATTTCCATAAGGAATGCCTAAACCTATATACTGACGAAGAACCAATGTCTGATTTCCATTAAATTTAAAATATTTCCTCACATCAAAATCGAATTTAACAAACTGTGCATAAGGAATTCCAAAGATCGTTCGCTCAGGACTTCTTAAAATACCACCATTATCTTCTCTTTTTTGATTAAATAAACTCGGAATATTTCCGGCAACTTCCATTTTTCCGTTAAAATAGAATGAATTGGGGTAATCTTTTTTACCTATTTCGTTGTAAATAAAATTATATATAAATGATGAAATAATCACATCCTGTGTCTGTCTGTCTTTATTGACAAGGGTTCCCAAAAATTCAACCAATTTGTCTGCTTTTTGTTGATCAAGAGTTAAGATGTAACTATTGTCTGCAATAATCTGTTCAGAAACCTGATCTCTCGTTATCGCACCAGATTGGAATTGCTGCTGTAATTGCGGATTATAGAGAAAATAGTCGTCGAAAACAGCTTTTCTCACCGCATCATCATTTACAAAGAAATCGTAATAGCTGTCTTTATTTTTTGTTAAACTGAATAACGTATTAAACAAAGTGAGTCTGTGTGATGACTGATCATTTACGTTTGCAAAATAATTTAAGCCCGTATTGAAATTGACTCTTCCCAAACCGATATTATTCTGTACCGATGCTCCCAAAACTATTGATGAAGTAGGAGTATACCTTTTAGGAATAAGTCTGTAATAATTAAACGGAAGCAGCAATCGTGGGAAACTTAGCGATGCCTGTGCTGAATATTCGTAAGCCAGGATCCGTTTATCTAAGTTTTTTGGATTTCGAATTGACCCGAAAGTTCCTGAGACACTGGTGGTAAGGTTTTCTGCACCTCTGAAGACATTCCTAGTAGTCAAATCTAAAGACGGTGATATCCCCCAATTTAAAAACTGAGAATAATTTAGATCTGCACCTCCTTTAACTTCATATTTCGGAAGCGGTTTCAGTAAATACAAAACATCAATGATACTGTCATTAGGTTTTATAGCCCCACCTTGCCTTAAAGAATCTTTAGCTTTAAGAATACTAAAATTATTCATGGCCAAAAGGTTTCTCTTTGTTAAATCAAGTTGATTTTGATTGTAAACAGCTTTATTATCAACGATTATTGCTCTCCAGATCGAATTGGTTTTATAATTATTATTCATTTTGTGAAATCTGATTCGTCGAAGACTATCTTTTACAGTTTTCTTTCCAAAATCACTTGGTTCATCGACTATTGCAACATCGATATTTCCAAAGGTGGAACGTTTGTAGGGAGAATCTGCAGAATCTTTGTGAATTTCAATTGTTAATGGTACATTTTTCCTGTCTTTTAGTGAGTCAGCTACAAAATAGACTTCATCATTACCATTGTTAAATTTATAATAACCGCTTCTTCGCATGAGATCATTAATTCTTGTTACTTCCTTTTCAAGAACCGTCTGATCAAGCACTCTTCCTGATTTTACAAGTGTCTCATTAATATTTTGCTGATATAAACTTTTAACTCCTGCATCCGGAATATTGTAATAATATTCTTTAATATTTGTAGGACTGTTGTGCGTCAGAAAATAGGTGACAGCTGCTTTCTTGGATGTAGAATCAAGCTCATGTTTAAATTTAACTTCAGAATCCCAATACCCGCGATAGGTCATTCTTTTTTCGATTGATGCTGCACTTTTATCTGTTCTCGTCTGATCCAAAATTACTGGCGGAGTTCCAAAATTATGCAGAATTCTGTCCCATAATAAGCTTTTACCCACACTGCTTTGCATATTGTATTTAATAAAAAGAGAATCTCTCAGTTTTTGATTTCTCATCTCACTGGGATAAGTCAAATATTCGTTAAACAGGGTATCGTATTTAGGATTGGCCGCATTGTAAAGCAATAAACTTAATGGCATGAATAAAAACTGTTTTTTATTCGGCTTTTGCTGTACGTAATCTTTTAGTTCTTCATCGAAGAATTCTTTCTTATCTTCAAACTCAAACTTGTTTTTGGTGAGCAAAAATTCTCCGTCCGGTACTTTTTTTGTCGTGCTGCAAGCGTAAAGTAATCCAACAGCTGTTGCGAATGATATAATTTTATAATATTTTTGAGGAGAATTCTTATAATGCTTACAGCTCATACAATAAAAGTTTTACAGTCTTTAGATAAAAAGAAGTTCAGGCAAAAATACAATTTGTTTTTGGTTGAAGGGAATAAAATAATCTCTGAACTTCCTAATTCTAACTTTAAAATTAAAGAAATATTTTCTACAAATCCTCAAAATTTAAATTTTAAGGACACCAATGTTCATCAAATCACTGAAAATGAACTAAAAAAAATCAGTTTTCTGCAAAATCCTAAAGATTCTGTGGCAGTTTGTGAATTGAATCAGGAATTAAAATTAGAAGATCAAAATATTCAGTTGGTTTTAGACGGAATTCAGGATCCCGGAAATTTGGGAACCATTATTCGTCTGGCAGATTGGTTCGGGATCGAACAGATCATTTGCAGTGATGATACTGTAGATTTTTATAATCCGAAAGTAATTCAGGCAAGTATGGGATCTTTTACAAGAGTAAATTTGATATATTGTAATCTTATTGAATATTTATCTGAAACTCAAAACACCAATATCGGAACCGATATGGATGGAGAGAATATTTACACCTTTGAAAAACCTGAAAAACTGAATTTAATTTTAGGAAACGAAGGAAACGGAATGCGTGAAGAAACAGAAAAACTACTTCACAGGAAAATATCAATTCCAAGATTCGGAAAATCACAATCGACAGAAAGTCTGAATGTTTCTATGGCTGCAGGAATTATTTTAGGGCAGCTTTTTAGAGTGGGAGAGTGATGGAGCTTAAGAGTCACAGTGTTTAATTGCTCATAAGACCCTCTGACTCTAAAACTCTACAAACTTATATAAGTTGCTCCATACTGGATACACTTTTTGTTTTTTGATATGCTTCTAATTTGGTTCTCAAAAATTTTAAAGCCATTGGTGCTACATATATCAATACAGCTCCCAATACTTTCTTTTTCCAGTTTGAGCTGCGCATATTTTTCTTTGCATAATTGGCAACAAAGGCAGTAACTGCCAGTTTCACGACAGTATCCATCGCGTCACCTTTAAATGCACTTCCGGCAATTCCCATTGCTGTGTTTCTGTTTAAAAAAAGATCTTTTACTTCGGAAGTCAGCTGTTTGGCAATAACATCTTTTCTCAGAACGGTCTTCTCTTCACCATCTTCATCTATTTTCTCCTTGAGATACTGATCAGTTAAGCCATTGGTAAATGCACTCAGGCTTTCTTTGGTATTTTTGAATGTCAATAAGCCTTCCAAATCTTCAATTTCACCTTTTAAAAGCTTTTTCTTTCTCCTTAGCTCTTCCAAACTACTATAATTTCTGCTCATAATTAATGATTTAAAAATTCGATTACTTTATTTGCGATAACATTTACAATGCGCTTTTTAAAGGTAACAACTATTAATGTTATCAGCAAATAAAATGCGGCAACAATCAAAAATCCGTATGATGTATTATTGAGGAGTTTACCGATAAAAAAAGCAAGTCCAAAGTTAAAAAGGATAATAAAAAAAGCAAAGGCAACTAATAAAATAACCAGATAGGCGATCACTCCGGCAGAAATTGATGACTTTTCTGTTGCCTGAATCTTCAGCAAATCTATTCGCTTTGATGCATATTCTTTTATAGTTTCTATCATTATTTTTTTTTAAAAGTTACAAAAAAAGGAACTTTAATTTGGTCAAAGTTCCTTTTATTATTTTCATTAAATGAATTTATCTTTTTAGATCATTCAATCCTGTTTCAACATCTTTTACAATGTCAGTCGTTTTAGAAACGATTTGATCTTTATATTTATCGTAACCGTCTTTTACAGTATGAGCTACATTAGTTGCTGTTTCTTTGAAAGTAGAAGAGATGTTTCCATACTGATCTTTCACTTTTTCAGAAACTTCCCCATATTTGTTTTTAGCTTCTTCTTTCAAGTCGTTGGCTTTATTCTTAATTTTTTTTCTTGTTTCTTTCCCTTCTTCAGGAGCGTATAACATTCCTAAGATTACACCTGCCGCAGCACCTGCTAAAAGTCCTGCCAAAATACCTGCTGTATTATTTTCTTTTCTAGACATTTCTTGTTTTTTAATTATTGTTAATAAATATTCTATACACCAAATCTTACAATTAATATACCAAATAAAGATTCTGGCAGATAAAAAGTGTTATTTTTTTAAATGTGACAGTATACTTTCTATTGTCTCTTTTTTAGATAGCATCGTATTATCAATAACAATTGCATCATCAGCTTTCTTTAAAGGAGCAATTTCTCTTTCACTATCAATACGGTCTCTTTCTATAAGGTTTTCTCTTACCTGATTTTCATCAGCCTCTATTCCCAAACTCAAAAGTTCCTGATATCTTCTTTTTGTTCTTTCGTCTATACTTGCTGTCAGAAAAAATTTAAAATCGGCGTTTGGCAGTACAACTGTGCCAATATCTCTGCCATCCATAATGATGCCTCCTTTTTCTGCCAGATTTCTCTGGGACTGTAATAGGAAATCTCTTACTTCTTTTTGTTTTGCAATTAAACTTACGTTGTTGGAAACTTCATTGGAACGAATTTCTTTTGAAATATTGATATGATTCAGAAAAAGAACCAGCTCGCCATTATCATTTTTAAATTCGAGTTCGATGAGTGGGAAAGATGAAAAAAGCTGATTAAGATTGATGGTTTCATCATCGTTTAAACAGTTTTGCAGTGCAAACCAAGTAATCCCTCTGTATAAAGCTCCTGTATCTAAATGTACAATTCCTAGTTTTTCGGCAACAATTTTTGAGATAGAGCTTTTTCCGGTAGATGAGAATCCGTCAATTGCTATTACTGGTTTTTTCATACTACAAATTTCAAAAATTTTTCTCAAAATCCAAGAAAATATCAGATTTTATATTTAAAAAATTGTTTTCTGAATACGAAATTATTCACCTCTGTGACTGCTCAAATCAACAGAAATTCCTATCTGATTGACATTAGAAGAATTATGATATCTCACATGCGCATAATCGATACGGAATTTTGAAACTTTAAGACCGAAACCTGCGGAAAGCCCGGAGAAATTTCTTTGATCGGCTACGGCTAATTCATTTCCTCTTCTTACATTATATCCCAATCTTACGTTGAAACTTTTTTCAGGAAACAATTCTGCACCCAAAGAGAAGTGATCGGCAATTTTTCTTCCAATATTCACTTCCTGTCCGTTTACATTAAATTCCGAAGAAATATCAAACTGCTGCAGATCATGTGCCGTAACCGTAATTGCTAAAGGAAAAGCTTTTAAAATTTTAGTATAACCTAAATCAATCCTGAATGGTAGATTTTCTCTAACACCATTGAATGATTTAAACTGATAGCCGAAGTTTCTTAATACCACCGAAACCACTTCTTTACTCTGTTTTGGATGATACGTAACTCCCAAAGTTCCTGCTAAAGCAGAAGAAGTGTAGGTATCAATTTTAGAAGTGATAAAATTTAATCCTCCACCGATTGTCCAGTCTTCTTCAAACTGATAAGCGTATCCACCACCTACAGCAACATCAGAAGCTGAGAATTCTCCCATTTCAAAACCGCTTTCATCCGTTCTTGGGATGTTTCCGTAGCTCATGTAACGAGCATTTACAGTGACCATATGACCGTTGTCAAGATCTTTGGCAAAAGCAATGGTTCCGTATTTTGAGTCTGCAAGATAAGCAGTCGCATTCACAGAAAGCTGTTTGTCTGATTCTTTATTAAGCAAAGCAGGATTGACAATGGCAAAAGACACATCGTGATCTCTCATGGTAATCGCATCACCACCTAAAGCAGCCTGTCTTGCAGAAACCGGAATGTTCAGGAACGGATAAACGTTTGTTCCAGTTTGTGCAAATGAAACAATTCCCGAAAGAAATAGTGAAAAAATTAGAACTTTCTTCAAATCAGTAATTAATTAATGCAAAAATAATCCTTTTTCGTACTTATCAAAATATTTAGAACATTATTTACTATTAAATATTTTTCTTTTTTCAATATTTTTAATGATTATATTTGCAAAGTTAATTTCTGAGGAAATTAATTCTCAAAAACTATTATAAATTTAAAGATGAAATATAAAAGAATCCTTCTAAAACTGAGTGGTGAAGCATTGATGGGGAACAGACAGTACGGTATTGATACCGAAAGACTGACGGAGTATGCTCAGGAAATTAAAAAAGTAGTTGACTTAGGCTGCGAAATTGCGATCGTAATTGGAGGAGGAAATATTTTCCGTGGTGTGGCAGGAGCTGCAAAAGGAATGGACAGAGTACAGGGCGATTATATGGGAATGCTTGCAACTGTAATCAACGGTATGGCATTACAGGGAGCTTTGGAAGATGCAGGAATCAAAACCAGATTACAATCTGCCATCGAAATGGATAAAATAGCTGAACCTTTCATCAAAAGAAGAGCTGTGAGACACCTTGAAAAGGGTAGAGTGGTAATCTTCGGAGCAGGAACAGGAAATCCTTATTTTACAACCGATACGGCAGCGACTTTAAGAGCAATAGAAATTGATGCAGAAGTTATCTTAAAAGGAACAAGAGTAGACGGAATCTACGACAGCGATCCTGAGAAAAACGAAAATGCTGTAAAATACAATTCATTATCTTTCGACGAAGTTTTCGAGAAAAATCTTAAAGTTATGGATATGACTGCTTTCACATTAAGCCACGAAAATAAATTACCAATCATTGTTTTTGATATGAATAAAGATGGTAATCTGGTGAAGATCGTTGAGGGAGAATCTGTTGGAACTTTGGTGAATATTTAAAAGTAATAGTATTATTTATTAAAAAAATTACTTATTACTCATCTTAAACATATGTGTAACTTATCAAATTTTTATTATATAATGGAAGAATTAGATCTTATCGTAGAATCTGTAAAACATGATATGGAAGCAGCTATAAGGCACTTGGATCATGCATTTCAAAGAATCAGAGCGGGACGTGCGTCTACAAATATGGTGCAGGATGTGATGGTAGAATATTATGGTGCTCCAACTCCTCTTAATCAGGTTGCCAACGTTTCTGTACCCGATGCGATGACCATTTCTATTCAACCTTGGGATAGAACCGCAATCAACGCTATCGAAAAAGCTATTATTAATTCTAACTTAGGTTTTGCACCTTCTAATAACGGGGAAAATATTATTCTTAATGTTCCGCCTTTGACAGAGGACAGAAGAAGAGAACTGGCTAAACAGGCTAAAGGAGAAACTGAAGATACAAAAATCGTTGTAAGAAACGCAAGACAAAACGGGATCAAAGAATTAAAGAAACTGGAAGGAGTTTCTGAAGATGCTATAAAAAGTACTGAAGACGAAATTCAGGTACTTACAGATAAGCACGTAAAACTTTGTGACGATCATCTTAAGACGAAAGAAGCTGAAATTATGAAAGTATAATTTTCAGTTTAAATTATACATTATAAAAAGTGGTTTTGAATTTGTTAAAATCACTTTTTATTTTTACAGACATTTGATATTCTCTTTTTGATTTTGATTTTTCATGAGCAGGTTAAAAGTTTTCTGCAATTCATCAATCGAGCAGTTTTTTAGTTCTTTATTCTGAATATTTTCAGATTTAGGATTGTTTTTTGAGCTTGATCTTAAAGTATATTTTTTTTCAAGACATTGAATCGGTGTATCATTGACAATATAAAACCTCTGCTCAGTAATGTCATCTTTTGTTTCGGGTTTTTCGGATGTTCCGCCATCAAAACTCCAGGCTGTATCATCTTTAAAAATAAAATAAGGTTTTCCTTCGTTTACAAAATAATTCTCGGCTGAAGAAAAATGACTGTCTGCCGTGAAATATTTTACAACCTTTAAAGTTCCGTTTTCAGAATAGTAAACAACGTTTCCTGATCTTTCTTCACATTCAAAATTAAAACTTACAGAATCGAGTTGCTTTGCTGTCAGTTTTGAATTTACCAAGTTGTACTCATTTTTTATTCCGTCAACTGAATTGAGATCATTTTTAAATTGTAAAGAATCTCCAGTTATTTTTGAAGTGGAAATTTCTTCTGAAACATTATTTTCAGGATTTTTATCATTCTCCTTTTTACATGAGATTATTAGAGCAAGACTTGAAATTAAAAGTAGTTTTTTCATTACAGCAGTTTTGAGATTTGATGTTTGCTAAAACAAAAAATGTGCGACAAACATTTTCAGCATTAAAATTTTGCTTCAAATCCTGCTTTTAAAGCTTTCTTTTCAGGATCAGATAAACTTCTTTTATAAATTTCTTCCCAAATTTTCACCGCCTGATCAAATGATTCTATTCCTGAGTTTCTGACGTTTGCAGCCCAAAGTAATATTGCGAAATCTTTCTTATTGTAAGCAGTATCACCAAAAACGATCATGGGAGTATCTTTATATTTTTCTTCTACTTTTTTTGCAAAATCAAGATTTCCGCCGATGCTTTCTTTTTTGATGTAATTTTCTTTATCAGTTTGTTGAGCAAAGGTAAAAACGCTTACGCTGACTAATAAGCTAAGTAATAATTTTTTCATTTGAAAAGAATTAAATGATTTAATTAAAGATAGTAATAATTATCATTTTATTAATTAAAAATAATACCCGTCACACAAACTTGATTTCAAATAAAAAACAACTGCAAAAGCAGTTGCTGAATTTTCTTTGAAAACAAAACTATTTACAGTTTTCGTTATAATCTAAAATTACTTCATCTACAATCTGAGGAACATTAGACATCACATCATCAATCTGACTTTTAATCAATCTTCCTAAACCAGATCTTTTTTTCTCATCATTTTTCAGAGAAGCATAAGAGCCGCTTGCAATTTTTCCTTTTACATAACTGCAGTCTGCGGTGATGATTTTTGATTCTTTAAGATCCAATTCTTTCAATTTGCTTCCTTTTTTGGTATAAATAAAAGAAGGGTTTTTTCTCATTCTTTCAGTTTCCTGATCAGCTTTGTCGATTTGACTTTGTCCGGCTGAGAAAGTTGTAGGATAACCATACAATTTATACACTTTTATTTTACCATCTGTTACCACTTCTGCAAACTGATTGCTTTTGGTAAGATTATTAAACGCTTTGATGTTTCCGCTTAAACCGCCAGTCGCTGTATTGAAACCTTCTTTGGTATTGGTATATTTTACAACTTCAAAATGTCTTTCGTTATTGCTGTCGTCGTAGGCAACGTATTCTTTCAAATCATCAGAATCCATCGTTTTGAATTTTTGCTTTTTCTTAGACTTGTCGATATCAGCTGTAGCAATGAATTTTACTTTTTTCTGATTGACCCACGGACTCATATCGCTTCCTGCCAGTCTTACGATTCCTTCAATTTTCTTTCCGTTTTTATCGATAACGTAACCAAACTTTTCATCGGCTTTCAGTTCGTAATCTGTGTTTTCTTCTTGTGCATAAATGCTTGATGTCATCAAACTGAACAAGCCAAACAGTAAAACTTTTTTCATTATTAATTTCATTTAAATTAGTTGTTAAATATGAGATTTTTTTTCGAGAAATTTAATATTTTAAAATATTTTGATTGAAATTTCGGTAAAATTCAATCAAAAATTAAAGTAGGTTATTTTAAATAATCTTTCAGTTTAAACCAAAAAAAACCGGAGACAAGCTCCGGATTTGATATTACTGATATCTTTTATGTTCTTTATCCTTTACAAAAAGCTTCGTAATAGGTTTTAAGAAAGCTTTGTATTTTTCAGAATCAAACAACTGAGAATCTGTCAATGCTTTATAAGTCATCAAAACTCCAAAAGGAAATAAGATAATATTCGGAAGCCATGCTGCAAGGTAAGGATTCATTTTTCCAGACCATGCTAAGTTTTCAAAACCAACATTAATTACATAAAATATAATGAAGATAACAATGGCAATAATAACGGGAACTCCCATTCCTCCTTTTCGGATGATTGATCCTAAACTAGCACCGATCATAAAGAAAATGATACACGTAAACGAATAGGTTATCATTCTCTGCTGGTAGATCACAACTTTATTAAAATATTTTACACTTGGATTAAGCTCCTGGTTTTTTGAATCTAATGTTGTCTTCAGATTGTCTAGTCTGCTGTGCGCATTATAAATCATTTCAAGCTTTTTGTCTTTCTTGATGGTATCAAATTTATACTGAGATTTCACAGGAGCTTTCGACTTGTTTTTATCCATATAACTCACCACCGAACTGGTTTGAGACATCACCTCCGTACTGATGTTGGATACCAGTTTAATGTTGTCTTTTTTGGTATTGTCAATTGTTTTAAACAATTCTTCAAACGACTGAAAACGGAAATCTTCAGTAATTTTTTCTTCTTCAATGGCTTTGTTAATGATCTCACTGACATCAAAATGAGAAACCAATGTATCAAATTTTATAGCTTGATCGGGCTGTTTTAATCTCACATTTTCTGCTTTTCCGGCGTAGCTATCTTCAAACACATACCCATTAAATAAAACCAGCTGCAGGTAATTTTTATTCGGAGGTGTTACAAATTTTCCTCTTTCAGCAACAATTGACTGTTGGTTTTCAAATGTACTTGCTTTTTTATGTATAAAAATCCCTTCAAGATCTCGGCCTTCTTCACCTTCTATCTTATCAAATTTCACCATATAACCGGGAATTTGATCGATAAACTGTCCCGGAGTAAAATTTAATGCAGGTTTGGTCTGAGCAATATTGAAAAGCATATTTTTAGCCTTCCTTTGAAAATCGGGAATAATATTACTTGAAAAGAGATAGAGTAGTATTGCCAGGAAAGTAACAACACCCAAAAGTGGCATCATCACCCTCGTTAAAGAGATTCCGGCAGCTTTCATGGCGGCGAGTTCGTAGCGTTCACCAAATTCTCCAAATGACATGATACTTGCCAAAAGTATTGTTAAAGGTAAAACCATACTCACTACATTCACTCCCAGATAAAACAAAAGCTTCATGATCTGAAATGTGGTAAGTCCTTTTCCTATAAACTGCCCAAGCTGAATCCAGATAATGTTTACAATAAAAATGAAAAACAATACGCTGAATATAAAAAAGAACGGACCAAAAAAGGTTTTAATAATATATCGGTCTAATATTTTAAACATTCGCCAAAATTAATGAAAAAGCCACAAAGTTTCCTTTGTGACTTTAAATTTTAATATATATTTAGAATTATAATTCTGTGACAAGATAATTTTTAAATTTATTCTTATCAAAAACAAACATATTCGGATCCAGCTGCTGATTTTCTTTATATTCTTTTATCGAAATCACTGCAATATCTTTGTTGCTTCCGTGCTGTTCCAGCTTCAGCATTTGTTTTTTTGCTCCGTCGATATAAATGTAAATGTATCTTAATCCGTTTGCCTTTACAGGTGTCAATTTAATAAAATCTGCACTTACGCCGTCAACTGTTTTTTTACCATTGTAAGAAACGTTGTAATCTTTTCTGTATGAAGTAAGATAATTGATAGGAGAGAACATGGTAGAGCTTTCATTGGGTTTTGCTACGGTCACTTCCTTATCTTCTGTGTTGATATTATAAATTTTGCTTCCGTCAAAAATCTGCTCTGTCTCCATGATTTTCAGCTTATATTTATCTCCGGCTGTGTAATAAATTCCCGGTTCGTTCTTACTCACCACACCGTTTACACCACTTCCAAAAGCAAACTTGAAATATGAATTCTTTTTAGATTTGTAATTTGCCGTTACATCATCTAATATTTTTTTTGCCTGAGCATCAATTTTCTGAGCCTGTACAAAAGCAATACTTCCTACTGCCAAGCTTGTAATTGCAATTTTTGAAATTATTTTTTTCATTTTTTAATTCTAAATTTACTGTTCTTTAGACTGTCTGAACTTTTAAAAGTTAAAATTTAATCTGACTTGTTTTTAACTTCGCAAATCTTCCAAAAACTGTTCCATTAAATAAACAGGTTTTATTTACGATTTACTCTATTGCTATACTTTTCAAAGTTTTGAGGCAAAACGTTAGTAACAGTAAGTTTATTTGAAGTAATGGTAGGTTCAATTCTGATAACTTTCGTATTATCATTTACAGAAACCTGATGATGGCTTCTCATATTGACCATATCTAAATGAAGTGCTGTAAATTCATAATTCCCATTACTCAGATCAATGATCATATATTCTTTTGTCCTGATCTGACCGACAGGTTTCTTATCAATCCAAATGTTTAATCTTGCCGTATTATCCATAGAATGCAAAATACTGGCTCCATTGTAGATCAATATCTTCCCGTTTCCTAAGGTATTGAGATCAATAGTTTCAACTTTTACGTCACTGTAATCACTTGGAATAGCTCTCAATGCACATGAATTGAGCATCAGAAATAATGAGAATGCCATAATTCCGACAGCATAATTTCTAAAGATTTTCATAAAGATTTTATTTGTAATTATTATTTGAATTTTAACTGCGAAGATCTTCTAAGAACTGTTCCAGCGAATTCAGATCACTAATAAGAACCTCTCTCGCTTTAGCCCCGTTAAATCCGCCAACAATACCGCTTGCTTCAAGCTGATCCATTATTCTTCCGGCTCTGTTGTATCCCAATTTCAACTGTCTCTGGAGCATTGATGTAGAACCTTGTTGTGTTGAAACGATGATTCTTGCGGCCTCATCAAATAATTGATCTTTTTCATTGGCATCAAAGGTACCAACTGAACTTGTCGCTTCTTCATTCACATATTCAGGAAGCATAAAAGCAGAAGCATAACCTTTTTGTTCACCAATAAACTCAGCCAGTCTTTCAACTTCGGGGGTATCAACAAATGCACACTGAAGTCTTAAAATTTCATTTCCGTTAAAATAAAGCATGTCACCTTTTCCGATCAATTGATCTGCTCCAGGAGAATCAAGAATAGTTCTTGAATCGACACTTGAAATTACTCTAAATGCTGCTCTTGCAGGAAAGTTAGCCTTAATCATACCTGTAATTACATTCACAGAAGGTCTTTGAGTGGCAACAATCAAGTGAATTCCGACCGCCCTTGCCAACTGCGCCAGTCTTGCAATGGGAAGTTCAACTTCTTTTCCGGCAGTCATGATCAAATCTGCAAATTCATCGACTACCAAAACGATGTATGGCAAATATCGGTGTCCGTTTTCAGGATTTAATTTCCTTTCGCTGAATTTCTTGTTGTATTCTTTTAAATTTTTGCAGAAAGCATTTTTAAGCAGATCATATCGTTGATCCATCTCAACGCAAAGAGAATTCAATGTGTTGATCACCTTATGAGTGTCTGTAATAATCGCATCATCAGAATCCGGAAGCTTCGCCAGATAATGTCTTTCAATTTTAGAATACAAAGAAAGTTCTACTTTTTTGGGATCTACCATCACAAATTTCAATTCGCTTGGATGCTTTTTGTAGAGTAGGGAAGTGAGGATCGCATTGATACCAACCGATTTTCCCTGACCTGTAGAACCCGCCATCAAAAGGTGGGGCATTTTTGACAGATCTGCCATGAAAACTTCGTTGGAAATAGTTTTTCCAAACACAACCGGAAGATCCATATCGGTATTTTGGAATTTCTGTGAAGCAATTACCGAACGCATAGAAACCATCGTAGGATTTTTTCTCGGAACTTCAATTCCTATTGTTCCTTTTCCTGGCATTGGTGCAATGATTCTGATTCCTAAAGCGGAAAGATTCAAAGCAATATCATCCTGAAGTTTTTTAATTGCAGAAACTCTGATTCCCGCTTCCGGTACAATTTCGTATAAAGTAACGGTTGGTCCGATGGTCGCTTTGATTTCAGCAATTCCAACGTTGAAGTTCTTTAATAGACCGACAATTTTATTTTTGTTTTCTTCTAATTCTTCTTTATTAACCGAAATTTCTTCATTACCATAATCTTTCAGCAAATCTAAAGTCGGCATCTGGAATTTAGCTAAATCCAAACGGTGATCATACAAACCATGTTTTTCAACCAGATCATTCGACTGTTTTTCAGAATCATCCAAAATCTCAACAGCAGGAGCAACTTCTACATTAAATTTAATTCCGTCTGAAGAAGAAGGCTTTATATCAAAAGCTTCTTCAGGTTTCGCAACAGGAATTACCGGTTTTGTATTTAAATCTAAATTTAAAGATTGTGAAAATTCTTTTTTATCTTCTTCAAAAGAAGTCTGATTCGGAGTTACAATGGTTTCAACATGAGAAAACTGTTGAACGTCGATTGCGGGTTTTTCAGAATCCTTTGTTTTAGAGCTTTCGGAAAGATCTGTTACTGTAATGTTCGGAGAGCTTTCCTGAATTTCGTTTTCAAGTTCTTCATCAGCCTCAAAATTCTCACTGGAATTCGGCATCATTGATTTTACTCTGCCAATCGTATTTTCATTGATTTCGTTAAATTTTGATTTGATTGAACTTGGTCTAAGATTGAATTCCAAAATGAAATATAAAGCGATACTCACCACCAAAACCAGCCAAAGACCTACACTTCCAATAATTGCATTCAGAGAATCCATAATCTGGTAGCCGTACACTCCGCTCAGAACTCCTGCATTTCCCTGTCCTTTTGTGATGGCTCCGAAAAAAATAGGAAGCCAGCAGATGAAGAATAAAGAATGTCCGAAAGTCATCCACGGTTTAAAGATTTTTTTCTTCAGGATCATTGTCCCGAAAACCACAAAAAGAAATGCAACAATAAAAGAAGCAACCCCGATGCTTTCAAATATAAAAATATTGCCCAGCCAATCACCCAACTTCCCGAAAATATTGGATGATTGTATGCTTTTGTCGAGCATCGTTCCGGCCTGGCTCTGATCTGATTTCCAATTCATTAAGTATGAAATGAACGACAAAGTAAGTACACCCGAAAAAACGATAAACGTCAATCCGAAAAATATACGCGGTTTTGATAAGATCTTGCCTTTTTCCGGCGACTCGGTCTGTGGTTTTTGTGTTTTCTTTTCCATAATGTCAATCCCGGCAAATTTAGTGTTTTTTTGATATTGTCATTATTTTTTTTCCATTAAAACGAAGTCTCTTTTCTATGCTGATTCACAGATAATTTAGGTTTTTAATAATAATTTTAAGATTATTAAGAATGATTCAAAATAACAGTTTCATCGTGTTCTGATGACAAAAAACAGCTTTTTTTCTCTCCCTTTCGTTTTATCATCCTTATTTTTGCATGTCAAGTAAAAAAAATCATGAAGAAGATCCAGGATATTCTTATTTCTACCAGAACAATGGCTGTTCTATTGCTGGTTTACGCATTTTCTATGGCGTATGCAACATTTTTAGAAAACGACTATGGAACGCCCACAGCGAAAGCATTAATCTACGAAGCAAAATGGTTTGAACTGATCATGGTTCTTCTTATTTTGAATTTCATCGGAAACATTGCACGTTATCGTCTCTGGAAAAGAGAAAAATGGCCGGTTCTGGTTTTTCACCTTTCCTTCATCTTAATTTTTATCGGTGGTGCGATTACAAGGTACATCAGTTTTGAAGGTCAGATGGTGATCAGAGAAGGAGAAACTTCTAATGAAATTGTAACTGATAAACATTTTTTTAAAATTCAAATCGAAAATAAGGGTGATGTACTGAATTATCAGGATGTTCCTTATTTAATGTCACCTTTGCATAAAAATTTTAATGCAACGTATGATTTCCACGGAAAAGAAATTAAGGTTAAAACTCTAGACTATGTTCAGCGAAAAAAAGACAGTTTAATTGCTGATCCAAACGGCGCAGAATATCTTCATCTGGTTTCTACAGCTGAAACTGGAAGACAAAATATTTACATCAAACCGGGCGAAACAAAATCGATCAACGGAACTTTAGTAACCTTCAACAGAGCTATTGACGGTGCAGTTGAATTCAGAAAAGAAAATGGGCAGATTTTAATTAAAACTCCTGTTGATGCCAATTTTATGACGATGGCAACTCAGGCGACGGGAACTACTGTAAAAGACCAGTTCCAGCCTTTGGTTTTGAGAAGTCTGTATACAATTAATGAATTAAAATTGGTTGTACCTGAAGGTCTTAGAAAAGGTAAACTGATGGCTTTTGAAGGTGACAGAAAAAAAGATCAGAATGTTCCTGATGTGATGACCATTGAACTTCAAGGTCCGAAAACAAAACAAATTGTTGATTTATCGGTAGAAAGAGGAAATCCAAATGCATACAAGCAGGTAACGATGGATGGTCTGAATATTATGGTAGGGTTTGGTCCGAAGATTTACAATACTCCATTTGCAATAAAATTAGATGACTTTGTAATGGAAACTTATCCCGGAAGTTCATCTCCAAGTGCATACGAAAGTCATGTGAAGATCATTGATCAGGGAAAACAGACGCCTTATAAAATTTACATGAACAATGTGTTGAATTATAAAGGATACCGTTTCTTCCAGTCTAGTTTTTCGCCGGACAGAATGGGAACTGTTTTATCTGTAAATCATGACTTCTGGGGGACTTTGATTTCTTATATCGGATATGCATTTTTATTTGGAGGAATGTTTGTAATGTTCTTTTGGAAAGGAACCCACTTCTGGAAATTAAACAAAATGCTGAAGGACATCAACAAGAAAAGAGCAGCAGCAATTCTGCTTCTATTTTTAAGTTTCGGCTTAAATGCACAGAAAATTGAAACTCATGGAAACACAGACGGAAGCAGGGAACATATACATGTAGAAGGAGATGGCCATACTCATGAAGCTCCTTCTGAAACACTTAAGCCACAGCCAAGTGTGCAACAAAATTCTGTAGCTGCACCTTTAACGAAAATGAAAATGATTTCAGCAGACGAGATCATTGCAAGAAATAAAATCAGTAAAGAACATGCAGATAAATTCGGATATCTTTTGGTTCAGAATTTTGAAGGTAGAATTGTTCCTACAAACACCCAGGCTTTAGATGTTTTAAGAAAATTGTACAAAAAAGATGCGTTCAGAGGTACAGATGGAAAATATCTTACTGCAAATCAATGGTTTTTATCCATAAATACAGATACGCCGAGCTGGACGATGGTTCCGTTGATTAAAATCGATTCAAAAGGAGGTAAAGAACTTTTGGAAAAAACAAAAGCTGACGAAGACGGGTATACTTCACTGATGAATCTTTTCCCTGCAGATAAAAATGGAAATCTGACTTATATTTTAGATGAAGATTATAATACTGCTTTCCGTAAAAAAGCCTCTGAGCAGACTGAATATGATAAACAAGTTATTAAAGTAAACGAAAGAGTTCAGATTTTCAACGAGTTTTTCAGCGGTCAGTTTATGAGAATTGTTCCTGTGAAAAATGACCCGAATCACACTTGGCATTCTTGGCTTGACCAAAAAATGGAACCGGATATGGAATCTCAGCAAGTGATGGGACCATATTTCGCAGAAGCTCTTCAGGCTCAGAAATCGGGTGACTGGACCAAAGCTGATGCAGAATTGGCAAAACTTTCTGCATATCAGCAGAAATGGGGGAAGAGTGTTGTTCCTTCAGAAAACAAAGTTAATCTTGAAGTTTTCATGAATGAGGTGAACCTTAATTTTAAACTTTTAATTTTCTATACAATCATCGGAGGTTTATTATTGATCTTAGGTTTTGTGGAATTATTTAAACCTAAAAAACTTCTAAACAAGATCATTAAAATAATTATCTATTTAGGAGTTGTCGGTTATTTCTTACATTTCTTAGGACTGGTTGCAAGATGGTACATTTCAGGTCATGCTCCTTGGAGTAACGGTTATGAAGCAATTATTTTTATTTCTTGGATTGGTATTTCTGCGGGATTAATGTTCTATTTCGGATTTGGAAAACCAAATTTATCAAAAAGAACTTCTTCAGATAATATAAAAGTTGTGAGTAAAGGAAATATGTCAAATGCATTAATTCCTGCTGCAGGATTTATGGTAGCTGTAATCATGATGGGATTTGCTCACGGAGGTTCTGCACTTGATCCGCAGATTACGCCACTGGTTCCTGTTTTGAAGTCTTATTGGTTGATTGTACACGTTGCAATCATCACATCAAGTTATGGCTTTTTTGGACTATCGATGATTATTGCGGTAATTTCACTGGTATTTTATATCATTTCAGATAAGAATGCGTTTAAAATTCATAATGATACAACACTGAAAGAATTAGCAATCGTTTCTGAAATGTCTTTAACAATGGGACTTTTTGCTCTTACTGTAGGAAACTTTTTGGGAGGAATCTGGGCAAATGAATCTTGGGGAAGATACTGGAGCTGGGATCCGAAAGAAACCTGGGCATTTATTTCGATTATGGTGTATGCTTTTGTTTTACACATGAGATTGGTTCCGGGATTGAGAAGCAGATGGGCATTCCACGTTGCAACGATGTTTGCATTTTGTTCAATGGTGATGACTTATTTTGGTGTAAATTATTATCTAAGCGGACTGCATTCTTACGCAGCAGGAGATCCTGTTCCGGTTCCGGCTTGGGTGTATATTGGTTTAGCAACAATGTTGTTATTATCAATAGTTTCTTACATTAAATTTGTTGCTTTAAAGAAAAAATAAATTTAAAATTTATTGATAAACAGAATCCCTGAAATTAATTTTTCAGGGATTTTTTATTCCACGCAATTTGTGAATGTTTTTATAAAAATCTCTCGTATCAACGTTATAAAAAGAAATTTTTAGCGTAAAAACTTATAATTCAAAAATTCTATATATCTTTATGATATCAAATTAATATCACTTTAAAAATTAAAAATCATGGAAAAAGTTTTAAAACCTATGTCTGGTTATCTTGCCCTCATTATTTGTTTAATTTTATTAGCAGCTTCTGGATACCTGCTTATTACAGGGATTGAAGTCAGTATTACCTTTATAATTCTTGCAATAGCTTGTTTTTTGTTAAGCTGTTTTTTTATGAAGGGTTTAATGATTATTCAGCCGAATCATTCAAGAGTATTAAATTTCTTCGGGAAATATGTGGGTTCTGTAAAAGACAACGGATTATTTTTTATCAATCCTTTATACTCTTCACAAAAAATATCTCTCCGTTCTGAAAACCTTCAGGGACAAACGCTAAAAGTAAATGATAAAATGGGAAATCCCATTGAAATTGCAGTTGTAATGGTATGGAAAGTAGGCGATACCTATAAAGCAGCATTTGATGTTGAAAGATATTCAGATTTTGTAAAAATGCAGAGTGAGGCGGCAGTTCGTCATTTGGCGATGAGTTTTCCTTATGATAACCTGGAAGACGATCATGCGCCGATTACTTTGAGAGAAGGTGGTGATAAAATCAATTCTATCCTTGAACAGGAACTGACAGACCGGCTTTCAAAAGCAGGAATTATTATTCAGGAAGCAAGAATTTCTCACTTGGCTTATGCATCAGAAATTGCAGGAGCCATGCTTCAGAGACAACAGGCAACGGCAATCGTAGCAGCGAGAACCAAAATCGTAGAAGGCGCAGTCGGAATGGTCGATTTAGCTTTAAAGAAACTTTCAGAAGAAAATATTGTTGAATTGGATGACGAAAGAAAAGCCGCAATGGTGAGCAATTTAATGGTCGTTCTTTGTGGTGAAAAAGCCGCACAGCCGATTTTAAATGCAGGAACATTGTATAATTAAGGTTGAGGAAAAGGCTTAGATTTTGATTGAAAATATATAAATTAATTCAAAATTAATTTAAAATAATCAGACTCTTTCTAATTGAAAATCCTTGTGTTCTTTGCTAAGTGAAACGCCTTTGCGAACTTAAAAGAAGTTAGTAGTAAAAAAATCTTTGCGAACTTTGCGTTAAATTAAATTTTAATAATACATGAAAATCTGCTCAATCAGCAAAATCTGCGAGAAAAATAAAACAAAAAAATGAAATCTCAGAACCCCAAAAACTCTTCAGAACCACCGGCAAAAGGTAAAAAATCTTTTGTGATCAGAATTGATGAGTCTACATATAAATTACTTGAAAAATGGGCAAATGATGAATTCAGGAGTGTAAACGGACAAATAGAGTATTTGCTCAGTCAAAGCTTAATCAATTCCGGGAGGAAGAAAAAAGAATAAAAATAGTTTAATTTAAAAAATCAAGCAGAGAAGAGATTCTTTGCTTTTTTTTATTGGAAAATTCCGGAAAAATAACCACTGATTATATTCCAGAAATTTTTACCTAAAAAGTAAATAAGTGTAGAAGTGATAATCCCTTTTACCGTAAAAAAGATAATTCCGGCCACCCCAAATTTCTTCAGCATCTTTTTCCAGCGAGAATTTTTCTCTTCTGTGGGTTCTTTCACAGACTTATTGGTTTCCATTTCAACAAAGATTTAGTGCAAAGATAAAGATGTTTATAATCATTCCAAATAAAAATAGCTTTAAATAATTAAAATTTCATCAGTCTCCGAAATATTTTTATCTTTAGAGAAAACGAAAAGTAACATTTATGTCAAAAAAAGTAAAAGATTTCGGAATTGAAAAATCTTTAAAAAACCTCGGAATAAAAACTGAAAATAAAGGAACTTCTACAGGAGGTAAATTTTTCGCTTCGGGGAAAACCATTGAAAGTTATTCGCCGTCAGACGGAAGATTAATTGGTAAAATAAAAACATCGGCAGAAAAAGATTATGAAAAGGTAATTGAATCTGCACAGGATGCCTTTAAGGAATTCAGAATGATTCCTGCTCCTAAAAGAGGAGAGTATGTAAGACAATTGGGTCTGAAATTAAGAGAATATAAAGACGATTTAGGAAAACTTGTTTCTTACGAAATGGGAAAATCTTTACAGGAAGGTCTTGGCGAAGTGCAGGAAATGATCGATATATGTGACTTTGCGGTTGGTCTTTCAAGACAGCTTCACGGTTACACCATGCATTCCGAAAGACCGGGACACAGAATGTATGAGCAATATCATCCGCTTGGAATTGTTGGTGTGATCACTGCTTTTAACTTTCCGGTTGCAGTTTGGGCATGGAACACCGCTTTGGCATGGATTTGCGGAAACGTTACGATCTGGAAACCGTCAGAAAAAACTCCTTTCTGTGCAATTGCCTGTCAGAATATTATGATGGAAGTTTTAAAGGAAAATAATCTTCCGGAAGGTATTTCAAGTGTTTTGGTTGCAGATCACGAGATCGGACAATTATTGGTGGAAGACAAACGTGTTTCATTGATTTCTTTCACCGGATCAACCAAAGTGGGAAGAATGGTTTCTTCAAAAGTAGCTGAAAGATTCGGAAAATCAATCCTTGAATTGGGTGGAAATAACGCCATCATCATATCCAAAGATGCCGATCTTGATATGTCAATTATTGGAGCGGTATTCGGAGCGGTAGGAACTGCAGGACAGAGATGTACTTCAACAAGAAGACTGATCATTCACGAAGATGTTTATGATGAAGTTAAAAACCGTCTGGTTAAAGCTTACGGACAATTGAAAATTGGAAATCCTCTGGATGAAAATATGCACGTTGGACCACTTATCGACGTTCACGCAGTCAATCAGTACGAAATGGCGATCGAAAATTGTATTCAGGAAGGCGGGAAATTTGTTGTGGAAGGCGGAGTTTTAAAAGGAAAAGATTATGAATCAGGATGCTATGTAAAACCTTGTATTGCGGAAGTTGAAAATTCTTTTGAAATCGTACAGCACGAAACTTTTGCACCTATTTTATATTTAATTAAATACAAAACTTTAGAAGAAGCAATAGCAATCCAGAATGATGTTCCTCAGGGATTGTCTTCTGCAATAATGACACAAAATTTAAGAGAAGCAGAATTATTTCTTTCTCAGGCTGGTTCAGATTGCGGAATTGCCAATGTGAATATCGGAACTTCTGGTGCTGAAATCGGTGGAGCTTTTGGTGGTGAAAAAGAAACAGGCGGAGGAAGAGAATCCGGTTCTGACGTTTGGAAATATTACATGAGAAGACAAACAAATACCATTAATTATACAACCCAACTTCCTTTAGCACAGGGAATTAAATTTGATTTATAAAAGCTTTAATTTTAATCATTAAAAAAATTAAAAGATTAAAGATTAAATGATTAGCACTTTCTAATTTTTGAATTTTTAATTCTTTAATCTTTTAATAAAACATTTCAATTCACACAAAATATGGAACATACAATAGAAACAAAAAGAAATAAAGTAAAAGAAACCGTAGGAAAACACGTTTTGGCAGACGGTTTTGACTTTGTTATGGATATTGAAAACTCTCATGGCTCCTGGATTCATGATTCAATCACAGGTAAAAATTATCTGGATATGTTTTCGATGTTTGGCTCGGCTTCGATCGGTTACAACCATCCTTATTTAGTCGGAAAATCTGATTGGCTGGGGAAAATGGCAATCAATAAACCGACTTTGGCAGATGTGTATTCTAAAGAATATGCAGATTTTTTAGACACTTTCGAAAGAGTGGTAATGCCCCAAGAACTTCAGTATGCTTTTTTCATTGAAGGCGGAACTTTAGGCGTTGAAAATGCAATGAAAGCCTGTTTCGACTGGAAAACAAGAAAGAATTTTGATAAAGGTCTTGACATTGAAGCCGGAATTTGCATCCATTTCAGACAGGCATTTCATGGGAGAAGCGGGTATACTTTAAGTCTTACAAATACTTCAGATCCAAGAAAATATCAATATTTTCCGATGTTTGAATGGCCAAGAATTCTGAATCCGAAATTAACCTTTCCGATTACTGAAGAAAACCTTGAGGAAACCATCAATAATGAACGATTGGCTTTATTAAATATTGGCGAAGCAATTTTGTCAAACCCCGACAGAGTTGCATGTATCATCATTGAACCAATACAGGCTGAAGGAGGAGACAATCATTTCAGAGATGAGTTTTTCGTTGAATTGAGAAATATTTGCGACGAGCACGAAGTTTTATTAATCTTTGACGAAGTGCAAACAGGAATCGGGATCACAGGGAAAATGTGGGCGTTTGAACATTTCAGCATTCGACCGGATATTATTTCTTTTGGTAAAAAAACGCAGGTTTGTGGAGTTTTGGCAAATAGAGAAAAATTTGATGAAGTTCCAAATAATGTTTTCAGAGAAAGCTCAAGGATCAATTCAACTTTTGGAGGAAATTTTATTGATATGCTTCGTTTCCAATTGGTGATGGAAGTGATTGAAAATGAAAATTTAGTTGAAAATGCTCAAGTTGTTGGTGAATATTTATTGGAAGGCTTACAGAATTTAGCTAAAAAATATCCTGAAAAAATTTCTAATGCAAGAGGAAGGGGATTGATGTGTGCGATTGATTTGCCAACACATGAGCAGAGAAATCATTTGAGAGAAATCTTATTTAATGACGGTCTTATTATTCTGGCATGCGGTGATCAATCGATACGTTTCAGACCCCATTTGAATGTTACAAAGGAAGAAATTCAGATTGCATTAGATAAAATAGAGGGTAATATTAATAAAATTTAAAATTTCAAAATTTGGAATTCTGAAAAAAACATCCTATATTTAGATACTCAAAATGTATATTATATGGAACGCAACACGAGAGTATCAGTTTTTGAAAGCGATAAACCTTCAGAAATTCAGTTGATCAAATCAAAATTGGAAGAGGCGCAGATTACAAATGCCGTTGAAAATAATTACCTCACATTCACAACGACGCCAACAGCAACATCTTTGAAAGTGATGGTAGATTTGCAGGATGAGAAAAAAGCATTTGATATTATTGATGCTTATCTTCAGCAAAATCAAAATCAATAAAAAATCAATTTCATAATTTTAAATTTTACTACTTCGGAACCGAAAATTAATACAATTAGTTTTCGGTTTTTTTTGTCATATTTTAAAAATCAGATTATAGATATTGTAGGAATATATATTTATTGATCATAATCTCTACCGCAGAAGTTTTAAAATCATAAAAAAAAACAAACTCAATGACTCAGGATAGCATCATCAAATTTAGAAAAGCAGAAATTCAGGATAAAGATACAATCTGGGAAATCATACAGCAATCAATCGAAAGACGAAGAATCGACGGCAGTACTCAGTGGCAGAATGGTTACCCGAATCAACAAACCATAGAAAGTGATCTTGCTAAAAACTTTGGTTTTGTTCTTACTGTAAATGATGAAATTGCAGTGTATGTTGCTTTGATTTTTAACGATGAGCCGGCTTACAGCACAATTGATGGAGCGTGGCTTACTGACGGTGAGTTTGTTGTGATTCACAGGGTTGCAGTTTCCGAGAAGTTTGCCGGACAAGGGCTTGCCAAAAAACTTTTTGATCTTATTGAAGACTTTGTAAGCTCCCAAAATGTTCATAGTATCAAGGTAGACACCAACTATGATAATGCAGCAATGCTTAAGATTTTAGCTAATAAAGGTTATACATACTGTGGTGAAGTTTTTCTTGCCGGAGGAGTTCGGAAGGCATTTGAAAAAGTATTGATTTAAAAAACAGTAAAAGGTTAAATGCATTTTGATTGATTCTTTAAGAAACTATATATTCATAAACTCTATTAACTTTGTTCGTTTAGTTCCGAACTAAATTTTACTTTTGTTCAAAATTTTATGCAATGAATAGAAGTATAGAAATTGATGAGAAGATTTTTCAGGATGCTGTAAAATTTTACAGTACAATGTTTAATCTGCCTCCATTGGCTTCTAAAATCTACTCCTACCTTATTTTCGATTTTGAAAAAGTTGGAATTACTTTTGATGAGTTCGTTGATGTGTTCTCGGCAAGTAAAAGTTCGGTTTCTACTAATATTGCTCTCTTATTAAATTCACAATTGATTGTTGACATCAATAAAATGGATGAAAGAAAACGCTATTTTTTCGCCAATGATGATTATAAAAAAATAAGATTTGAAAAAATAGTACAGAAAATGCAGGATGAGCTAAAGCTATTGGATGATCTCAATCATTTCAGAAAAGTAAAGGATGAAGATTATGACGAAAAATTAGAAGTCTATAAATCTCTTTTAAATAAAAGTATCGTAAATATTCAGGAATCTCTTAATAAACTATAAAATGACAAACAAGCTTATACTATTTTCTATAGCAGCATTTTCGCTGACGGCCTGCAAAAAAGAAGCTCCGAAACAGGAAGGTCCGAAGACTTTTCCTGTAGTAGCAGTAGAAAATAAAAATATAACGGGTTACGATATTTTCCCGGCAAGTATAGAAGGCAGAGTGAATAATGACGTACGTGCCAAAATTCAGGGATATATAACCCAGGTTTTGGTGGATGAAGGTCAGTATGTTACGAAAGGACAGCCATTATTCCGTCTCGAAACCAATACTTTAAATGAAACTGCAGCCGCAGCAAAAGCAGGAGTAGGTGCTGCACAGTCAAATATTGCCGCCGCTCAGGCCGCAGTAAATGCAGCACAGGTAGAAGTCAACAAGCTTAAACCATTGGTTGAAAAAAACATTATCAGTAATATTCAGCTTCAGACCGCTCAAGCCAATCTTTCTCAAGCTCAGGCTCAGGTTCAGCAGGCAATTGCAGCAAGACAACAGGCGAGTGCCAATTATAAAGGCGCTGCAGCAAACGTTGATTATTCTATTATTCGTGCGCCTATTTCGGGAGTTATTGGCAAATTACCATTAAAAGTAGGGAGTTTGGTCGGTCCAACTGACCAGGTAGCTTTAACGACAATTTCAGATACATCACAGATTTTCGCTTATTTTTCAATGAATGAAAAGGAATATTTTGATTTTCTTGAAAAATCTGTAGGAGCAACTGTTCCTGAAAAGATCAAAAACCTTCCGATGGTTGAATTACAATTGGCAAACGGCAGCATTTATCCTGAGAAAGGAAGAATAGAAGCAATTACCGGTTCTATAGATCCCACTACAGGAACCATCCAGTTCAGGGTAGGTTTTACCAATCCACAGAAAATATTAAGCAACGGAAACAGCGGAAGCATCAGGTTCCCTAAAACGTATGATAACGTTTTGGTTGTTCCGGAAAGTGCAACGTACGAGCAGCAAGGTATTGTTTACGTTTATAAAGTTGAAAAAGACACTGCAAGAAATGCCGTTGTTGAAGTGATTGAAAGAATTGACAATTTAGCTTTAATAAAATCAGGCTTGAAAAAAGGTGAAGTGATCATTGCTGCAGGAACAGGAAACATAAAACCCGGTACAGCAGTAAAACCTAAGAAAATCAGTATGGATAGCCTCGTTCAATCAGTAAAACCGAAATTCTAATGATAAAAAACTTTATTAACAGGCCGGTTTTATCCACTGTAATCTCTATCCTGATCGTTATTCTCGGTGTTTTGGGTCTTACAGCACTTCCGGTGACACAGTATCCAGACATCGCACCGGCAACGGTGAGTGTACGAGCAAACTATACCGGAGCTAATGCTGAAACCGTAATGAAGAGTGTGGTTGTTCCTTTGGAGGAGCAGATCAATGGTGTTGAAGGAATGGATTATATCACTTCCACAGCAGGAAATGACGGTTCAGCTCAGATTCAGGTATTTTTTAAACAAGGAGTTGATGCAGATATTGCTGCGGTAAACGTACAAAACCGCGTTGCGAGAGCATCACCGTTGCTTCCGAGCGAAGTGACGAGAGCAGGTGTGGTAACCCAGAAACAGCAGACCAGTGCATTGATGTATCTTTCTTTTTATTCTGAAAATAAAAATATTGATGACGTTTATCTTCAAAACTTTTTGAATATCAACGTTATTCCAAATCTTCAGAGGATTAACGGAGTAGGTGAAGCCAACGTTTTTGGTGGAAAAAACTACTCAATGAGAATCTGGCTTGATCCTGCAAAATTGGCAGCTTACGGAATAACACCAACAGAAGTTACAACTGCTATTAACGATCAAAGCAGGGAAGCTGCAGCTGGTTCTTTAGGACAAAACAGCGGAAGTTCTTTTGAATATATCATTAAGTATGTAGGAAAGTTCAGTGAAAAGGAACAGTACGATGATATTATCATAAAATCTCTTCCGGATGGGCAGAATTTAATGCTGAAAGATGTTGCAAAAGTAGAATTAGGAGGTCTTTCTTATTCCGGAGTGGGTGAAAACGGAGATAATCCGTCAATCAGTATGGGGGTATTCCAAACTCCGGGATCAAACGCCCAGGAAATTATTGAAAACATCAAAAAACAGCTTAAAGAAAATGAAAGTTCTTATCCTGAAGGTGTAAAATATACCTTTAACTTTGATACCAACGAGTTTTTGGATGCATCTATTGAAAAAGTAATTCATACTTTGATTGAGGCATTCATCCTCGTATTTATTGTAGTATACATTTTCCTGCAGGATTTCAGATCAACCTTGATTCCTGCGATTGCTGTTCCGGTTTCTATTGTGGGTACTTTCTTTTTCCTTAATTTATTTGGGTATTCATTAAACTTACTGACGCTTTTCGCATTAGTATTGGCAATCGGTATTGTGGTCGATGATGCGATTGTCGTCGTCGAGGCTGTACACGCCAAGATGGAAAACGGTATTTCGAATGCTAAGAAAGCAACCGTTGAGGCAATGGATGAGATCACCGGAGCGATTATCTCAATCACTTTGGTAATGGCGGCGGTATTTATTCCGGTAACCTTTATTACAGGTCCTACAGGTGTATTTTATCAGCAGTTTGGAATCACGCTGATTATTGCAATCATCATTTCAGCAGTCAATGCATTGACGTTGAGTCCGGTTTTATGTTCATTATTCCTAAAGCCACATGAAGATCATCACGAAGATTATAAGAATAAAAATTTCATCCAGAAATTCTTTTATAAATTTAACATAGGGTTCAAAACTGCCACAGAGCGTTACGGAAGAGGATTTAATTTCCTTATCAAGCATAAGTGGGTGACTTTAGTAATTCTTGTTGTTACATGTGGAATTATTTATTGGGCAAATGGCAGCATGAAAAAAGGTTTTGTACCTACAGAAGACCGAGGAATTATCTTTACAGACGTACAGCTTCCTCCCGGAGCATCTATGGAAAGAACGTATAATGTTTTGAAAACGTTGCAGAAAAACGCATTGCAGATTCCGGGAATTCAGAATGTAACCATTTCTACAGGTCGTGGATTGCTTTCAGGAAACGGAAGCAACAACGGACTTGCTTTCATTAAGCTAAAACCATTTGACGACAGAAAAGGAGATGGCCTATCTTCAGAAGAAATTTCTAAAAGATTATTTGGTTTAGCAGGTAAAGTTCCTGATGCAAAGGTAGTATTCTTCCAGCCTCCAAGTGTACCCGGATTTGGTAACAGTGCAGGTTTTGAGATGGTTCTTTTGGATAAATCCGGTGGTGATTTTGCTGAATTGGATGCCAAAACAAATGAGTTTATCGGAAACCTGATGCAAAGACCGGAAATTGAATTTGCACAGACCTCATTCAATACAAAATATCCGCAGTATATGATGGAAATCAATGTTCCTCTGGCGAAACAAAAAGGTGTTTCTGTGAACGATATTTTGGCAACAATGCAGGGTTATATCGGTGGAATCTACGGTGCTGACTTTACCAAATACGGCAAGCAGTTCAGGGTAATGATTCAGGCTCTTCCCGAGAACAGAGAAAATGCTGAAAACCTTAATCAGTATTACGTTAAGACAAGTTCCGGCGAGATGTCACCGATTTCACAGTTTGTAACGTTGACCAAAACATACGGTCCTCAGTCTGTAGGTCGTTACAACTTATTTACTTCCGTAAAAATTACCGGTGCAAACAAAGCAGGCTTCAGTTCAGGTGATGCGATTACCGCAGTGCAGGAAGTTGCTAAAGAAACACTTGATCAGAATTATGATGTTGAATTTACGGGTCTTACAAGAGAAGAATTAAATTCCGGATCGCAGACTTTATTGATTTTTGCTTTGAGTCTTGTATTTGTTTATTTCATTCTGTCTGCTCAGTACGAAAGTTATATTTTACCTTTTGTGGTTGTGATTTCACTGCCTTTAGGTGTAATGGGAGCTTATTTCGGACAAAAAATCATGGGACTGGAAAACAATATTTATTTTCAGATTGCTTTGATCATGCTTGTAGGATTACTTGCCAAAAATGCAATTTTGATCATTGAGTTTGCTGTCCAAAGAAGACATCACGGCGAGTCGATTGTAGATTCTGCAATTAATGCTGCGAAGGCAAGATTGAGACCTATTTTAATGACCTCACTGGCATTTATCTTTGGTTTGCTACCGTTGGTTTTAGCAAGCGGAATCGGTGCGGTTGGTAACAGATCTATTGCAACAGGTGCAGCGATAGGATTGTTGATAGGGACTATTTTAGGAGTATTTGTAATTCCTGTATTATATGTGGTTTTCCAGACTTTGCAGGAAAAAATAAAACCAATCAAACAAGAAGACATCAATTTAGCTGAATAAGAAATCTTTAAGATTTAAATAATGAAAAATTTATCAATAATTATAAAAGGAACCGCTTTTTCAGTGCTTACCGCAATCGTCATTACTTCATGCCATGTAAGAAAAGAGTATGAGAGACCTGCGGTTGTCGATGAAAAACTCTTCCGTACCGATATGCTTCCACAGGACAGTACAAGTGTTGCCAATATTTCCTGGAAAGAGATATTTACAGATCCTATTCTTCAGAAGCATATTTCAAAAGCTTTAGAAAATAATTTAGACATCAGGATCGCACTACAGAATATTACATCCGCAGAAGCATATTTGAGACAAAGCAAAGCAGCTTATCAACCGACATTGACGGTAGGACCGGGCTACACCTTTCAGACTCAGTCGCTGAACACTCAGTTTGGGCAGATCATCGGCGAGAGAAGGTATGTCAATCAATTTGACATTACCGGAAGTATTGCCTGGGAAGCAGATTTGTGGGGAAAATTAAAAGCTCAGGAAAAAGCCCAACTGGCAACATATTTAGGAAATATTGCTGCTCATAAGGCTGTGAAAAGTGACTTGGTTTCTTCAATTGCATCAAGCTATTATCAATTGCTTACTCTGGATGATCAGAAGAAGATTATCCAGGAAACTATAAAAATTCGTGAAAATAATCTAGAAACAACAAAAGCCCTGAAAGTTGCAGGTACCTTAACTGAAGTTGCTGTGCAGCAAAGCCAGGCTTTGGTTTACAATGCTCAGTCTTTGTTAATTGATATCGATACGCAGATTCAGCAATTGGAAAACACAATGAGTCTTTTGATGGGTGAGCCTTCAACAGCGATTGAAAGATCTACTCTGGAAAGTCAAAAGCTGCCAGAAAACTTTGCTCTGGGTTATCCTGCAAATTTACTGTCAAACCGTCCGGATGTAATGCAAGCAGAATTTAACCTGATGAATGCATTTGAACTGACAAACTCAGCAAAGGCTCAGTTTTATCCTACCTTACGACTCACAGGAAGCGGCGGATTACAGTCAGTTGATATTGATCATTTGTTTAGTGTCAATTCGCTTTTTGCCAGTTTAGTCGGAGGATTTGCGCAGCCCATCTTAAACAGACGCCAGATCAGAACCAACTATGAAGTAAGCTTGGCAAATAAAGAAACAGCATATCTGAACTTTAGAAAAACAGTTCTTACGGCAGGAAAAGAGGTTTCTGATGCAATCAGAGTTTTTTCGGTACAGGATTCTTTTATTGATCTGAAAACGAAAGAATTAAATGCTTATAAAAATTCTGTAGAATATTCTCAGGAATTAGTGAACTACGGTATGGCAAACTACCTCGAAGTTTTAAATGCCAACGTAAATTCTTTAAATGCAGAGCTTAATATTTCTAATGCACAATACAGCAAAATGAAAGCTGCAGTAGATTTGTACAAAGCTCTAGGTGGCGGCTGGAAGTAAATTAAAATTAATATAATTCTATTAAAACGTATGCTGTTTTCAGCGTACGTTTTTTACGTTTTTTCCGATGATATTCTTGAATAGATGATTATTTTGTAGTTATTTAAACAACTTCTTAAATAAAATTTAACAAAATATTTGCAAATATGGTTTAATTACTTACTTTTGTACCGCTTCGTGTGAAAAGCACAGAAACAAAGGGGAATTAGCTCATCTGGCTAGAGCGTTAGACTGGCAGTCTAAAGGTGACGGGTTCGATCCCCGTATTCTCCACTTAAACAAAACTTTATCAAGGCTATGAAGAAATTTTTTTTACTTTTAGTGACTACTTTTTTATTAATTGGATGTACTGCAGATGACGAAACGATCTATGATTACATAGGAACGTGGTCCGGTACTTACACAGGAAGTGATAAAGGTGTATGGAATTTTGTAGTTGCAAGCGATGGTGACATTACAGGAACAATGCATTCTGAAACCAATAATGAAAACTACAATATTTCCGGTCATTTGGATGCTTCAGGTCAATTAACGGCAGAATTAGGACTGCCTGCAGACGGACAGTTCGTAGGAACGCTGGATCTTGATAAGAAAGGAAACGGAAACTGGACGAATGCTGTACCGACACCAACAAGAAGCGGTGCATGGACCGGCGAAAAGAATAAATAATTTTTCAATTATAAGAATAAAGCCTGTAAGTATCTTCCTTACAGGCTTTTTTTATGTACTTTACACAAATCCCATGTGAGTAATTTTTTCTTCTTTCTTTAAAACCACAAAATGAAGCAATAATTCTTCATCCTCAAAATGTTTTTCAAAAATATATTCGTTTAACTGTTTTTCGACTGGTATCATCTGTTTAAAATTTTCTGACTGATAATTTTCAAAGTCAATGAGAACGGTTTCTACAATAATCTCATCGTAGCTTATACCCTTTTCTAAAATTAAGCTCTTATCCCATAAACCTGCTGAAACTGATGCTGAATGCGTAAGGTTTTCAATACTGCCAAACCGAAAATTCTTCAGTAATTGAATTCCGGGTTCTGTTTCAAGACCTTTTTTAACACATCTTTTACCTTTTCGTGAAATACTATCATAATCTTTAATTTCTGTCATTAGCTTGGCAAACCTCTGATAGAGTAGGGCATCATCTGATTGTTTGATATAAATTGCGAGACATTGTCTGATGATCTTACCAATCTTTGAACAATGACCAAACTCAGAACTGTTCTGACGTACTTTTTCATAGGAAGCACTTTTATTAAATGCATTTTTATTAAAACCGCTTTTCTTCCGGACGACATTTTTACCATTCAGATTATAGAAAACAAGATCTCCTAAAGATCCATTGAGTTTTATCAAGCTTTCATATGTTGCCATGTGTTGTAATCAAAATTCAAATATACAGATTATTTATTATTTTTATAATTTTAAAGTATAATTGTAATATAGTTGTAGTATAGTTATAGTATAATTAAATTTAAATTATTATATTTGTTTCATCAAATTTGTCACATAAAATCAGTCAATTATGAACTTCAGAAAAACACACTATACAATAGCCCTAAAATGCATGGCTGTCTTACTGATTGCTTTTGCAATCTTATCGTGTGGTAGTTCAAAAAATATTTCAAAATCTAAAAAATCTTCGAGTCATACAGTTGGGAAATCAGAAAATTTAAGAAAACTGAATTCTAGATTTGACGGTAAAATATCAGGCTCTGCAAAAGACATTATAAAAGATGCTGAAAAATATTTAGGAAGTCCATATAAATTTGCTGGTAACACATCTTCGGGTTTTGACTGTTCGGGATTGACTACAAAAGTTTTCGACGATAATGGTTTGAAATTACCAAGAAGATCTGCAGATCAGGCAAATACCGGAAAAAATATTGATGTGGAAGATGTGAAACCGGGTGATCTGTTGTTTTTTGCAACAGCGGGTGGAAGCAGAGTTTCTCATGTAGGAATTGTACATACTATAGAAAATGACGGCGAGATAAAATTTATTCATGCATCTACTTCGAAAGGCGTTATCATTTCATCACTCAACGAAAAGTATTGGAATAAGGCTTATCTTCATGCACAGAGAATTTTATAATTTGAGAATATTCAGATTCAGATTTGATAGTTTCTTTAATAAAAGCCTTTTCGGGTAAGCAAGTTTAGAAGCGTTTTGCACAACTTTTTTGTATCTTTGGCGGCATATTTATTAAACTGATTAAATTTATAACATGTCATTACAACAAACTATCGAAAACATCTGGGACAATAGAGATTTATTACAAAACGAAGACAGTAAAGCCACGATCAGAGAAGTTATTTCTCTTTTAGATTCAGGAAAACTTCGTGTTGCTGAACCTACAGAAAACGGATGGCAGGTAAATGAATGGGTAAAAAAAGCAGTGGTAATGTATTTCCCGATCCAGACAATGGAGACTATTGAAGTAGGTCCGTTTGAGTTTCACGATAAAATGCCGTTGAAAAGAAATTATGCTGAAAAAGGAGTAAGAGTCGTACCTCATGCAGTTGCAAGAGAAGGTGCCTTCATTGCTTCAGGTGTAATTTTGATGCCATCTTATGTAAACATCGGAGCTTATGTAGACTCAGGAACGATGGTTGATACTTGGGCAACGGTTGGAAGTTGCGCACAGATCGGTAAGAATGTTCATTTAAGTGGTGGTGTTGGAATTGGTGGTGTTTTAGAACCGCTTCAGGCTGCACCTGTAATCATTGAAGATGACTGCTTTATCGGTTCAAGATGTATTGTTGTTGAGGGAGTTCATGTTGAAAGAGAAGCTGTTTTGGGAGCAAATGTTGTTTTGACAGCTTCAACCAAAATTATTGACGTTACAGGTCCTGAGCCAATTGAAATTAAAGGGAGAGTTCCTGCACGTTCAGTGGTGATTCCCGGAAGTTACACAAGACAATATCCTGCAGGAGAATATCAGGTTCCATGTGCTTTGATCATCGGTACAAGAAAGGAATCTACAGATAAAAAAACGTCACTGAATGACGCTTTGAGAGAAAATAATGTTGCGGTTTAATTATATTTAACCTAAAACTAAAAACCTTGAAAGAAAAATTTTTAAAGTTTATTTTAAACCCCAAGTATATATTTGGGGTTTATCTTATTATAGCAATCGTTACGGCTATTTCAAAATACTTTAGAGGTAATGCAATCAATAATTACCTCATTTTTAAATACACGTATTTCAATACTCTTCTTGAGAAAAATCTCTATTTACAATATCCAGAGTATTTTCAGGATTCCAATCATTATGGGATTTTCTTTAGTGCATTGATTGCTCCATTTGCTTTAATGCCCGATTGGCTCGGAATTTCACTGTGGAATGTTGCCAATACTTTCATCTTTATTTATGCTATTCACAAACTTCCCTTTTCTGATGGTAAAAAAGCATTATTTGCATTATTTTGCTTACAGGAATTTATAACAGCTGCTTTAAGCTTGCAATTTAATATCGCTCTTGTCGGATTGTTGATGTTGTCAGCAACTTATATTTACGAAAGAAAAGAAGTAAAATCAGCAACCTCACTCATGGTTGGAGTTTTCGTAAAAATCTATGGAGTCGTAGGTTTATCACAGTTTTTCTTCATTAAAAACAAAACGAAATTTATCATCGCCGGAATTGTGATTGCATTATTGTTCTTTGTTTTTCCGATGATTTATTCAAGTCCGGAATTTGTAATTCAGAGTTACAAAGACTGGTCGGTTTCTTTAGCTGAAAAAAATGCTCAGAATCAAAGCTTAAACAGTTATCAGGATATTTCTCTGATGGGTTTTGTGAGAAGAATTTTGGGAGATGCTTCGATCTCCAATTTTGCTTTTTTAGCATTTGGTTTACCGTTATTTGCCTTGCCATACATCAGAATCAAACAGTATAAAAATTACGCTTTTCAGTTAATGATTTTGGCATCTACATTATTGTTTCTGGTACTATTCAGTTCAGGTTCAGAATCACCTACTTACATTATTGCAGTTGCAGGAGTGATGATCTGGTTTTTTTTACAGAAAGAAAGATCACCATGGGTTATTGCCATGCTTGTTTTCGTAATTATTCTGACAAGTTTTTCACCTTCAGATTTGTTTCCTAAGTCCATCAAAGTTAATTATATTGTTAAATATTCTTTAAAAGCAGTACCTTGCATTGTCGTTTGGTTCAGAATAATTTATGAATTGATGACCCGAGATTTTGAAAAAGATTATAGCCTACAATAATGTAAAATGAAAAAAATATCTATTGTAATTCCCGCCTATAACGAAGAAGGAAATGTTGCGTTGATTCATCAGAAAATCAAAGAGATTTTTTCAAAATTAGAAAATTATGATTTTGAAATCATTTTCGTGAACGACGGAAGCAGAGATCAGACTCAGAAAGCTCTTGAAGATTTATCGAATATATATAATGAAGTTAAGTTTATAGAATTTTCCAGAAATTTTGGACATCAACCTGCAGTAAAAGCCGGAATGGACAGTGCTTTGGGAAATGCCGTGATTTCAATGGATGGCGATCTTCAGCATCCACCTGAACTGATTCCCAAAATGATTCAGAAATGGGAAGAAGGATATGATGTGGTTTTAACGATAAGAAAATATCCCAAAGAAATTTCTTTGTTCAAGAGAAAAACTTCAGATTTTTTCTATAAAATTCTATCCGGTTTATCTGATGTAAATCTTACAAAAGGAGGCGGGTCAGATTTCAGACTGATGGATGCGAATGTTGTTGAAGTCATGAGAAAATTCAATGAAGATGATCTTTTTTTACGCGGATTGACAAGCTGGATGGGCTTTAAACAGATCGGATTAGACTTCACAGCATCAGAACGCATTTCAGGAGAAAGCAGTTACAATCTCAAAAAGATGATCACTTTTGCGTTTACAGGAATCACCGCATTCAGTGTAAAACCTCTTTACATTGCAGCGTATTTAGGTTTTTTATTTTCCGGGTTTTCCGTGATTGGTTACGCAGCGTATGTCATCCATTCTTTCGTAACAAAAACAGAAATTTCAGGTTGGGCATCATTAATTATGACGATCGTTTTTTTTGGAGGTCTACAACTGATTATCCTGGGAATTATCGGAATTTATTTAGGTAAAATTTTCAAACAGGTCAAAGCCAGACCCAATTATATTATTAAAAACAAAAACTTCTAAAAATGGTATTGTTAAGTTTTGACATCGAAGAATTTGATATGCCATTCGAATATCAGGGAAAAATTTCCTTTGAAGAGCAGATTTCAATTTCTCAAATTGGCTTAGAAAGAATTTTGAATATTCTTAAAAAACATCATGCAAAAGCTACTTTTTTCTCGACCGTAGTTTTCGCAGAAAACAGCAAATCTCTTATCGAAAGATTACTCAGTGAAGGCCACGAGCTGGCTTCTCATACATGGTTTCATTCTGAATTTGAAGTAAAACATTTAAAAGAGTCAAGAGAAAAATTACAGGAATTATTTTCGACAAATGTTACAGGATTAAGAATGCCCAGAATGATGCCTGTTGATAAAAAAGAAGTTGAAAAAGCCGGATACTTGTACAATTCATCTATAAATCCTACTTTTCTTCCCGGAAGATATAACAACTTAAAAGTTTCACGAACCTATTTTAAAGAGGAAAGTGTCACACAAATTCCGGCTTCGGTTTCTCCCAATTTTAGAATACCTTTGTTTTGGCTGAGTTTTCATAATTTTCCATTAAGTTTTTACAAAAAATTAGCTTCTGATACTTTGAAAAAAGATAATTATCTCAACATTTATTTTCATCCTTGGGAATTTGCTGAAATTAAAAATCCGGAATTTAAACTTCCAGGATTTACAGTTAAAAGGTCAGGAAATGAAATGGTTGAAAGATTTGATAACTTCGTAGGCTGGTTAAAAAATAAGAATTATAAATTCGGAACTTTTCAGGAATTTCAAAAGCAGATAGAATCATGAAGATAGCTTACGATGCAAAACGTTTCTTTCACAACACTTCCGGTTTGGGAAATTATTCCAGAGATCTGCTAAGAATACTTTCTAAATATTTTCCTGAAAATCAATATCTTCTGTTAAATAAAAACAAATCAGAAAGAGGAAATTCTATTTTAGAAAATCCTAATGTTAATTTTGTTGAAACATCAAAAGGAAACTTTTCGCGACAGCTTAAAATGGGTAAAGATGCACAAAAACAAAACGCCGATATTTTCCATGGACTTTCTGGTGAATTGCCTTTAAAATGGGGCAAAACTCCGATCAAAAAAGTAGTTACCATTCATGATCTTATTTTCATGAGATACCCTCAATATTATTCTTTTTTTGACAGAAAAATTCACTTCTGGAAGTTCAAAAGATCGGCTCAAATGGCTGATAAAATCATAGCAATTTCAGAGCAGACGAAACGAGATATTATTCAATATTTAAAAGTTCCGGAAGATAAAATTGAGGTTATTTATCAAGGCTGTCATCAGGCTTTTAAAGAAAATCAGTCTGAAGAATTTATTCAGAAAACGAAAGAAAAATTCAATCTTCCTGAAAGATTTATCTTAAATGTCGGAACCATTGAAGAAAGAAAAAATCTTTTAAACATTGTAAAAGCAATCGACAAAACTGAAATTCCTTTGGTCGTTGTGGGTAGAAAAACAAAATATTTCGCTAAAATAGAGCAGTACATCAAGAAAAATAAATTAGAAAAACAGATTAATTTTTTGGAAGGAGTTACAATGGATGAGCTGGCTGTGATTTATAAATTGTCCGATATTTTTGTTTACCCAAGCTTTTTTGAAGGCTTTGGAATTCCGATAATTGAAGCATTATTTTCAAAAACGGTAACGATTACCAGCAATACAAGTTGTCTTCCCGAAGCTGGCGGAAAGGATTCTGCTTATATTGATCCAAAAAATTATTTAGATATTCAATCTAAAATAAAATTTCTGTGGGCGAATGAATCTGAGAGAAAACGCCGAGCTGAAAAGGGTTTTGAGTTTGTTCAGAAGTTTAATGACGAACCCATTGCAAACGAATTAATGAATCTTTATCAAAAAATTCTTTAAAAATTCTTTGTCAGTTAAAAATTAGTTCTACATTTGTACCCATAAATATTCAACAATGAAACCCAATTTTTTAACAGTACATCATTATCATCATCTCTGCTAAGACGGAATTGATTGATATTTGTGTTAAAAAATATAATTATAATTTAAACCGTCTGAGTCTATAGACGGTTTTTTTGTTTCCTGAATTCTCCTCAGAAAAATCTCAATAATTACTTTCCATTTACTCAGACATAAGAAAATTGAAATGAGTAAATTAAAAATTGCAATCCAAAAAAGCGGTCGTCTTTACGAAGAATCTCTGCAGCTTCTCAAAGATTGCGGAATTTCTGTAAACAACGGCAAAGACCAGCTAAAAGTTTCGGTAGAAAACTTTCCGATGGAAATTATGTATCTCAGAAACTCAGACATTCCTCAATATCTTGAAGATGGAGTAGTTGATATAGCGATCGTTGGCGAAAATCTTTTAGCTGAAAAAAATAAGGCAATTACAACCGTTCATAAATTAGGTTTCTCAAAATGTCGCGTTTCTCTGGCCGTTCCAAAAGATGTCGAAACAGATAGTCTTCAGTATTTTCAAGGGAAAAAAATTGCCACTTCTTATCCGAATACACTAAAACAATTTTTAAAGAGAAATAATATTGAAGCAGATATTCACGTAATTTCAGGTTCGGTAGAAATTGCTCCCAACATTGGTTTGGCAGACGGAATCTGTGATATCGTAAGTTCCGGAAGCACTTTATTTAAAAATGGCTTAAGAGAAACGCTTACCATTCTGAAATCTGAAGCTGTTTTAGCTAAAACTTCTCAACTCAGTTCTGAAAAAGAAAATATTCTTGAGAGACTTTTATTCAGAATCAAAGCTGTTTTAAAGGCTAAAAACTCAAAATATATTCTGATGAATGTTCCTAACGAAAAAATCGCTGATATTTCAAATGTGCTTCCTGTATTGAAAAGTCCGACTGTAATTCCTTTGGCAGAAGTAGGTTGGAGTAGCATTCACTCCGTAATTGATGAAGAACGTTTCTGGGAAGTCATTGATGAACTAAGAGAAAACGGAGCTCAAGATATTTTAATAATTCCAATCGATAAAATGGTTATTTAAGATGAATATACACCAATTTCCCAGTAAAAACAACTGGAACGAACTTATAAAACGACCTGTTTTTAAAAGAGCAGAAATTTCCGAAATCGTTTCAGGTATTTTCGATGAAGTACAAAAATTTGGAGATAAAGCATTATTTGAATTCAATAAAAAGTTTGATTCTGTTGAACTAGAAAATCTTTCTGCTTCGACAAATGAAATAGAAAATTCTTCAAACTTAATCTCAGAAGAATTAAAAAATGCTATTCAACGAGCAAAAGAAAATATTACAAAATTTCACAAGTCTCAAGAAACTGAGATTCAGAAAATTGAAACAACAAAAGGAGTAACGTGCTGGAGAGAAAACAGAGCCATCGAAAAAGTCGGAATTTATATTCCTGGAGGAACTGCGCCATTGTTTTCTACAGTTTTAATGCTTGCAATTCCTGCACAATTGGCTGGTTGTAAAGAAATTATTCTTTGCACACCACCAGACAAAAACGGAGAAATAAATCCTGCGATTATCTACACTGCACAACTTTGCGGAATCACTAAAATCTTCAAAATCGGTGGAGCTCAGGCAATTGCGGCGATGACTTTCGGTACAGAAACGATTCCTAATGTTTATAAAATTTTTGGTCCCGGAAATCAGTTTGTCGTTGCAGCAAAAGAATTGGCTCAGAATTTTGGTGTTGCAATCGATATGCCTGCAGGACCAAGCGAAGTTTTAATTACTGCAGATGAAAACGCAGTTCCTGAGTTCTGTGCGGCAGATCTTCTTTCACAGGCAGAACACGGAAGTGATAGTCAGGTGATTTTTATTTCGACTGATCTTAAAATTTTAAATGAAACCGTTGATGAAATTAAAAAGCAGCTTAAAAGTCTCCCAAGAAATGAATTTGCTCAACAATCCTTAGACAATAGCCATTTTATTTTAGTTAAAACTATTGAAGAAGCCCTAGAATTCAGCAATTTATACGCTCCAGAACATTTAATTTTAGCAATTAAAAATTTTGAGAATTATATTCCTTTAATCCAAAATGCTGGTTCGGTTTTCCTTGGAAATTACTCCTGTGAAAGTGCAGGAGATTATGCAAGCGGAACCAATCACACATTACCGACAAATGGTTTCGCAAAAAATTATAGTGGAGTTTCCTTAGACAGTTTTGTAAAGAAAATTACCTTTCAGAATTTATCAAAAGACGGACTTCATAATTTAGGCAAAACCATAGAACTCATGGCAGAAACAGAAGGTTTAATTGCTCATAAAAACGCCGTTTCAATCAGATTAAAATAATAAAATGACAACAATAAATATCACTCGGTTGGTTCGAAAAAACATTTTAGAACTTCAACCTTATATCAGTTTCAGAGATCAAAATGAATTTGCCAATCCTGTTTTGATGGATGCTAACGAAAGTCCGTTTGGTGAATTCAATCGTTATCCGGATTCTACTCATCAAAAAATCAGGAATCAAATTTCTCAGCTCAAAAACATTTCACCCAATCAAATTTCAGTCGGAAACGGAAGTGATGAATTGATCGATTTGATCATCAAAATCTTCTGCGAACCAAAAAAAGATTCCATTTTAATGTTAAATCCTTCGTTTGCGATGTATGGTTTTTATGCATCAATCAATGAAAATTCAGTTTTAAAACTTCAGTTAGACGAAAATTTTGAAATTCAGAAAGAAGAATTTTTAAAAATAATTAAAGAAAATCAACCGAAAATTTTCTTCTTATGTTCGCCCAACAATCCAACCGGAAATTCAATCAGTGACATTGAATTTTATATCGAAAATTTCAACGGAATTGTAGTTGTAGATGAAGCTTACATTGAGTTTTCAGACAAAAGATCAGCGATTGAATTGATAGAAAAATATCCCAATCTAATAGTGCTTCAAACGTTTTCAAAAGCTTGGGGAATGGCAGGAGCGAGAGTCGGAGTCGCTTATTCTTCCGAAGAAATTACTCAACTTATTTACACCGTAAAAGCTCCTTACAATGTCAATTCTTTAAGTCTGAATTTAGTTTCTGAGAACCTTGAAAACGTAAGTAAATTTCAGAATAATTTGGAACAGATTATTGAAGAAAGGTCTTGGCTAGAGAAGGAATTTGATGAAATAAAATGTATCGAAAAAGTTTTCCCAACTGATGCCAATTTTTTTCTTATCAAATTTAAGGATGTCGAAACTGTGTATCACAAATTGTTAGAAAACGAAATTCTTACAAGCAAAAGATTTCCTCAAATTCCGGACTGCATTAGAATAAATGTTGGAAACAGAGAAGAAAATATCCAATTAATTAATACTTTAAAAAATATTTAAAATGAAAAAAGTATTATTCATCGATCGCGACGGAACATTAATTATTGAGCCACCAATAGATTTTCAGGTTGATTCTCTGGAAAAGCTTGAATTTTATCCCGGCGTTTTTCAAAACCTGTCAAAAATCGCAAAAGAACTAGACTATGAATTGGTAATGGTAACCAATCAGGACGGTTTGGGAACAGAAAGTTTTCCTTATGATGATTTTATAAAACCACAGGAAAAAATGATGAAAGCATTTGAAAATGAAGGAATATTCTTCACAGATGTTTTCATTGATAAAAGTTTTGAGTACGAAAATTTAAATACAAGAAAACCCCAAACCGGGATGCTAGGAAAATATATTCACGGAAATTATGATCTCGAAAATTCTTATGTAATCGGTGATCGATTGACTGATATTGAATTAGCAAAAAACTTAGGAACAAAAGCTATTTTTATCAGCGAAGATGCAAATGAAGAAGCCGAATTGACTACGAAAAACTGGAGCGAAATCTATCAGTTTTTAAAGCAGATTCCACGAAAAGCTAAAGTATACAGAAAAACCAATGAAACAGAAATTGAAATCGAAGTAAATCTTGACGGAAGCGGAAATTCTGAGATTTCTACAGGACTTCATTTTTTCGATCACATGCTAGAACAGATCTCAAAACACGGAAATTTAGATTTAAAAATAAAAGTAAGCGGCGATTTGCAAGTTGATGAGCATCACACGATTGAGGACACAGCAATTGTTTTGGGAGAAGCGATTTTACATGCTTTAGGCAAAAAAAAAGGAATTGAAAGATATGGCTTTTTGCTTCCGATGGATGATTGTCTGTCTCAGGTTGCGATCGATTTTGGAGGAAGACCGTGGTTGGTTTGGGATGTTGAATTTAATAGAGAAAAAATTGGTGATGTACCTGCAGAAATGTTTTTTCACTTTTTTAAATCATTCACAGATTCTTCCAAATCAAATTTAAATATAAAATCGGAAGGAAATAATGAGCATCACAAGATTGAATCTGTTTTTAAAGCTTTTGCAAAATCGATAAAAATGGCTGTAAATCAGACAGATCAGAATTTTAATTTACCATCAACAAAAGGAAGTTTATAAATGATTGCAATTATAAAATACAATGGCGGAAACGTGAATTCGGTTCAAAATGCATTAAACAGATTAGGCAAAAAATCGATAATCACGGATGATTTTGATTTGATACAAAATGCCGATAAAGTGATTTTCCCTGGAGTTGGTGAAGCTTCTTCAACGATGAAATTGTTGAAAGAAAAAGGTTTGGATCAGTTAATTCCAAAATTGACTCAGCCAGTTCTCGGAATCTGTCTCGGAATGCAGTTGATGTGTGGAAACAATGAAGAAGGAAACACAATGGGAATGGGGATTTTTGATATAAATGTTAAAAAATTTCCATCAGAAAATATCGTTCCGCACATGGGTTGGAATACAGTTTCAGATTTGAAATCACCATTGTTTTCTGAGATTTCGGAAGAAAATGATTTTTATTTTGTTCACAGTTATTTTTGTGAATTATCAGATTTTACAACTTCTGTCTGTGATTATATTTTGCCATTCAGCGCAACCTTGCAGAAAGATAATTTCTTTGCAACACAGTTTCATCCTGAAAAATCAGGGGAATTTGGGAATCAATTATTGAAGAACTTTTTAAAAATTTAATGATGAAAATAATTCCAGCCATAGATATCATCGACGGAAAATGTGTGAGACTTTCAAAAGGTGATTACAGCACAAAAAAAATATATAATGAGAATCCTGTAGAAGTTGCAAAAAAATTTGAGAGCTTCGGAATACAGTTTCTTCATTTGGTAGATTTAGACGGAGCAAAATCCAAACATATTGTCAATCAAAAAGTGTTGGAAAAGATTGCCAATGAAACTTCATTGCACATCGATTTCGGAGGTGGACTGAAAACAGAAAGAGATATTGAAATTGCCTTTAATTCGGGAGCAAAGCAGATTACAATTGGCAGTATTGCCGTCCATAATCCTGAATTTTGTTATGAAATTATTGAAAAATACGGTTCTGGAAAAATAATTCTCGGAGCTGATTGTGAAAACCGAAAAATAAAAACTTCTGGCTGGCTTGAAGAAAGTGACAGAGATATCATTGATTTTATTCTGCAATATCAAGGAAAAAATATAAAAAATGTGATCTGTACGGATATTTCAAAAGACGGAATGCTGGAAGGAGCTTCGACAGAATTGTATCAGGAAATTTTAGCAAAAGCTGATATAAATCTCATCGCAAGTGGAGGAATTTCGTGTATCGAAGACGTTTTCAAAATGAAAGAAATTGGCTGTTCCGGAACGATTATCGGGAAAGCAATTTATGAAAATAAAATATCACTCAATCAGCTTCAAAATTTTATTGAAAATGCTTAAAAAAAGAATCATTCCCTGTCTGGATATCAAAGACGGAACAACGGTGAAAGGAATTAATTTTGAAGGTTTGATCAATGCCGGAAATCCTATCGAACTTGCTAAAAAATATGAAAATGAAGGCGCAGACGAATTGGTTTTCCTTGACATTACGGCAACGATTGAAGAGCGAAAAACTTTTGTAAAATTGGTAAAAGATATTGCAAAAGAATTGAGCATTCCGTTTACAGTAGGTGGAGGAATTTCTACGGTGGAAGATGTAAGGAAGTTGCTTGAAGCCGGAGCCGATAAAATCAGTATCAATTCCTCGGCGGTTAAAAATCCGAAACTAATATCTGATTTGTCAAAAGAATTTGGAAGTCAATGTATTGTAGTTGCAATCGATACAAAATTTATCAATGATTCTGATTGGGTATTCATAAAAGGTGGGAGAGAGCAGACTTCTTTACAAACTTCAGATTGGGCGAAAAGATCAGAAGAATTGGGTGCAGGTGAAATTCTTTTAACCTCAATGGATGGTGACGGAACTAAAAATGGTTTTGATCTGAAAATGACAAAATTAATTTCAGAAAGTATCAATATTCCTGTGATTGCTTCCGGAGGAGCGGGAAAAATAGAAGATTTTGAAAATGTATTTAATCAGACAAAAGCAACGGGAGCTTTGGCTGCAAGCATTTTCCATTTTGGCGAAATCGGTATCAATGAATTAAAAGAAGAATTAAAATTAAAAAAAATGGCAATAAGATGATAGATTTTAATAAAACAAATGGTTTGGTTCCTGTCATTATTCAGGATGACAGAACTTTGCAGGTTTTGATGTTGGGTTATATGAACAAAGAGGCTTTAGAAAAAACAAAAAAAGAAGGAGTTGTTACTTTTTTCAGTCGCTCAAAAAACAGACTATGGACAAAAGGTGAGGAATCAGGGAATTTTTTAAAAGTAAAAAATGTATCAATAGATTGCGATCAGGATACAATTTTAATAAAAGTAATTCCTGAAAATATCGTTTGTCACACCGGAAGTTTCAGTTGTTTCGGAGATAAAGAAACGAAAGGTTTTTTATATGAATTAGAAGAAAAAATTGCTCAGAGAATTGATAACAAAGTTGAAGATTCATACACTTATTCGCTTTTTCAGAAAGGAATCAATAAAATCTCACAAAAAGTAGGAGAGGAAGCTGTAGAATTAGTCATTGAAGCTAAAGATAATGATGCTGATTTATTTAAAAATGAAGCCGCAGATCTTCTTTATCATTTCCTGATTTTACTGAAAGCCAAAAACTTTTCCTTGCAGGAAATTGAAAAAATTCTTTTGGATCGTAATCAATAAAAAAACCTGCATTTTGCAGGTTTTAAGTATATTATTCAATCACAACTTTTCTTACGACTGTGTGATTATCGGTGATAATCTTTCCCAAATAAACACCTTTTGTAATACCCGAAATGTTGATTTTAGTCTGATTTTCTGTTTTTAAGAACGAATGTCCAAGCAAATCGATCAATTCAAATGAGAAATTTTTTGCATTTTTTGGCAGTTTGATATTCAGAAATTCCTTTGCAGGATTAGGATAAATCGTTGTCTGTTCCCATTCGTTTGTGGAATTTTCATCAGTACTTAAAATTGAAGTGGTGGCTACTGCAAAATGTTGAAGTGCACCCACTGAAGCTTTTCCTACATTATAAATATAAACTGGATCTGTATTGGCAAATGTATCGTTTGCGGTATGAGGATAATTGCTTCTTAACCTCTCAAAATAGCCCGTAATCACTTCACCTTTCAGCTCAAATGGAATATAATCTGTGTCTTCAGCTTCATCAATATCTGTTAAAAGCGGTGAATAAAGACCTGTAAGAGTTACCAGTTGTTGTGTAGCCGCAACAGAAGCTGCAGTATTATTAGGATTACCTCCCATATCTTCGTCACAATAAATCGTATTGTTATTGTTCCCCATTTTTCCTCCCACCTGATCGAGATTAAAAACCAGTTTAATATCCAATACACGGTTGGTACCCTGATAAGCAACATTATTGGCATAATGAAGACTACCTTTCAAGCCTTGTTCTTCTCCTGAAAAATGGATAAACTTAATAGAATATTCTGTAGGAATATCTTTTAAAATTCTCGCCGCTTCCAAAATAATAGAAGTTCCGCTTCCGTTGTCATTGACTCCCGGTCCGTTGATGCTATCAAAATGCCCGCAAATAATCACAAATTTATCAGGATAAACCGTTCCGATTTTTGTAATTACTAAATTTTTAGAATTAATGGTATTGCTTCCGGAAGTGTAAGAAAACGGATCTTCGGCAATCTGACTTGCCAAATAGCCGTAAGAAAGATATTTATTTTTGATCCAGTTAAACGCATTGACGTTATTTGCAGAACCTGTAGTTTTGATTCCGAAATTTGAAAATTCCTGTAAATTTGTTGTAATATTGGTCTGAGAAACCTGGTTTGCTCTGTTTTGATAAGCCTGAATAAAACTTTGAGAGTAGAAATTTTGTGATCCGAAAGACAATACAATAAGACTTAAAATTTTCTTCATTAATTTGATTTTTTTAGCATTGATAAATAAAATGGTTCCAGATATTTAAGGAACCATTACTTTGATAAAGAATAATGTTTTATTTTTTTACAACAATTTTCCGCGTCACATTCTCCTCATTTGCTTTTATTAAGAAAAGGTAAACACCATTTTGTAAATCTGAAATGTTGATTTCTGTTTCATTTTCTGTTTTCAAAACCAATTTTCCGCTCATATCGGAAACTTCAACCTTGAAATCTTTGATATGAGGAGGTAATTCTAGTTTAACAATATTTTTTGCAGGATTTGGATATATTTTAACAGATTCCAATTCATTGTTTTGAGTTTCATTCACGGCTAAAGTGGCTGTTGCAACCGCAAAATGCTGAAGAGCACCTACTGCTGCTTTTCCTGCATTGTAAACGTAAACAGGATCTACATTAGCAAAAGTATCATTTACAGTATGTTCGTTAAAGCTTCTTACATTTTCATAGAAACCTGTAATAATGTCACCCTTATTTTCAAAAGGAATATAATCTGAAGCATACGCATTCGACATTACAGATTGAAGCGGAGAATAAAGTGTGGTGCACGTTGCAAGTTGCTGCGTAAACGCTAAAGACTGAGCATTATTCGCAGTTTGTCCGCTTTGGTCGCTTTCACACTTGATGGCGGTATTTGTGTTTCCCAATTGTCCGCCAACCTGATCTATATTAAAAACAACTCTTAAATTTAATTGACGTACATTATTCTGAAAAACAACATTGTTAACATAGTGGGTACTTCCTACTAGACCTTGTTCTTCACCCGAAAAATGAATAAATTTCACAGAATATTCAGTTGGAACATCTTTTAAAATTCTCGCAGCTTCAAGTAAAATTGATGTCCCGCTTCCGTTATCGCTTACACCCGCTCCTGCGATAGTGTCATAATGCCCACAGATAATTACATAGATATTTGGATAAACTGTACCGGTTTTCGTAATAATCAAATTTTTCGAAGTTACACTTCCGGACGTAAAAGTATCTTCCGTAATCTGGCTGGCTGTATAGCCGTATGACTGATATTTAGCTTTAAGCCAATTTAAAGTATTTGTATTCGCTACAGAACCCGTAGTTTTCACACCTAATGCTGAAAATTCCTGAAGAATCGAAGTAATATTAGTTTGTGTTACCAAATCAGCTCTGTTCTGATAAGCCTGAATGAAATTTTGGGCATTTGCACTGTATGAAGCTAATGAAATAAGAAGGAGAGTAGATAATTTTTTCACTTTAAACGTCAATTTTATACTTTGAAGTAATTTTAAGCAAATGTAAATAAAATAAAAAAATCCTGAGCAAAAAACTCAGGATTTTATATTGATAACAAAAAATTTTACATTATTTTACTTGATCTACAACAGCTTTGAATACTTCAGGATAGTTCATAGCTAAGTCAGCTAAAACTTTTCTGTTTAATTCAATGTTGTTCTTTTTAAGAGCTCCCATAAACTGAGAGTAAGACATTCCGTGCTCTCTTGCACCTGCGTTGATACGCATGATCCAAAGTGATCTGAAGTTTCTCTTTTTCTCTTTTCTACCACGGTAAGCATATTGCATTGCTTTATGTACCGCGTTTTTAGCAACAGTCCAAACGTTCTTTCTTCTACCGAAAAAACCTTTAGCTTGTTTCATTAATTTTTTTCTGCGAGCTCTGGAAGCTACGGCATTTACTGATCTTGGCATAATTTAAATTGTTTTTTTGAAAAGGGCGGTAAACTGTTTCATTACACTTATCTGCACCGTTTCAGGGTTAAAATGTTGAATTGTTATTCTTATAAACCGAAAAATGATTTATAAAAACTACTTGATTGCTAATTGACGTTTAACGCTTTTTTCGTCCACTTTCGCAACATAAGAAGTAGTAGTAAGATTTCTCTTCTGCTTAGTTTCTTTTTTAGTTAAGATGTGGCTTTTGAAAGCATTTTTTCTTTTAATCTTACCAGTTCCGGTAAGTTTAAAACGCTTCTTAGCACCTGATTTCGTTTTTAATTTTGGCATTGTTTGCTTTTTTATGTTTTTGTTATCAATACTTTAGCTATCGGCTAAAAGCTTTTGGCTATTAGCTTTTTTTGGGCGTGTCCCTCACTCGTTCATTCCGCTACGCTCCATTCACTCATTCGGGGTCAGGCTATTCATTTCAAGTCCTCGCTCTGCCGCTTTTGCCGGCTCCTGCTGTGGGCTTTCCATTACTATCCTTCACGCAGATAATTGGTTTGCAAAATTACGAAAAATTATCATACAAAAAGAGACTTTCATTAGAAAATCTCTTTTTGTATATTTCCTTAAGACAATGAGTAGGAAACCCATCATCACGTTGTCAAATTATTTAGCTGGTTTTTTAGGACTCATCATCATAATCATTCTTTTTCCTTCAAGTTTAGGAAGCTGATCTACTTTCCCAACATGCTCAAGCTCCTGTGCCAACTTAAGAAGTAGAATTTCGCCCTGATCTTTAAAGATAATTGAACGTCCTTTGAAAAATACGTAGGTTTTCAATTTTGAACCTTCTTCCAAAAACTTTTCAGCATGTTTTTTCTTAAAATCATAATCGTGCTCGTCAGTCTGAGGTCCGAAACGGATCTCTTTCACAACCACTTTGATTTGTTTTGCTTTAAGTTCTTTTTGTTTTTTCTTCTGCTCGTATAAAAACTTTTTGTAGTCTAATATTCTCGCAATGAAAGGTTCAGCTTTGTCTGAAATCACGACCAAATCTAGCTCCTGTTCTTTGGCAATTTGTCTCGCTTTGTCAATCGGGAAAATTCCCGGTTCTACGTTGTCGCCCACTAAACGAAGTTCTCTTACGCGAATCTTATCGTTTATCATGTGTAAGTCCTCCTGTGGTGGACGTCTCTGTGGGCCTCTGTTGTTAAATCTTTGTGCTATCGCTTTATAATTTTATTGGTTAATAACTATTTAATTAAAACATTCAATGATTAAAAATAAAAAATGATTCACTATTCAATAATTTTGAATTCTTAATCCTTTGATTGTTTAATCCTTTTATACTGTTGCTTCTTTTTTGAAGTGCGCTACAAACTCATCCATACTCATCACTCCAAGATCTCCTTCTCCACGTCTGCGTACAGAAACTGTGCCATCTCTTTCTTCATTTTCTCCTACTACAAGCATGAAAGGAATCTTTTTCAATTCGGCATCACGGATTTTCTTACCCGTTTTTTCGTTTCGCTCGTCAATCAATCCGCTAATATCGTGATTTTCTAAAAATCCTGAAACTTTTTTAGCATAATCTACATATTTTTCACTAATTGGCAATATGGTAAACTGATCCGGACTCAACCACAATGGGAAATCTCCGGCAGTATTTTCTAATAAGATCGCAATAAAACGCTCCATAGAACCAAATGGCGCTCTGTGAATCATGATCGGTCTGTGTTTTTCATTATCACTTCCGATATAAGTAAGGTCAAATCTTTCTGGTAAGTTGTAGTCTACCTGAATAGTTCCCAACTGCCATTTTCTTCCTAAAGCATCTTTCACCATGAAATCTAATTTAGGACCGTAGAATGCAGCCTCTCCGTATTCTGTAACTGTGTTTAATCCTTTTTCTTTAGCTGCAGTAACGATTGCGTTTTCTGCTTTTTCCCAGTTTTCATCAGAACCTATATACTTTTCTTTATTATCAGGATCTCTTAATGAAATCTGAGCGGTGAAATCTGCAAATCCAAGTGAACCGAAAACATACAGAACCAAATCGATTGTTTTCTTAAACTCATCCATCAACTGATCCGGAGTACAGAAAAGGTGAGCATCATCCTGAGTAAATCCACGAACTCTTGTCAAGCCGTGAAGTTCTCCGCTTTGCTCATATCTGTAAACCGTTCCGAATTCTGCATATCTTTTTGGTAAATCTCTGTAGCTCCATTGCGAAGTTTTGTAGATTTCACAGTGGTGAGGACAGTTCATCGGTTTCAGCATAAATTCTTCTCCTTCATTCGGAGTTTTGATCGGCTGGAAACTGTCTGCACCATATTTATCCCAGTGTCCGGAAGTTACATACAATTCTTTTGCACCGATATGTGGCGTCATTACAAATTCGTATCCTCCTTTTTTCTGAGCATCAGAAAGGAAATTTTCAAGCTTTTTTCTCAATGCAGTACCTTTTGGCAACCAGAGTGGTAAACCTGCACCTACTTTTTCAGAGAAAGCAAAAATTCCTAATTCCTTACCCAATTTTCTATGATCTCTTCTTTTTGCTTCTTCCAATAGCTCAAGATATTCAGTCAGTTCTTTCTGTTTTGGGAAAGAAATACCGTAAACTCTTGTCAACTGAGGATTCTTCTCATTTCCTCTCCAGTAAGCTCCCGCAGCATTCAAAATCTTCACCGCTTTCACGATTCCTGTATTCGGAATGTGACCGCCACGACAAAGATCTGTAAAATTATCATGTGTTACAAATGTGATTTCGCCATCATTAAGATTAGAAATCAATTCCACTTTATAAGGATTGTCTGCATAAGTTTTTAAAGCTTCAGCTTTAGAAACAGGGTATAGTGAGAATGTAGAAGCTTTTTTAGCATTTTCTAAAACTTTCTTCTCAATTTTGTCAAAATCTTTTTCAGATAAAACTTCGTCACCGAAATCTACATCGTAATAGAATCCGTTTTCGATTGCCGGACCGATAGTTAATTGAGCATTAGGATAAAATTCAAGGATTGCCTGCGCCAAAAGGTGGGCAGAAGAATGCCAAAATGCTTTCTTACCAAGATCATCATTCCATGTCAAAAGCTGTACCGTAGAATCTGTGGTGATAGGCGTGGTAACTTCGACTTGTGTGCCGTTTACAACTGCGGAAATGGTATTTCTAGCCAATCCCTCGCTTATCGATTTTGCCACATCCAACGGAGTGACTTCTCCGTCAAATTCTCTGACGCTATTGTCTGGAAGTGTAATTTTTATCATTGTTTAGTACGAAATTTTAAGTTGCAAAAATACGCATTTTTTACTTCTTTATGAAATCACAGCATGATAATTCACAAAAAATACAATTTATTTTAAATTTTGACGTTAATGAAAATTTCAACTAATGATTTTCTTAATACTTTAAATAAAAAAATACTAAGCTTTCACTTAGTATTATCTGTTTTACCTGATTTGTTTTCTGAAGATTTTTTCACGTCTTCTTTGTCTACATCAGGTGGATTCTGTTTTTTTGAAGAAGCAGGAATATTTTGAAAATCTTCGTTCTGTTTTTTAGTTTCTGCAGAATTTGCAGATTCTTTTGGCTTATCGTTGTCTTCTGAATGCATGATTTTGAATTTTAAAGTTTAAGAATACCGAGCTGTCCGGTCTTATCTTCTATACTGTAATTCAAAGCCTTTGCCAAAACGAAAATATTGTTCAGATTTTCCATTAATTGTTGCTTCCCTTCGCTTTTAAGTCTGTCTTGATCAACGGATTTTATAGCTGTCTGTTTAGCTTTTTGCTGAACATTTCTGATGTCTTTTTCAGAAATTCTATTGATAAAAGAATCATCCATTGACTGTATCTCTACGCTTGGTGTGATTCTGATATCCGGATCTGGTAACTCTGTGATCACCAGTTTTTTATTAACAGAATCAACTTCCATTTTCATTTTATTGAGATCGTAAGAAACCTGCGCATTTGTCTTTGTATAGGTGATAATGGTATTGCTCGTCATTTCTTTTCCAAAAAATTCATAGCCCATTTTGGTTTTCTGCATAGATGAAATATCCTGTTCCAGCACAACCATCTTATTCATTTTTGAGATCTGATTGGTCAGAATATAATAATCAGATTTCTCGGTTTTCTCGCTTACACTGAAACAAGATCTGAAGCTGAAAAACAGAATCAACATCAGCAAAATTCCTGCGACAAAAGGAATGAAAAGTTTTAGATTTCTCAATTTTCTTTTTTAAATATTTCTTTGATTACCGACTGGTCATCTTTCTTTAAGATTTCAACAAGATCTCTTTCGATATATCCTGTAGTTGGCATCTCGATAATCCTTCCAATTTCCTTGCCATATTTTTCTACGATGATGGTCGGTACTTTCTGGATGTTATATTTTGATTCATCGCCGGTAGGAGATTCTTTTTTACGATTTACTGCAATGATCGTTAATCTGCTGTCTGAAAACTTTACTTCTTGCAAAATCTTCATCAGTCTTGGGAAATCTCTGTGGCTGTCTTCACACCACGTTCCCATGAAAACAATCAGATTGTAAGAATTGATTTTGTTTTTCTTTAATTCTCCGACAGCTTTCTGATCTAAAGCATATTCATTAAACTCTTTTATATACCATTCAGAATAGGGTTCTTTTAAAAACTGGTCTTTCAGCTGGTGTCCCAAAAGCATTTTCCCGTCATTGGTAGTTTCAACTTCTCGATTGACCACAACTTTCTGAGCACTCAATTGTTGAGTTGCCAATGCTAAGGATGATACAACAAGTATTTTGGTAATAATTTTTTTCATCTTAATATCTTAATTTTCGATAATTGTTTTTAAATCAGCAGGAGAGTAGTATTTGTTTTTCAGAACTTTATGATCTACTTTTCTGTATACATTGAATTTTTCTCCTGACTTTTCGTAGAAAGATTCAACTTGTTTTTCTTTGTAAAACTCTACTGTTTCGCTTGCTTGTTCTTCATTGTCGCAAGCTTTAGACATATTTGATCGCTGAACTTCGTTGAATAATTCTACAAATTTATCACCCAACCCGAATTCTAAAACAGCACCACTTAAAACATACTGCAAATCGCATAATGCATCGGCAATTTCTACTAAATTTTTATCTTCTATCGCCTGTTTCAGTTCATTTAGTTCTTCCTGTAAAAGCTCAACTCTCAGATTACATCTTTCCTGAGAAGGAATTTGCGGAGTTTTTAAAATAGGTGCTTTGAAAGTGGTGTGAAATTCTGCTACCTGATTCAGGCTGTCAATTTTATCCATGAAATTTTTAAATTTAGAGCAAATATAGTGATTTTGAGAAATTGTTGCTGGTTGTTGGTTTTTAGTTTTAAAATTACTTGCTACTCATTACCATAGAAAAGACTGCCATTTCTGGCAGCCTTTCAAGTTTAATTTTTTAATGGTTATTTTTTGATAAATCTTTTTGAGATTTCTCCAATCTGGATCGTGTAAGCTCCCGTAGTAAGATTGCTTACATTCACTGTGCCTCTTTCGAGTTTTCCTGCGTTTATTAGTTTTCCACCCATGTCAAAGATTTTATAATCTTCTGTCGTTGTATTTGAAATATTTAAAATATCTCTTACCGGATTCGGATATAATTTAATATCGGTCATTAAATTCTCGACACCAAAATCATTTTCTCTTCCAGATGAAAGAATATTTAAAGTATAATCTTCAACCTGCCCGTAAGTATAAGATCCGCAAGATGTTGACGGAACAGAATTGTACTGCATCATCACTCTCATTCTTGTACTTCCAAGAGTAGCTGTTGAAGGAATCGTGATTGATCCTGTCACAGGAGTTGTTTGTGATCCCGTTTTTGTCCATGCTAATTCTCCGCTGTCTGCAAAATCACCATCTTTATTATAATCGATGTAAACTGCATATGCTTCATTGTATTTTGTGGATGTCCAAACCGGTGTAATGGAAATTGTATTCGCCGTTCCTCTGGTTACATTGGTTGAAACAGAAGTAAAGTTTTCATAGCCCGCAGTTCCTGTAGAAGTGTTATTAATGCTGCCAAATGTCACATTTCCAATTCTTTCATCTGCAGTATTTGTGGCTGTTGCTGTACAATATGTAACTGAAGTTCCTGCAAGAGTCGTTACGCTTGCTGTATTACTTGCTGTGGAAATATTTCCTGCTGCATCTTTTGCTTTCACTGTAAAGCTGTAAGTTGTAGAAGGCGTTAAACCTGTAACCGTATACGTTGTAGAGGCAGTAGCACCTACAAGTGAAGCTCCTTGGTAAACGTCATAACCTGTAACACCTACTGCATCTGTTGCGCCGCTCCATGAAAGATTGGTGCTTGTAGAAGTTGTTCCTGAAGCCGAAAGAGTAGGAGCTGTAGGAGCAACCGTATCTGTACTTCCTGAACCTGCATTTACAGAAATATTAGCATTATTCACATCAAAGAAAATGTGATTGCTTCCTTTTACCATAATTCTTCCTGTAGTCGTAGTTACATTCGGAATTGTTACTGCCTGAGAACCGTCATTTGGAGTCCCTGCCAGTAAAGTTGTCCAGGTTGTCCCGGAATTTGTTGACCAAAGAATATCTACATTAGCAGCGTTTACACCGTTGGCTGTTGTTCCGGCTACATTCCACGTTACATTTTGAGAGCTTCCTCCAGGATAAGTTGTTGCTGTACCTTGAGAAGTAATGACAAAAGGTCCTGCTGTAGCATTTACTGTAACTTTAGTGTCGTCAGAATTGTTTCCTGAACCTCCCGCTCTGTTATCACGAACCGTAAATCTGAAATTTAAACTTCTAGCAACTGAAGAAAGTGCCTCAACTGTGATTTCTGAACCTGCAGTTGTTGTTGCCCCAGCTAAAACGGATGCCATTCTCGGGAAATATCTTACAGGTGTAGTTGCCGGAGTCCAGGATCTGAATGTTGGTCCGGTAGCTTTTGTTGCGCTAGCTGCCGAACTTGCTCCTGTTTGGGAAGACGATGCATTATCAACTTGTTCCCAAATATAGGTTAAAGAATCTCCGTTTGCATCAGTTCCGGTTCCTGTAAGCATAAATGGTGTACTTTTCGGAATGGTATAATCTAAACCAGCATCTGCAGTTGGAATTGAATTTCCAGTTGAAGTGCTTACCGGACAGGTTTTAGCTTTAATATTATTGGTGACCTGCTGAATACTGATCGCATGAAAAAAAGAATCTGAGTGTGGCTGAATGTCCTGACTTGTAATTCCTGCGTAACCCATAATTGTTGAGCCGGAGCCAGGTTCCATATTAACACCCGTTCCTTCATTACTCATTGAAAATGTATGGTTTCCTCCGAATTGATGACCTAATTCGTGGGCTACATAATCGATGTCAAAATTATCACCAGATGGAATTCCGTCTGCAGGAGAAGTATAACCGCTGCCTTTTGAACCGTTTACACAGACACAACCGATGCAGCCTGCATTTCCACCACCTCCGGAAGCTCCGAATAAATGTCCTACATCATAATTTGCTTCACCGATTACAGACGTTAAAGTTGACTGAAGCTGAGAATTCCAATTGCTCATTTGTGAAGCCGCAGAATAAGGATCTGTAGACGCACTTGTGTAAATTACAGCGTCATTATTGGCAATTAAAACCATTCTGGCTGCAAAGTCTTTTTCGAAAACACCATTTACGCGGGTCATCGTATTATTCATTGCTGCTAAAGCAAGTGCTTTTGTCCCTCCGAAATAAGCCGTGTATTCGCCGGTTGAAGATAATGCAAGTCTGAACGTTCTTAATTTAGCATCATCCGCATTGGGTCTTGCTGCAAGAGTAGTTGTACTGATTCCTTTTTGAGCAACGTCTATAACTGTACATTCGAAAGTACTCAGGTTATCTTTTTTATCAGATTTTTTGTAAACCACATAAGAAGAAAGATCTTTTGTATAAGGCTCAATGAAAACAGCCGACTTATCACCATAAATTTCCATTGAAGATAATCCTAAAGGTGAAATACTGAAATATACCGTCGAGTTTGGATCGTCAAGACCTTCCCCGACATAAGATTTGATATCCGGATATTTGGCGGAAAGTAGCGGATCAAAATTTGAGTTTTCTCTTACTTTGAAATTTTCAAGTTTGCCATCAGAATTTGGAAATGAAATAATAATCTCAGATTTTTCCCTTATTGCTAATCTTTTAGGAACTTTTGAAAGAATATTTTTCAGCCCGTTAATATCAAGCTGATAAATTTTGGGGTTGACAATGTTTGTTTTGTTTTCTAAAACTTCAGAATTTGTTTTTAAAGAACCTTCAGACCATAGTCTATCGGTCTGAGCGAAAGAAATGCCTGACACAAAAAGCACTCCAATCACCAATAGTTGTTTTTTCATATATATAACATTTGATTGTGGATTACCAAAGCTAATAAAAAATTCTTTACGAAAAACAAAATTTTTTAAGATTTTTTTAGATAATACATTTAAATTATTATGCGATACATTAAATACACCGTAAATCTTCCCTTACCAAAATGAAAATAGCATATGCGGAATGCATATGCTATTTATTAAAATATAGTTTGAAATTTATCTCAAAACAAAAATTACTTTGTAATTTCTCTGCCTATAACCAATCTTTGAATCTCAGAAGTTCCTTCTCCAATCGTACAAAGTTTAGAATCTCTGTAGAATTTCTCAGCAGGAAAGTCTTTTGTATATCCGTAACCTCCAAAAACCTGAACAGCATTGTTTGATATTCTTACACAAGCTTCAGAAGCGTACAATTTTGCCATTGCACCTTCTTTCGTCATTTTTTGCTTAGCATTTTTCAATGTTGATGCTCTTTGTATCAATAATTCTGCAGCATCGATTTCCGTTGCCATATCAGCCAACATAAAGTTGATTGCCTGAAATTCAGAGATTGCTTTTCCAAATTGTTTTCTCTCCTGTGCATATTTTAAAGCAGCTTTGTATGCCCCTCTTGCAGTTCCTAAACTCAGTGCAGCAATTGAAATTCTGCCACCGTCTAATATTTTCATCGCTTGTTTGAAACCTTCACCAACTTCTCCCAAACGGTGAGAATCCGGCACACGAACGTTATCGAAGATAAGCTCAGCAGTTTCTGAAGCACGCATTCCTAATTTGTTTTCTTTTTTACCAGAAGTGAAACCTGCCATTCCTTTTTCAAGAACGAAAGCGGTTGAATTGTTTTTAGCACCAATTTCACCAGTTCTTGTCATCACAACAGCAATATCTCCTGAAATGGCGTGAGTAATAAAGTTCTTAGCGCCATTGATTACCCATTCATCACCATCTTTTACAGCTGTTGTAGACATTCCACCAGAATCTGATCCTGTATTGTGTTCTGTTAATCCCCAAGCTCCGATTACTTTCCCGGTAGCTAACTGAGGAAGCCATTTGTTTCTCTGCTCTTCGTTTCCGAACTCATAAATATGATTGGTACACAATGAATTGTGAGCTGCTACAGAAAGTCCGATAGAAGGGTCTACCTGAGAAATCTCATCCAAAATGGTAACATACTCATGATAACCCAGACCAGAACCGCCATATTGCTCTGGAATTACAATCCCCATAAAACCCATATCACCTAATTGATGAAATAATTCTTTAGGAAAAGTCTGGCTTTCGTCCCATTCCATGATGTTGGGTCTGATATTTTTCTCAGCAAATTCTTTTGCTGTCTCAGCTATCATTTTAATGTTGTTGATAGTTTCTGTATTCATATTAGATAATAGTTAGTGCCCAAAGATACTTAAATTGCCGAAATACGAAAAAAAATTTGATTACGTATAAAAAATACCGCTAAAGTTTTATTTATCAATTTTTTACATTTTCAAATTTAACATAACATTAATGAAGATATTTAACGAAGATTACAATAATTTCATAATTTAGCCAACCAATTTTTAAAGAATGAAAAAATTTTTACTTCCTGTTTTATTGATTTCGTCATATGCTTTTTCTCAGATTCCTTCAGGATATTATAACGGAACTGCGGGACTTAGCGGTTATGCACTGAAATCAAAAGTGCATGATATTATTTCTGAAAAAAACATCAATTGGCATTACGGTGATCTTACCAATTACTATAACCAGACAGATCTTGATAAATACTATGATCACGGTGCTGCAAACACCACAATTTTACTGGATATGTATTCCGAAATTCCGGCTGGTCCGGATGTTTATGAATACACCACTGCAAATATTATCGGTAGTGCTTCAGCAGAAGGACAGGGCTGGAACAGAGAACACATGATGCCGCAAAGCACGTTCTACAGTAATTACCCGATGTATTCTGATTTGTTTTTTGTGGTTCCTACTGATGCCAGAATCAATCAGCTAAGAAGCAATTATCCGTATGGAATTTCAAATTCGACCATTCATCATACATTTACTAATACTTCCAAAATTGCGAATAGTGCCATCCCAGGCTGGTCGTACACAGGACGTGTCTACGAACCCATCAATGAGTTTAAAGGTGATGTAGCAAGAAGTTTACTGTATTTTGCGGTAAGATATGAAGGGAAATTAGGAACTTTTAATTTTAATAACAATACAAATCCCGCTTCAGACACCAATCCTTTAGATGGTACAGAGGAGAGATCCTTTGATCCTGCTTACCTGGCAATGCTTTTGCAGTGGCACACTCAAGATCCTGTTTCTCAAAGAGAAATAGACAGAAACAACGCTGTTTATGCTATTCAAAAAAACAGAAATCCTTTTATTGATAATCCTTCCTGGGTAAATGCAATTTGGGGACAAACTCCTGATGCAACTCCGCCACAAGCCCCAGCCAATCTAACGGTAACTCAAAATAGTGCATATTTTACAAATCTAACTTGGTCTCCAAGCACAAGTACGGATGTTATCGGATATAAAATCTATCAAAACGGAACTTTGATTGCTTCTACAAAAGGAACTTCCGTAACTATCGATCACTTAACGCCTTCTACAGCTTATCAGTTTACTGTTAAAGCTTATGATAACGGATATTTATTTTCTCCTGACAGTAATATCGTTTCTATAACCACTTTAGCAACAGATATTTATGCCAAAGATTTATTTGTTTCAAAATATCTGGAAGGAACAGCAAACAATAAAGCTTTAGAAATAACCAATAGAACGGGACACCCTGTTAATTTGAGCGATTACAGGTTATCAATTCAGTTTTACAGCGGTACAAACTATTATTTTGTAGATCCCTATGAGCTGGAGGGAACGGTTCAGAATAATGAAGCTTTTGTAGTTTTAAATCCTTCCGCAAATTTTTCCTGTTATACAATAAATCAGGCAAAATTTGTAACGGCAGCTCCGCAAATGACTTTTAGCGGAAGTAATTATATAGAATTGAGGTACAAATCTACCAGCGTGGACGGAATAGGTATCAGTTCACAATCGAATAGCTCTACGTTATCAAACGTGTCTTTATACAGAAAAAATACGATTAACCAACCTACGACAACTTTCAGTATCTCAGAATGGGATTCTTACGCAAATGATTATTGCCAAAATCTGGGAACACTTTCTACATCTGATATTACTTCAGCAGATAAAGAATTTAAAATTTACCCAAATCCTGTCAATGAGAGCGTTTTTGTTAAAGGCAATATTAACAATATAAAAACCGCTGAGATTCTTGATATGTCAGGAAAATTGATTTATTCTGAGAAAAATCCATTTAAAAACAAAAAAAATATATCTGTTCAAAAATTGACAACCGGAAATTACTTATTAAAATTAGATGATAAAATTCATCAGTTTATTAAAAAATAAGATCTAAGTCAGTAGAAATATAAAAATCAATCATTTACAACATCATCGATATAAGCAGATTCACTAATAATCATTATCTATAAGTGCATCTGCTTATATTTTTTATATATAAGTATTTATGCTTATATTTGCAGAATGATAGCGGTCATCACCGGTGATATTATAAATTCGCAACATGCAGACACTCAAGTTTGGATAACCAGACTGAAAAATCTTCTTGAAAGCTGGGGAAGTGCTCCACAAACATGGGAAATTTACAGAGGCGACGAATTTCAACTTAAGTGTAATATCGATGACGTTTTCTGGCGTTTCTTAGCCATAAAATCTCTTATAAAAAGCCAGGAAAATTTAGATGTGAGAATTGCCATCGGTATCGGAGAGGAAAATTTTTCATCGGAAAAAATTACAGAATCCAATGGGACTGCCTATGTAAATTCCGGAAGATTATTGAATGATATTAAAAATGATGGTCATACAGTTGCCATCAAAACATCCAATGATAATGTAGATCGTGATCTTAATATTCTCCTGAAATGGTCTTCAAAAGACTTTGATAACTGGACGATGGCCACCGCAGAGATCATTCACGAAATGATCATGAATGACGACATCACGCAGGAAGATTTAGCTAAAAAATTCACCATCTCACAATCGTCTGTCAGCCAGCGACTGAAACGTGCAAACTACGATCTGATCGTGGAAACCAATCAATATTTTAGAAAGAAAATTTCAGAATTATAGTATGATCTTTACTCAACTCATATTGGCACATTTACTCGGAGATTTTGTTCTCCAGCCAAACTCTTGGGTTTCGGATAAAGAAAATAAAAAACTGAAAAGTAAATATTTGTATCTTCATATTCTGATTCACACGGTTTTAAGTTTTATTTTTCTTTGGAACACGGAACTTTGGTGGGTTGCTCTTTTGGTGGGATTTACACATTTGATTATCGATGCTTCTAAACTTAGTTTTCAGAATGTAAAGACTAAAAAAAGCTGGTTTTTTATTGATCAGGCTCTTCATATTTCGGTGATTGCGGGAGCTTCTTTTTATTTTAATGAATTCAGTTTTGAAGTTTTAAAAGATCAGGAGATTTTAAAAATATTGATGGCAGCTTTGTTTTTAACAACACCTGCTTCAGTTTTTATCAAAACTTTGTTGTCTTCATGGACACCCGTTCCGGAGACGCATAATAACATACAGACCGAATCTTTATCAAGTGCCGGAAAATATATCGGGATTTTAGAACGTTTACTTGTTTTTACCTTTATCATGGTCAATCATTGGGAAGGCGTTGGTTTTATGGTAGCAGCAAAATCTGTTTTCAGATTCAGCGATCTTGCACAGGCAAAACAGAGAAAATTGACAGAATATGTATTAATTGGTACACTTCTGAGTTTTGGAATGGCAGTTTTAACAGGAATTTTAATTAAATAATAAAAATAAATCTAGTAAGAAATGGAAAAGAAAGAAATGTTGTACGAAGGTAAGGCAAAACAGGTATTTGCTACCGATAATCCTGACCAAGTTGTAGTTCGTTTTAAAGACGATGCTACGGCGTTTAATGCTCAAAAAAGAGGATCTGTTGATTTAAAAGGGGAGATGAATAATGCCATCACCACTCTTATTTTTGAATATTTAAACGAAAAAGGGATTAAGACTCATTTCATTAAACAATTGAACGAAAGAGAGCAATTGGTGAGAAAAGTATCTATTATTCCTTTGGAAATGGTGGTAAGAAACTATTCCGCAGGAAGCATGGCTCAAAGATTAGGAGTGGAGGAAGGAATTAAATCTCCGGTTACCATCTTCGATATCTGCTACAAAAAAGACGAATTGGGAGATCCGTTGATCAACGATCACCATGCTGTTTTCTTAGGTGCTGCAACGTACGAAGAGCTTGATGAAATGTATGAATTAACTTCTGATATCAACGAAATTCTGATCGATCTTTTTGATAAAATGAATATTATCTTAGTTGATTTCAAAATCGAATTAGGAAAAACTTCTGATGGTGAAATCATCTTGGCAGACGAAATCTCTCCTGATACTTGCAGACTGTGGGACAAAGACACGATGAAGAAATTAGATAAAGACAGATTCAGAAGAGACTTAGGAGAAGTTACTGAGGCTTATGTAGAAATCTACAACAGATTGAAAACTTTACTTGGTAAGTAAAATTTCAGATTTGAGACATCAGATGCTAGATTATTAGCTCTGAAAATGATTTGTTATTCAACAAAATTAAATTTAAAGTCGGATGTTAGTCTAGAATCTGATATCTGACTTCTACTATCTATAATAGAAAAAATAGAAATGAAAAGTTTAGACATTCATAAAAGTGAATATTTAAAACAATTTGAAACTCAAACCTACGGAAGAAATCTCTTCAGAACGCAGGAAGAAGAAAGACTGGATGCTCCGAATGAGGAGTGCGGTATCTTCGGAATGTATTCTGATAATGATTTGGATACGTTTTCTCTTTCCCAATTCGGGCTTTTTGCTTTGCAGCACAGAGGTCAGGAAGCTTGTGGTATCTCTGTTCTTAAGGACGGAAAAATCACCAATATGAAAGATGAAGGATTGGTTTTAGATGTTTATAAAGAGATCCAGGATCCGGAAACTTTTATGGGAAATTCTGCAATCGGTCACACCCGTTACACGACTGCAGGAGATAAAAAGAAGTATAATTTCCAGCCATTTTTTGCCAAAAACGAATATGACCAGATTATCCTTTCCATCGCACACAACGGTAATCTGACCAATGCTAAAGAGCTGAAAGCAGAGTTGGAAGCTGAAGGTGTAGTTTTCAGGGCAACCTCAGATTCTGAGGTGATTTTACGATTAATTCAGAAAAATCTTGATTTAGGTCTTCGTGGAGCCATTAAAGCAACCATGGAGAAAATAGAAGGGGCTTATTCTGTAGTAGGAATGACGAGAAATAAATTTTTTGCATTCAGAGATTTCAACGGGATCAGACCTTTGGTTTTAGGTGCTGTTGATGAGAAAACTTATGTTGTAGCTTCAGAATCTGTAGCATTAGATGCGGTTGGAGCTCAGTACGTACGTGATATTTTACCGGGAGAAATCATTTATACAAATGAAAATGAACCCGGTAAGCTCAATTCTTACATGGTAAATGAAGAGAAAGGCAAGCAGAGAATCTGTTCGTTTGAATATATTTATTTTGCAAGACCTGATTCAACTTTAGAGAATATCAACGTTTACGAAATCAGAGAAAAATCTGGTGAGAAAATCTGGGAACAGGCTCCTGTAGAAGCTGATATTGTGATTGGAGTTCCTGATTCGGGAGTTCCTGCTGCAATCGGTTTTTCTAAAGCTTCTGGAATTCCTTTCCGTCCGGTTTTAATCAAAAACAGATACATCGGAAGAAGTTTTATCGTTCCCACACAGGAAATGAGAGAAAGGGTTGTCAATTTAAAATTAAATCCTATCATTTCTGAAATCAAAGGTAAAAGGGTAGTCATCATTGATGATTCTATCGTTCGTGGTACAACTTCAAAAAGACTGGTTAAGATTTTAAAAGAAGCAGGAGTAAAGGAAATTCACTTCAGAAGTGTTTCCCCGCCAATTATTGCCCCATGTTACCTGGGAATTGATACTCCTTCAAAAGACGATTTGATTTCTGCAAATATGACCACTGAGCAACTCAGAGATTATTTGGGAGTAGATTCTTTAGAATTTTTAAGTACTGAGAATTTAAAAGTAATTTTAGGTTCGTCTAACCATTGCTTCGGATGTTTCACAGAAGAATATCCTGTTGCAAAAGGAGAGGAAATAGAATTATTCAACTAAAAATAAATTATAAAAATAAAATGTCAGACTTAGAAATTAAGTCTGACATTTTTTATTGAAATAAAATTTGTTTAAAATTCTTAGAATTTAAATGCTAAACCAACTTGGAAAACATTATTTCTAACTGCATCTCTTCCTGAAGGTCTATCTTTTGCAATATCAGTAACACCTGCAACATATCTTGCAGTTAAACCAATATTATCTGTAAAATAGTAACCTGCTCCTAGACCAATTCCAACATTAAATGTATTGAAGTTATCTTTATAGTTATCAGATTCTGCTAAAACATCATTATTAGTTTCGTTCTTAGATTTATTTTTTGCGCTTACCATAAAACCAAATTCTGGACCTGCCTCTACATAAAGGTTTGGAATAAAATTGTATTGGAACATTACCGGAACTGTAATATAATCAAAATGGTTTGCATAAGAATATCTGTTTCCTGCAACCACGTAATCATATTTATCACCATATTGGGAATACAAAACCTCTGGTTGAATACTGAATGATTCTGCTATAGGAATATTTGCAAATACACCTGCATTAAAACCAATTTTAGACCCTTGATCTTCTAAAGTTTCGTCATTTGATAATGAAGAAACGTTCATACCTGCTTTAATACCAAATCTTACATCTGATGAAGATGTGGTAGTCGTTGTAGTTGTCTGAGCGAATGCTAATGAACCTGCTGTAACCGCTAGTCCTAAAATTAACTTTTTCATAACTTTAAATTTTTAATATTTACTATTTCCTAATTTTAAATTTTACTGACAAACTTTTTTGAGTTTGACGAGTGGTATCTTTCAAATTGTTTGCCAAACATTAAAAATATGATAAAAATCAGCCTTCTGTAAAGCAAACAAGCAACCATATTCAGACATAATCAACTGTTTTAAAGATAGTTAATTAAAATAAAACAAGTGTTTAAATTAATAGAAAAATTTATCAATTTATGTCAAAAAATGACATAAAGATTTTAAAAACCGCTGAGTTTTTTATAAAAGTCCAATGATTTTTTGATGTTTTCTGCCTTACATTCATAATCAAATACACAAGATCCGATCTCTGAAAGTAAGGAAAAATTGATTTTGCTCTCGGTATTCTTCTTGTCATTCAATAAAAGATGGAAAATGTCTTCTTGTTTAAAATCACCCAGATCAATGAATGAATAATACTTTTGAATGTTCTCTATAATAGTTTCTGAATCTTCTTTTGTAATTAAACCTTCCAAGTAGGAAAGATGGGTTTCACAGATCATGCCGAGTGCTACTGCTTCACCGTGGAGAATAGGACTTTCTTTTTCCAAACATAAACTTTCTATGGCATGACCGATGGTATGACCAAAGTTCAAAGTTTTTCTTATATTTTTTTCATGGAAATCTTTTTCAACGACTTCCTGTTTGATATTCATCGATGTCTGAATGTGTGGAACCACGCCTTCCGTATCAATGTTCTGAATCCGGATCAGATTTTCCCAATGAGTTTTGTCCGCAATCAGCCCATGTTTCAACATTTCTGCAAAACCACTGCGTAATTCTTTGTTGGGAAGTGTTTCCAAAAACTTCGGATAAACAAAGATATGTTCCGGAAAACTGAAAGTTCCCACCATATTTTTATAATGCAACAGATCAATACCCGTTTTTCCGCCAATAGAAGCGTCACACATTGATAAAAGGGTAGTCGGGATATTGATAAACTGAATTCCTCTTTTATAAGTAGAAGCTACAAAACCACCCATATCGGTAATTACTCCGCCACCCAAATTGATGATCAGAGCTTTCCGATCTGCCTTCATTTCTGTCAAAATCTCCCACAATTGAGTGACCGTCTGAATATTTTTCATTTCTTCGCCCGGCTCAACTTCTAAAATCTCAAAACCTGTTTCTGTTTCTAAATTTCCCAAAAGCAGCGGAAGACAATATTCATGAGTGTTTTCATCTACGAGAATAAATATTTTGCTGAATGTTTTTTTGCTAAGAAAATCGTTTAATTGTGAAAAACTATGGTCTGATAAAGTGATCATTTTTTGTACTTTCTGATTATATTAATAAGGAACAATTGTACAAAGTTATGATTCTTAATTTTCAACTCATAACTAAATTACTATCTTTGCAAAAATATTTAGAATGAGCAGAGACAATAATAATTCAGGAAGACCTAAAAAACCTAGATCTTCAACAAGAAATTCGGACGGTCCGCGCGCTCCTAAATCTGGAAATTCTTCAGAATCGAAATCTTTCAAAAAACCATTTTCTAAAAGTGGCGGAAGAAGTTTTGACCCCAAAGATAAAAACGAAAACGGCTCATCAAGATTTGAGAAAAAGCCCTTCAGCAGAAGCGATAGAGATACAGATACTGACCGCTCTAAACCTTTTGCAAAACCCGATTCCAGAAGATCTGATACCAGCTATGAGAGTCGAATGGAAAAGAAGTACTCAAAAATTGAAAAAGAACCCTTTGTATCCAATCAAAGTGAAGAAAGAGCATCTTTCAAGAAAACCAGCTTCAAAAGAGGTGGTGACGGAAAAAACTTTGATACAAGAAGTAAATATGAAAGAGGAAGCCTGAAATACGGAAGAAAACCAGGAAGCGAAACCGACAGAGATGACGACAGAGCAAGATCTTTTGTACAAAAAAGAAGATTTAAGAAAGTTGAAAAAGACGTTCATAAAGATACGATCCGTCTTAACAAATACATCGCCAATTCAGGAATTTGCAGCAGGAGAGAAGCAGATGATCTTATCGTTCAGGGTTTGGTAGAAGTTAACGGACAGGTCGTTACTGAAATGGGTTATCAGGTTCAGAAAACAGACAAAGTAGTTTTCGACGGGCAGGGTATTACACCGGAAAAACCGGTTTATGTTCTTCTGAATAAACCTAAAGGCTACATTTCTACTACAAAAGATGACAAAGCAAGAAAAACCGTGATGGATCTTGTTGCCAATGCGTCACCTTACCGTCTGTTCCCGGTAGGAAGATTAGACCGTTCTACAACAGGAGTTATTCTTTTAACGAATGACGGACACATGACCAAAAAACTGACTCACCCATCTTTTGATGCGAAAAAAATCTATCATGTAACTTTGGATAAGAAATTAACCAATGAGGACATGAAACTGATTGTTGAAGGCATCCGTCTTGAGGAAGGCATTGCAGTTGTAGATCAAATTTCATTCATTGAAGGGAAACCGAGAAATGAGATCGGAATGGAAATCCACATCGGTTGGAACCGTGTGATCAGAAGAATTTTCCAAAGATTAGGATACGAAGTGGAAGCTCTTGACAGAGTAATGTTCGCAGGAATGACAAAGAAAAACATCAAAAGAGGTCACTGGAGAATCCTTACAGATTTGGAAGTGAATACTTTGAAAATGCTTTAAAAGCTTTTACGTTTAAAATAAAAAAGACGCAGAAATTAATTCTGCGTCTTTTTGTTTCGCCTACTTCTTTCTGTTTGTCATTCCGTAAAATCTAAACGCAGAAAAAACATTGTTTAGATTCCTCCGGAATGACAAAGTTTACATTTAATAGATTATCCCAAAACGGTCACCCCTTTCTGAATCATCTCAAAAATGGCGTCTTTGGCGTTATCAGGTTTTACATTAACAGCTTTGGTTCCGTTGAAGTGAAGACAGGTAATATATCCGTTTGCAACGGCATCTGTTGCGGTAAATTTTACACAGTAATCCATTGCTAAACCTACAATTTCAACCAATTGAATATCATGATATTTTAAGAAATCATCCAAACCTGTTTTCATAAAATGATTGTTATCCTGAAAACCGCTGTAACTGTCGATCTCAGGATTCTTACCTTTCTGGATGATATGAGTCACCTTATCTCTGTTTAAATCCTGATGAAATTCTGCGCCGAAAGTCCCTTCCACACAATGATCCGGCCACATAAACTGCGGAACTCCGTTTAAAATGATGCTTTCACCAACATTTCTGCCATTATTGCTGGCAAAACTTTTGTGATTGGCAGGGTGCCAATCCTGAGTCAGCACAATCTGATCATATTCATTTTCTTCCATCAGAGAATTAATGTAAGGAATTATTTCATTTGCTCCGGGAACAGCCAATGCTCCGCCTTCACAAAAATCATTCTGTACATCGACTATTATTAATGCTTTTTTCATATGCAAGTATTTATTATTTTTAAAGGACATATGGAATCTTCGCGATTTCATATTTTTTTTTATGATTGAAATTATAATTTATTAAAATCTAATATTCAAAAAATTATCCAAATTTTAAATATCAGACAAAACGGCATTTAGATTGAAAAAGTTATTAATGCCTATAAATGAACGCAAAGTTTATCATTCCGCAGAAATCTCTACAAAGATTTTAACTTTCAACTATTTAGATTCCTCCCGAATGACAAACTTTATGTAAATTAAAAGATTAAAAAGTAAAAGTAATTATTTATTAAAATTATTACAATCAGTATTTTACTTTCGGAGCATAAACAATTACCAATAGCTTATCTTTGCAGAAATAAGTATTTTATGTCATTTGAGTCGTTAGGATTATCAAGCAATATTATTCATTCTGTTAAAAAGTTGGGTTATCTTAAACCATTTCCAATTCAGGAGCAGGCAATTCCTATTATTTTGCAGGGAAAAGACCTGATGGGAATTGCACAGACCGGATCGGGAAAAACGGCTTGTTTTGTGATGCCAATTTTAGAAAAATTACAAAATACAGAAGTTAAAAAAGACCGTAACGTTCAGGTTTTAATATTGGTTCCTACACGAGAATTAGCGATTCAGATTGATGAAGTTTTCAGAGCTTTTACCGTAAATCTGAAGCGTGAAATTCGTACAATGGCGGTTTACGGTGGGGTTTCTATCAATCCTCAGATGAAAGGAATGTTTGGTGTGGAAGTTCTGATTGCAACTCCCGGTCGTTTATTGGATTTAATTGATCATAATGCGTTGAGTATCTCAGGAGTTAAGCATCTGGTCATTGATGAGGCAGACAAAATGTTTCAGTTAGGTTTTGGAGAAGAGATGGATAAGCTTTTTGGATTAATGCCTGTCATGAAACAAACAACCTTATTTTCTGCAACTTTGGATGATAAAGTTTCCGAAATGAAGAAACGTCTTTCAATGAACCCCGTTTTAATTGAAATAAAAAAAGAGGAAGTTGAAATTGATCATATCGAGCAATTGGCATATCACGTTTCACCGGAAAATAAAGGTCCATTTTTGCGGTATTTAATTAAAGAAAAGAAAGTGGAGAAGGCCTTGATTTTTGTTTCGTCCACAAAATCCGCAGATAATCTGGTTGAAAAATTAAAGAAAAACAAAATAAAAGCTGTCGCTATCCACAGTCAGAAATCGCAGGGTGCCCGTAGAAATAATCTGGAAGAATTTAAAGTTAACGGTGCGCAGATTTTGGTTGCAACAGACCTGATTGGTCGAGGAATTCACATCGAATCTTTACCATGTGTTATCAATTACGAATTACCGCGTTCTCCATTAGATTACGTTCACAGAATTGGGAGAACAGGACGTGCAGGAGAAAAAGGAACTGCCATTAATATTCTTACTGATGATGAATTACAGCATTTCAGAGTGATTCAAAAGAAGATGGGGAAGAAGGTGACTTTGCAAAGAACCGAAGGTATCGATTTGCATGGTTACTAGTGAGAAATTTCAATGAATCAAAGCTTCAATCTCAGTAGAATTTGAAGCTTTTTTTATGCTTAGAATTCTCAAAATTTTTGATAAATTTACGCGGGTTAAAATTTAAAGAACTATCTGAAGCCAATTGCCACAGAAAACAATATTTATGAAAGAATTTACCATTGTTCGTGGATTATTTGACAACCGGAAACGGCAATTGATTTTAGACAAAAACTTCATTAAATTTGAGAATAAAGATCGGAAAGGAGATTTATTCACAGTCATTAACAAAGAAGATATTACAGGAATCAGATATGGGATTCAATTTATAAATGGCTACAGTTTCTACATCGGAAGAGAATATTTAATTTATATCAAAACGATTTCGAATCAGGAAATCAAAATCAATTTTAAACTTTTTTACGGCAGAAAATTACAGGAAAAACATCAGTTATTCTGTGATCTTGTCGATGAATTGTGGGATAATTATCTTGATGATCTTTTACAATACAATTTAAACAAAGTCAATCATGGAGAGCATTTTGAACTTTGTGGAGTTGAGGTTTTGACTGACAAAATAAAATTTAACAATAAAGAATTATTATTTAAAGATCTTGAAATCAGCAAATACAAACATCATTATGTAATCTATTCTAATCAGGACGAATATCAGAATAAAATGCTGTACTATTTAAAAGATGAAAATGCCGTAATTTTATCAAAACTTTTAACGATTATAAAAAACAATGGACAATATTGACATCAAAAGATTCCCAATAGGAGATTTTCAGGAAGGGAACATCAGTTGCGACATCGAATTGGAAAGTCACATCAAAGTCATCAAAAATTTCCCTGAAAAATTAAAAAAATTAATTGAAGATTTTTCCGACGAGCAGCTTGATACTCCTTACAGAAACGGCGGTTGGACGGTCAGACAACTAGTAAATCATTTGGCAGACAGTCATGCAAACAGTTTTATCCGTTTTAAATTGGCTCTTACCGAGGATAATCCGACTATAAAACCTTACGACGAAGCAAAATGGGCAGAACTTCAGGACAGCATTAATATTCCTGTAAAACCCGCAATGAGAATGTTGAAGGGAATCCACCAAAGATGGTATTTTTTGTTGAAAACATTGACCAACAAACAGTTTGAAAGAACTTTCCGCCATCCTGAAAAAAATGACGATCATAATTTAAGGTATTATTTAGCAGTTTACTCTTGGCATTGCAATCATCATTTTGCCCATATTGAAAATCTAAAGAACGAGAAAGGTTGGTAAAAAAAAGTCTTCATAACAAAAAAGATTTCGATGAAATAATTGAAAGAATTTCTCATCTTTCGGAACATTCTCAAAGAAAATGGGGGAAAATGAATGTCGCCCAAATGCTTTGTCACTGTGATCTTATTCTTCAAATAGCATTAAAAAAGATCGAACTTCCTAAGATTAACCTTCTTTTTAGAGCGGTAGGAATTTTCACTAAAAAAGAGATACAGATTTTCAATAACGGAATTCCGCACAATATGCCGAGTTTTCAAAAAGTAATCGTTAATTTTGAATGTGATTTTGAAGAATCAAAACTATGCCTTGTAAAAACTCTCAACGAGTATTGGGAAGCTTACAAAAAAGGGGACTTGGCACGAGATCACGCGCTTTTCGGAGCTATGAAAGAAAAAGACTGGGGATTTTTAGAATACAAGCACCTCGATCATCACCTTAAACAATTTAATGTATGAGTTTTTTTGATAAAATATTTGGCGGGAAACCGGAAGAAAACCAATCAAAATCTTTCTGGAATGCCATAGAATCTGAGCAAGATCTGGAACAGGCAATTAAAAAATCTTTTGAAGGAAAAATCGCCATCTTTAAACATTCTACAAGCTGTTTTATCAGCAAAACAGTTTTGAGAAATTTTGAAAAAGAAATTGAGGCAGCAGAAGAGCAGAAAGTTACTCTTTACTTTCTTGATCTCTTAGCTTACAGAAGTCTTTCTAACAAAATTGCTGAAGATTTCGCAATCAGACACGAAAGTCCGCAATTGATTGTCATAGAAAACGGTAAAGCCATCAACAACGCTTCACATCAGGATATCACCTTAAGCCAGATCACCATATGAGCAATATGACCACTTATTTAGCAAAAGTACTCGAAGTTCCGGCAGAAAGATTGAGTCTTTGCAGTATGCAGTACGAAATAAAGAAAGTGCAGAAAGGAGAAATTTTATTACAGCAAGGAGAAATTTGCCGTAATACTTATTTTGTAGAATCAGGACTTTTGAGAATGTTTTCAATCGATAAGAACGGTAAAGAACACATCATACAGTTTGCTCCCGAAAACTGGCTGATTGGTGACCGAAGCAGTCTGTACTTTAGTGAAAAATCAAATTATTTTATTGAAGCTATTGAAGAATCTGAAATTTCGGTTTTACCACGTGATTTTTTTAATAAGCTTTTAAGTGAATTTCCAAACAGCATCGAAAAAAATGATCTCGTTCTTCAAAAACACGTTAAGAGTTTGCAAGACAGAATCAATTCTCTATTGGGCGAAACTGCCGAGGAAAGATATCTAAAGTTCATCAAAATGTATCCTGATCTTCTTCTAAGAGTTCCTCAATGGATGATTGCTTCTTACCTGGGAATTACTCCTGAAAGCTTAAGCAGGGTAAGAAAGGAATTGGCAAGAAAAAATTTCATCACTGATAAATAATTTGTTTAATGAGCTTTTAGTGAAAATCACAACACTGAATATTAATCAATATTCAGTGTTGTGATGAGCCTGTTAAGATATTCCTGCTCTTTGAGAACTTTTTCGTAAGATCGTTTAGCATACGCAGGAGTCATTTGGTATTCTTCAGAATGCAGAATATGACTGTCATTTTCAACGTATCCGTCAAAATGAATCGTTGCATACTCTTTAATAAATTTATCAATAGTTTTCCTTTTAATTTTGCACAATGTGTTACTCTTTATTTTTTGTAAAGAACTCAAAATAAAAGACTTGTCACCATTAAATGTGATAATATTGGTAATAAACTTATAGTTTTCCTGAGGCATACTGTTTTTCTCTTGCAAAATGGTATGCGGTTTATCTTCGAAAATCATGATTAATCAGGTTTTTTTAAATAATTGCTTTAGATGGTTGCGTTTCCTTCAACGCCGTCAGAATTATCGGTTTTACTTCCCGAAACTGCTGCTGCGACAAAGCTTAGCATACTGACCAGTTTCCCTGCTTTTGTATCCCAGTAATAGCTTTCTTTAGGCTCTACACGAATGATTGATACGTTGGGATCTTCTTTACCGTCAAACCATGCATTTGCCATTGCAGACCATTTTTCTTCAATTGTAAATCTGTCTTTATAAATTGTGGCTTCACCGAATACAGAAAGATACTCAGAATCACTGTTATTCATGAAAAAAAGCTGAACCCTTTTGTCTTCTTTGATCTCAAAATTTTTGTTACTTGCATCGCTGCTGATGAACCAGAGATTTCCTGAATCGTCAGTTTCCTGTAGCCCCATTGGTCTTGAAGTAATAGGAAGACTTTCAAGATCGGTAGCAAACATACAAAATTTTGCTTTTTCTGAGAGTTCTTTGATTTTTTTAACAGCGTCTGTGTTGGTAAGATTTTCTTTTGACATAATATAATATTTAAGTGATTTAATTAAAAAAAGAGAAGTATAATTTCTCTGTTGGGTAGAATCTGAGTGATTCTGAATTTTCAACTTCAAAAATCTAACCAAAAATTTAAAAATCTTTAAAATTTCACAAATATTCTAAAAATACTTTATATCGTTTAAAAATATCTAACAATATGATTTAAATATGCGTGAAATCATAAATAAAATATCATTAAATTAGTAACATCAAATTATTTTTCGGTTAAAATATAAAATAAATTGCAATACAATACTAAAATAGCGGAAACTCTTTGTGTAAAGTAGATTTTTGGCATAAAATATGTCAAATAAATTAAAAAAAATTAATCTCTGATGATATGAAAACTATTAGCTGTGCCAAGTTAGATGAAGATCTTTTAAGATCTTTTGGGGGTGAAATAAAACCCTTTAAAGAAGGTGAAAAAATTTTTGAACAGGGTGATATTCCCCTGTATTACTATCAGATTGTAGAAGGAAAAGTGAAGGAAAATAATCATGACAAAGAAGGTCGTGAATTTATTCATAATATTTTGGGTGAGGGTCAAAGCTTCGGTGACTCGATGTTATTTATTGATAAGAGATATCCTATCAATGCAGAAGCCATCACAGGATGTAGGGTGATCAGACTGTCAAAACCCAACTTTTTGAATATGATTGAAAAACATCCCGAAGTTTCTGTACAGATAAATTCATGTATGTCACAAAGAATGCATTATCAATTTCTCATGATGCAGAATTTGGCTTCCAACGACCCTGTTATCAGACTCACAGGCTTATTAGAGTACCTTAAAAGTTTTCATAGTGACGATATTCCACAGTCATTTCAGGTACAGCTTACCAGACAGCAGATTGCGAATCTTACGGGACTTCGTGTAGAGACAGTCATCAGAACGATAAAAAAAATGGAAAAAGAAAGCACTGTGAAAATCGACAAAAGAAAGATTTTCTATTAAAACACTAAGCTTTCAATACAATTACAATAATAAATTAACCAAAAAACAATGCAATTAAAAAACAAATCAGTACTCATAACAGGAGCAGACAGTGGGATAGGTAAGGCAGTAGCATTGCTTTTTGCGAAAGAAGGAGCCGACATCGCAATTATTTATCACAGTGATGAAGAAGGCGCTGCAAAAGTGATGAAGGAAATTATTTCTATGGGAAGAAAATCTATTATTCTACAGGGAGATGTGAACGATTCTGAGTTCTGCAAAAAATCTGTACACAAGACCGTTGCAGAATTTGGGAAGCTAGATGTTCTCATCAATAATGCGGGAACACAATTTCCTGCAAAAAAAATTGAAGATCTTGATGAAGAAAACATCCGGAAAACATTCAACTCTAATATCATCGGAATGATTTTGCTTACAAAAGAGGCTTTCCCATACTTGAAAGAAGGAAGTTCTGTAATCAATACAACATCCGCAACGGCTTATCAGGGACATCCAGAGTTGCTGGATTATTCGGCAACCAAAGGTGCAATCGTATCATTTACAAGATCTCTCGCACTGCAGGGAAAACCAAAAGGAATAAGAGTAAACGCTGTTGCTCCGGGACCGGTTGCAACACCTCTTACCGAGGAAACTTTTGGCGAAGAAAAAGAAGATACCTCAAAACCACCATTTGAAAGAAATGCCACAGAAGAGGAGATTGCGCCAAGCTATCTGTTTCTGGCGTCACAACAGGCTGCACAAATTACCGGGCAGGTTCTGCATCCCAACGGAGGCATCATTGTAAACGGATAAATTTTTATATATTTCAAAACAAGGCAGGAAATTATTTTCAATAGAATATTTTCCTGTTTTTTATTTTAAGAATTTTATTTTTCTCCATACTTTTTATTACCCGGATGACAGTTTCAACGCTTAATCCTGTAAGTGAAGCCAATTGCTGTCTTGTAAACGGTATTTGATATGAGTACTGAGATTTATTTTCAAAGTTTTCTTTAAGATAATTCATCAGTGTCTTAAGCTTATTTTCAGGGTTTTGAAAAGACATGGTCTGCATCATCATGTATTTATAATACATATTTTCTGAAACACAGCGCAGGATATTCTCGTACAGCTCAGGTTTTTCTTTCAGTAAATCAAGATAATTCTGCTTTGGCAATCTGATTACTCTGCATTCTTCGAAGGCAACGGCATTTACAGGATAAGATCTTTCAGTAAAAAGAGCGCTTACAACAGGACTCCCTCCCGGAGAAACAATACCATGAATAAATTCTTTTCCCTGATCATTATAATTATTTATTTTAATCTTTCCCTGCAGAATTTGAAAATAATAAGATGGTTTGTCTCCTTCAGAAAATAGAATATCGTTGGTTTCAAAGTTTTTATAATCTGCACCGTAAGAAAGTAGGAGATCTTCAATAATCATAGATAATATTTAAATAAAGCATGCATTTCTATACCCAAAAATGCTTTTAACAGGGTTGTTTTTTATCAAGATGTAAAGAAAACAGAATTTTAATTAATGATGAATTAATATGGTACCACACAGATACCACATGACAAGAATAGTATATGTACTGCTAATTTATTCTTTAGTGATTTCAATCATAAAAAGTCGGTGGTAAAATCTAATATATTTGATGTGAATCAATACAGACCTGGAAGACTTTCATTCTATAAACCTTGAATTCATCGTGAATTATATGATTTTTGAAAATATGTCTGATTGTGAATTAAAAGAGAATAATTTAATGTACGGAATATTTTATGAAAAATTTAGCAGAAGATGATATGATAAGATTGGCGAAAGAAAATTCTCCGCGTCTTTTGAGTAAATTTAAAATGTTGCATCCTGCTTTTTTTGAAAAATTAGCAGAGATACAGCCTAATCTTCAAAATTCGGAGCTTGTTTTCTGCATTTACCTGAAGTTGCACTTAAGCACAAAAGAAATTGCCACTTATACATTTGTAACACCTAAAGCAGTTCAAAACAGAAAAAACAGAATCAGAAAAAAGCTAAACATAGCTTCTTCTGTAGATATTTACAAGTGGTTTGACGAACATTTTTAAGTTTCAGATCTCATAAATTTCCAAATCCGTAAAAACAAAATACATTCCTTTTTTAGGGATGTTTTTGGTATCCAGACCTGTGAACTCACTAAAAGCCGGTAATAAAAGTTGCTTTGAGGTCTGAGCAAAACAAGGCAGTTTTATTCTTTTTACGGGAGAATTGATCACAAATCCGGGATGTATATGTCCTGTGATCTGAAATTTGGGATTTGACCGGTCAAAGTCGTGAACAAAAACAATATCTTTGATCTCTAAAGAATTACTCCTGGAATCTAAACATAATTTTCTTTCCAAAGTTTTTGAAATTTTATCATGATTGCCTTCTACGAGACAGAATTTTATATCAGGATATTGTTTTTGCCAGCTGCAAAATTCGTCAACATCAGAATTGTTCCCGGCGTGCAGCAGATCTCCTACAATAATAAATTTATCCGGCTGAAAATATTCAATCAGAACAGATAAACGTTCCAGATCATTTTTCATAATATGATTGGCAAGGGCAATTCCGTTTTTGCGAAAATGTGCTGTTTTACCAATATGCAGGTCCGAAAAAATAAGAGCTTTTTCATTTTCCCAGAACAAAGCGCGCTGATTGGTTAAAGTGAAAATTTCGTTTTGTATTGTTATGTTTTTTGTAGCGATGTTCATTTTAATATCTTATTTGCACTCTGTTTGTCATTCCGCAGGAATCTAAGTATAGTCTTATTTTCGACTGTAGAGATTCCTACAGAATGAAAAACTCCACGAACACTTTTTTAGTTATTCGTCTTTGATATTTTTCCCGGACTGTTTTATCAATTTCTGAATTCTTGCATCAAGATTTTCACTCGTCAACGTCTGTCTCAGGCTGTCAACTTTTATCGGGAAACTTAAAGGCGTAAATTTATTGGAATATTTTAAAATAAACTTCGATTTTTCTATTCTTTTAAAAGCTTCCACCAATCTCTGCTCCTGCAATTGCATATTAAAAACCTCTGTATAAGCCTGTCTTACAAGAAAATGATTAGGGTCGTAATCTTCCAAAACTTTAAAAATTAATCCAGCTGAACTCTGTAAAGCTTTGTTGGAACGTTGCTGTCCGGGGAAATTCTGAACTACCATTCCGGAAATTACCGCAATGTCTCTAAATTTCCGTCTTGCCATTTCCGCAGAATTGATACTAGAAATCACATCAACCATCAGATTATCTCTGGTCAGAATTTTCTCTAAATTATCCTCATTCAGCGGAATTTCTTTATCACTAAACAATTCAAAACCATAATCATTCATCGCCATCGAAAAGGAAATAGGCGCTAATTTTGAAATTCGGTAAGCAATCAAAGCAGCCATCACTTCGTGCACCAAACGTCCTTCAAAAGGGTACATAAACAAATGATAACCTTCACGGTTTTTAATCAATTCAACCAAAAATTCATCTTCTTTTGGAATATGCGAACGCTCTTCCTGATTGGATAAAAGCGGATACAGAAATTTCAATTCTTTTTCGGAAGCTTTCGGATTCAACGCTCCGGATAGTTTCTCTCTTAAAAAATGACCAAGATTGGAACTCAAAGGTAATCTTCCGCCCAGATAACTTGGAGCCATAGCTTTACCTTTTGATAATCTGACAAAAACCGTCATATCTTTCACCATCGCCACTTCCAAAACACGTCCCGCCAAAATAAATTTTTCTTCTTTTTTCAGTCTCGAAATAAAATACTCCTCAACCATTCCGATATAACCACCGGATATAAATTTCACTTTCAGCATTGCATCACTCACAATCGCTCCCATATTCATTCGGTGAAGCATTGCGATTTTCCGGGAAGTCACTTTGTGTAAACCGTCTTCCATCACCACAACCTTGTGATATTCCTCGTAACTTTTTAGCGCACTTCCGCCAATTGTGAGAAAATCAATCATTGCTTTCCATTCTTCATCCCGGATTTCCTGAAAAGTATAGACTTTTTTAATTCTTTCATAAACTTCATCCGGAAAAAATCCATCACCGACTGCCAAAGTCATTAGGAACTGAACCAAAACATCAAAACACAGAACCACCGGTTCACGAGGTTCGATAACTTTCTGTTTTACAGCTTCTTTTAAAGCAGCAACTTCAATCAATTCCAATGAATGGGTTGGAACGCAGAATATTTTTGAAGTTTCAAAAGGGGAGTGACCACTTCGTCCGGCACGTTGTAGGAATCTCGCAACACCTTTTGCAGAACCTATCTGAATCACGGTATCCACAGGCTTAAAGTCAATTCCCAAATCCAAAGATGATGTAGAAACAACGGCTTTCAGTTTTCCTGAACTTAAATTTTCTTCAATCCAGATTCTCAGATGCGCATCAATCGAACTGTGATGAATAGCGATTTGGCCGGCAAAATCTGGATAGGCATTCAGCAAAAGCTGGTACCACATTTCACTCTGACTTCGGGTGTTTGTAAAAACGATGGTTGATTTGGATTCCAGAATAATCGGAACCACCTTATCTGCTAATTTCTGTCCGAGATGCCCTGCCCAAGGTAAAAGTTCAACTTCATCCGGAAAAACTGAAATAATATCAATTTTCTTGAGTTCTTTTGCAGTAATTTTTGTTTTTTTTATATCATAAGGAATCAAAACATCTTGCGCCTCATCGAGGTTTCCGATGGTTGCAGTGATTCCCCAAATTTTTAGTTTCGGAACATAATGAAAAAGTTGTGAAATTCCCAATTCCACCATCACACCACGCTTTGAACCCAGCAATTCGTGCCATTCATCAACGGCAACACAATGCATATTGGTAAAAAACCGTTGATGATTTTTCTGAGCTAAAAGCAGGTGTAAACTTTCAGGGGTTACAACCAGAATTTCAGGCATATTCTTGACTTGTTGCTGACGAACTTTCGGGTCTGTGTCGCCATTTCTTACACCAACAGTCCAATCCAGACCAATCTCATCAATCGCTTCCTGCATTGCTTTGGCGATGTCTTTGGAGAGAGAACGGAGTGGTGTAATCCAGATCATTTTCAAACCTTTTTTATACTTATCAGGATAAGTCAGGAAATCTGAAATTAAAGCTAAAAATACCGAAAAAGTTTTCCCGAAACCTGTTGGAGCAACGACCATTCCGCTATAGCCACTGCCAAATTTCTTCCAAGTATCGACCTGAAATTTAAATGGGGAATTGCCTTTCTCCATCATCCAGTTTTGAATGATTTTAAAGCCTTCGGTATTTTCGTAGTTGCTCAATTGTATTTGCTTACTTTTAAAATTCTTCGACTCCGCTCAGACTGACAGCTCCAAAACATTTAGTATTAGAATTGTCACGTTGAGCGGAGTCGAAGCGCTACTGTATCAGTTTTTTAATCTCTTCAATATCATCAATATCATTCACGGTTTTGTCTTTCCGCCATCTTAAAATTCTTGGGAAACGCAATGCAACACCGCTTTTGTGGCGGTTACTGAAACCAATTCCTTCAAATGCAATTTCAAATACCAACTCGGCTTTCACGGTTCGAACCGGACCAAATTTTTCAATCGCATTTTTATTTACAAACTTGCTGACTTCCATTATTTCCTTGTCGGTCAATCCGGAATAAGCTTTGGCAATCGTCACCAGTTTATCGCCACTTTTTACAGCAAAACTGTAGTCGGTGTAATAGGCGCTTCGTCTTCCGCTTCCTTTTTGAGCGTAAATCAAGACTGCATCAATCGTTAAAGGACTGATTTTCCATTTCCACCAGTCTCCTTTTTTTCGTCCGGAATGATAGTGGGAATTTTTCTGTTTCAGCATCAAACCTTCACTATTGATTTCCCTTGAATTTTCTCGTATTAAATCTAATTTGCCCCAGTCTTCAAAATCGATTGTCTGAGAAATTTTGATGTTTTCTGGTTCTTCGTTTAATAATAATTCTTCCAACATTGCTCTACGGGCAGAAATCGGTTTTTCCCTTAAATCAGTTCCTTCAAGTTCCAGAATATCATAAGCAAAAACTTCAATCGGAATTTCTGAAAGCATTTTTTTAGTTAAAGTTTTACGGTTCAACCTTTTTTGTAATTCATTAAAATTTAAAACGTTACCTTCATTTACCGCAAGTATTTCTCCATCGATTACAAAGTTGCCTTTCATTGATTTCACGGTTTCGGCAATTTCGGGAAACTGTTCCGTGACCAATTCTTCGCCACGAGACCAGATGAAGACTTCGTCATTTCTTCGAATGATTTGTCCACGAATTCCGTCCCATTTATATTCGATAAGCCATTCATCAGGTTTTCCCAAATCTTCCAACTCTTTCTCCAAAGGGTAAGCGAGACAGAAAGGGTAGGGTTTTGAATTATCTGGATTGATATTTTCTGCCGAAATCAATTCCTGAAATGAAACTTCGTCCGGCTGCCATTTTCCCATCAGACTGTGCATCAAAGTGCTTGCTTCCTGTCCGGAAAATTTGGTTAAAGAATTAATCAGAGTTTTGGATGAAACACCAATTCTGAAACTTCCTCCCAATAATTTATTGAAAATCAATCGTTCTGTATAATCCAAACCATTCCAGGAATTGAGAACAAATTCTTTTTTTTCTGAATCTGATTTAGTTTTTAATCCGATAATTTCGTTCATCCATTCAGACAGGGTTTTTTCAATTTTTTCCTTTGGTGGCGGAAGAATCAGCGATAAAGTTTCGCCCAAATCTCCTACCGAAGAATAACTTTCCTGAAAGAGCCAAAAGGGAAGCTGTGTAATTTCCAGCGCCCATTCTTTCATATAATTGGTGTTGACATTGCGTTTAGGTCTTTTGCCTGTAAACAGGGCAATAAACCACAATTTATCACCATCCGGCGCACGTTCGAGATAATCGATAATGGCATCGATTTTAGCATTCGTTTTATTGGTGCTTTCAAGGGCATTGATAAGTTCTGCGAAATGTCTCATAACACAGGATTTTCGGTGGTTTCTTTTTCAACTATTTCTTCATCATCGTCTCCGTACAAGGTTTCCACGACATCAGATTTAATGCCGATTTCATTTAAATATTTGGAGAAAACTTCGGTTTGTCCGTGTGTGACGTGAACAATTTCAGCCTCAGTAGCCTTGATGGCTTGTAATAGACCTTTCCAGTCAGCGTGGTCGCTCATCGGAAAACCTGCATCGGCACTTCGCCATCTTCTGGCACCCCGAACCTGCATCCAGCCTGAACAAATTGCTGTGGCAGCATCAGGAATTTTTTTGATAACATTGCTGTCCAGCAAAGCCGGTGGTACAATCACAATGTCACCTGCAACGTGTTTGATACTTTCCCTGAAATCGGGAACTTCATATTCCGGAAGGACAATTCCGACTTCTTCAAAGGCTTTATTGAGCTTACCAATAGAGTAGTGGACGTGGATTTTCCCCATTCCTTCAACGGCTTTCATAATTCGCTGTGCTTTGCCTAAAGAATAGCCGATGAAAACTGAAGTCTTCTGATTTTCCTGATTCCTTAAAACCCAGTTCTGAAGTCTTTTATTTAAATCCGGAACTTCGAGCCAGTTGTAAATCGGAAGTCCGAATGTACTTTCACTAACAAATTCATTGCATCTTACCAATTCAAACGGCGTACTCAAGCCATCATCCTGAACTTTGTAATCTCCTGAAACTACACTCACATAGCCTTTGTACTCTAAACGAATCTGTGCTGAACCAATAATGTGACCAGCCGGATGAAGCGAAAGTTTCACGCCATTGATGTCTAAAACCTCACCGTATTGCAAAGTCTGACACTCGATATCCGGTGAAATTCTTTGGTGTAAAATCGGTTTTGTGAAATGATGGCAAAGGTATTTTTTCATTCCCCAACGGGCGTGGTCGGCGTGTCCGTGCGTAATGACTGCGAAATCTACAGGCCGCCACGGATCAATATAAAATTTACCCTGCGGACAGTAAATTCCTTTGTTTGTGAATGTAATTAGTTTCAAAGTACGATGATTAGTGTACTTTCTGAATATTCAAAAACCTAACCAAATTTTTATTTTTTAATACTTTTCTGCAAATCACTCCACGCTCCGCCGTTGTAAACTTTTTTGAAGCCTTTTTCCTTTAAAATATGTTCAACTTTTACACTTCTCAAACCATGAGAACAAACTGTGATATACGTTTTATTTGGGTTAAGTTCAATGTATCTTTCTCTTATGGTTCCTAAAGAAATGTTTGTTGAACCTTTGATATGCCCGGTTGAAAACTCCTTTTCAGTCCGCACATCGAGAATGACAGCTCCGTTTTTAACTAAGGTATCCAAACCATTGTCCAGCGTCTGGAATTTATATACCCGATAAGCAACATACATCAATAGAATTACTCCGCAGAAAATCAAAATATTCTTCATAGTTTGCTTAGTATTTTTTTATCAATATAAAATGTTCCAAATGGAATGATACAAGCCAAAAGCACTTTCCAGGTTGTTTCTCTGAATTTCCAGTGTTGTTCAATTCCCACACTTAAAGTATTAAAAAAGGAAAAGCAGAAATAATGAGCCGTGAATTGGTCCCATCATTTTTACCAAAGCAGGATTATCAAAGCCGTATTTCAACGGAACAGCGATGAATACTAAAGTTAATAAAGAAATTCCTTCAAGAATGGCGATGATTCTTAAACGTCCGATTTTGGTTTTAAATAAATTGATCATAATTATCTGAAATAAGGTCTGTTAGCAAACGGAGAAAATGGCCAGGGAATAGCGATGAAAATGATGAGCAAAGCAATGGTAAAATAAATCAGCATTATTTTAAACTTTTCTCTGTCTACAGTTTTTCTTTTTGAAATTGCCGAACCCATTGTAATTAAAATAATTGAAAACAGCATCAGAAAGATATGAATCAATCCGAAAAAAAATAAATCGAAAGACTCTTTTGCTTCATCAAAATTCTTCCAGAAGTATTTGATGATCGGACTTTGAGAATATAGAGTAACTCCCAAAATCAGCTGAATATGGGCAATGGTCGCCGTCCAATGCCTAACAGAATTATCAGTTTCTGAAAATTTTTTATTGAAAAAATACCCTTTATAAGCTCTGAATATAGAGTATATTAAACTCAATAAAACCAACCATCGAAAGGTGGAGTGTAGAAATGTAAGTGTCTGATACATTATTTGAAATTTCGATGCATCAAAGATAATTAAAACATACCAATTAGTATGTTTTTAAATAAAAAAATTATTGCAGACTTTCGAAATATGCTTTAAGTCCTTTTAAATAAATAAGATAAACTGACTTTGAGTTTTCCAATTTCCCTAAATTCCGCACCCCCCAGTAACCTGACATTACAAATACAGCAATTTCTTTTGCACTGACTTCATTTTTAATCACTCCATTTTCTTTACTTTTTTCAATAGCATTGATCATTTCATTTTCCCATTGCTTTGAAAGTTTATTTAAGGTTGTTGTAAAATCAATATTCCAGGGAGCCATTTCCTGAGTAAAATTAGAAGCAGGACAACCGTACTCAACTTTCAGAACTTCATTTTCCATTAAGATATGATACATTACATCATAAATGGTTTTTAGTGCATTCTCTGAATTTTGCAAAGGCTCAATAAAAGTTGAAGTAAATGACGGTTTCAGAAGCTCGTTCAGAATTGCAAGACCCATCTCGTCTTTTGTTTTAAAATGATAATAAAACGCCCCTTTTGTAACCTGAGTTGTCGCTATGATCTCATCAACACTCGTTGTCTGGTAACCTTTGGCATAGATAAGATCAAATGCTTTTTGAAGAATATTTAAACGGGTTTCCTGAGATTTTTTCATGAAATACTAACTGGTTTGTTTTGCAAAGGAATAAAATTTCCGGTTCTAAACAAACTATTTTTATAAATCATAAATTTGTTTTGTTATGGAATATTATATTATTGGTTTATTTTCTTCAATATCGTATCTTAAATAAAACCATAAAAGCACAAAAAGGTATAAAGCATGGAGTAGTTGTGCCTCAATAGCTGACCAGTTTTCGACTGAGCTGCTTCCAAAAATGAGAATGCTCATTAAGGAAATTGCAGCATAGATTGTCAATTTAGGTCTAAAACCAATCAATAAAGAAAGTCCTGTAATCGTTTCTAAGAATGGTAAAATATATCCGAAAGGAGTAATCAAAGCTTCAGGAATAACTGATTTTTCCATTGATTTTACCATTCCTTCTGCGAAGATCTGTAATTTTGGTACTCTTACCAAGCCGTGTCCTGCGAGCGAAATAGCTACGGGAAGTCTCAAAAAAAAGAAAACTGTTTTAAAATCTTTCATGGTCCTATATTTTTTTCCATATGTCAACTAAGCCTTTATTACCTATCAGAGGATCTTGAGAAGGAGTCTCAACCTCAGCTATATTTTTCAAGGCAGAATTACGTTTTCCGGTTTCGCTTTCTTTTACAAGATCGGGTTCTTTGCCATCAGGATACGCTCCTACGACCGTGAAATCTTCAGAATAACTCAGACATTTATGAGCTACTCCGGCAGGAATAACAATAATGTCACCGGCAGAAATTTTCATATTCTTTCCCTTCAAACCACCTATCAGAACTTCCGCAAACCCCTGAAAAACGCCCAAAACTTCATGCGTATTGCTGTGATAATGATGAAAGGTATAAATTCCCCATCGCCATGAATTATACCATTTGTTTTGTTTAAACTTTTCCTCAAGCCATTCTGCTCCTTTTATACCCCGGTCTGTAAAGGCATTCCGATAGATTAAAAGTGGATATTTACTGTTTGGAATTATTCCGTCATCAGTAAAAAAGTATTGTTCGGGGCTTGTCTCTAAATTTAACACAGCAAAAAGTTTTACAGATAATTATTATAGGTTTTCTAATGACATTATGATAATTATTACTGATGCGTTTATTTATTTTTTGAGATAATTGATAATTCCAATGACATCATCTTTACCGAAACCCGCATCATGGGCTGCCTGGTAAGTTTCTGCCAAGGTTTTCGATAACGGATAGTCTGCTCCTGCATTTCTGGCAAGTAAAATATCTTTAAGCATTAAATCCAAAGCAAAAGCCGGTACAAAATTCTCATCAATTAACAGAGGAGTTTTCACCTTGGTAGCACCGCTTCCGCTGGCACTTTCATTAATGATTTCCAACATGTCTTTCCGGTCAATACCCAATGAATCTGAAAATAAAACTGTCTCTGCCAAACCCTGGTACAATGCAGAAATAAAATAATTCACGGAAAGCTTTGCTGCCAAACCTTTTCCATTTTTGCCAAGATGCTTAATGCTTTTTCCTAGCTTTTGTAAATATGGATCTGCGCGCCGTACGTCTTTTTCTTCACCTCCGATCATAATGATCAAAGTTCCTTCAGCAGCAGGTTTTGTACTCCCAGCGACAGGTGCGTCAATGAATGAGGCTTCTTTTATTTTTAGAGCATTTCCGATTTCGGTTGAGGCTTCGGGAGAAACGGTGCTCATGTCCACGAATAATTTCCCGATAATATTGAGTTTTAAAACTTCTTCATACACTGCTTTCAAAGCGTCATCATTAGTCAGCATTGTAAAGATGATATCACTGTTTTCCACAAGCTCGGTTACACTTTTGCAGACTTTTGATTTTTCTTTAAAATCATCTGCTTTTTCAATTGTTCTGTTAAAAACTGATAATGGAATTCCTGCTTTTTCAAGGTTTTTTGCCATCGGATGTCCCATATTTCCTAAACCTATGAAACCTATTTTTTCTGAATTCATTTTACTTTTTTAAATTAATAACTCTTTAATTTTCTCTTGGAATCTGAAATCGTACGATTCAGTCTTTCAAAAACTGATGCTTCTGTTAGTCTCTAAAGATATTTATATTTCGCTATTTATCCTTTGGGTATCGGAGCAGCGGCTTCAATTAGTTTCTCCTTTTTAAGTTCAGCCCAGAAATCTGCGGGAATTTTTGCGAGAAAAGATGCTGCATTTTCCTGCGCCTGTTTTACGGTGTGCGCTCCGGGAATTACACCTGAAACTATATCCGGAGCTGCTGCAAACTGTAATGCGGCAGTTCTGAGATCTACTTTATGATTATTGGCAACTCTTTGTAATGCTGCTAATTTTTCTTTGACACCAGTTGGAAAATCTCCATTGTATAAGTACCTGTCTTTTCCTGAAAGGAAACCGGCACATAAAGGTGCTCCCACCACAATCGATATATCTTTTTCAGCAGCTTTCGGGAACACTTTATTCAAGTCATCCTGATGATGAATCAAAGAATATTGACATGCAGAAAGGAAAATATCCGGATCTGAGACTTCGATTGCTTTCAAAATAGGTTCAATGGTATTGACACCAAATCCCCAACCTTTGATTAAACCTTCTTCACGCATCTTGATCAGCTCCGGCATTGCTCCTTTTGCCGCAATATCAAAATATTTTATCCAGTCGCCTTTCATATCTTTATTATCAGGTGACAAATCGTGAATGAAAACGATGTCCAGTGATGCTATTCCCAATCTCTGCAGACTGTCTTCTACACTTTTTCTTGCTCCTCCAGCCGAATAATCATATTCATAAGAGAAATTAAGCTTTCCTTTCCATAGACCGTCTAATTTGAAATCATCATGAGGCTTCAGTATTCTTCCTATTTTGGTAGAAAGGGTAAACTCATCCCGTTTTTTATCTTTAAGGAACATTCCCATTCTGTGTTCACTGATTCCCAAACCGTACCAAGGTGATGTATCGAAATAACGGACACCCGCATTCCAGGCAGCATCTATGGATTGTAGACATTCTATGTCGGGATTGACATTGAAACCGTTTCCTAGTGCAACACCGCCGAAACCTGATTTGTTTTTGGGTCTGAATCTTTTATAACCTGAGTTTTCAAATTTTTCCATATTGTCTTCTTTAAATAAATCTGATGCGAATGCCGGAACTGCAGATGAAGCCATTAATCCCGCTGCTGCAAGTCCGCTGTTTTTGATAAATGTTCTTCTTTCCATTTCTAATATTTTGTTTATGATGTTGTGATTAATAAATATTCTTTATCAGATTGTTTTTGGTTTCAGACCGACATAAATGATTTTTCTTAAACAACCTTGGCTGAACTAAAAAGTATTTACTAAATCATCAATTGTTTTTAACTCTTCTTTGGTTAAATTAATATTAACTGATTTTGCATTTTGCACAGCCTGCTCAGCATTTCTTGCTCCTGCTAAAGCGACTGTAATTCCAGGTCTTTCAATTGTCCATCTCAAGACAAGTTGTCCTAAAGAAGCATGATGTTGCTCTGCAATAGGTTTTATTTTGTCTAAAAGCTGATTGGTCTTTTTAATGAAATCTGGCTGGAAATGTGGATGATTTGCTCTATGGTCACCATCCTGAAATTTGTAATCTGGTGTGATCTTCCCTGTCAGCAAACCTCTTTCCAACGGACTGTACGCCAAAATAGATTTGTTATTTTCAATACAGTAGGGAACAGTTTCCTTTTCAATTTCACGATTCACCATGCTGAACGGAATCTGATTTGAAACCAAACTCAGCGTTTTCTCAGCTTCAGCCATCTGCTCCGCATTATAATTACAGACTCCTGCAAAACGTACTTTTCCCTGCTCAATCAATCTTGAAACGGCTTCAAAAGTCTCATCAATCGGAGTCGTAGAATCTGGCCAGTGGATTTGGTACAAATCGATATAATCTGTTCCTAATCTTTTTAAACTTTGTTCACATTCATACACGATACTTTCTTTTCCGGCATATTTGTAGATATCGATCGCATCACCATTATTTTTGAAGCTGTTAAACCCAAAATCTCCTTTTGCAAGATCCCATCGCATTCCGAATTTTGTCAGGATCTGAACTTTATCTCTCGAAATTCCTTTGATCGCCTCACCTACAATTTCTTCGCTGGTTCCCTGTCCGTAAATTGGTGCAGTGTCGATTGATGTTACGCCCGCTTCATAAGACGCTTTTATGGCTTCGATAGCATCGTTTCTATCTGTACTTCCCCACATCCAGCCTCCTGCAGCCCAAGCTCCGAAAGTAATTGTTGATATTTTTAAATCACTGTTTCCTAATTTTCTGTATTCCATTTTAATTTTTTATGAGTATGAGTAATATTTATCTGTATTTTGATGGTGGATATGTTACGATATTAAGAATCCAACTTGTAGCTTGTATTCACTTGATGTTTTTACAAACTCTTATAAGAATTATCCATTTCTAATTCTAGAATTGTTTATCAGCCTACAAAACATCAAAAAATCGACCAAGTTTTGTTTTATTGATCTCAATAAATCTTACTTTATTCTTAATCTTTAAAAAAGAAACTGATTTTGAGAGAATTTTAAATCAAAAAAAGCAGCCTCATAACGAAACTGCTTTTACTAACTATTAAATCAAATTAATATAATATGCCAAGACTTTCAGCAGAAAAATCTGAAATTTCCTCGGTTCTTCCTTCTTTTATTTTTTGTACCCACTGATGATCTGTCAGTAATGCACGGCCTACTGCAACCAGATCAAAATCCTGACGATCAAGCCTGCGAGTTAATTCGGTGAGATCAGCTTTTTCACTTCCTTCGCCAGCAAATGCACTCATGAAATCACCTTTTAAACCAACAGATCCTACAGTAATTGTCGGCTGACCTGTAACTTTTTTCGCCCAACCTGCAAAATTTAAGTCAGAACTTTCAAACTCAGGTTCCCAAAAACGACGTTGTGAACAGTGGAAAATATCAACTCCCGCTTCTTTCATCGGTAGAAGCCAATCTTCCATTTCAGATGGGGTAGCTGCCAATCTGGTTTTGTAATCCTGCTGTTTCCATTGAGAAAGGCGAATGATGATCGTAAAATCTTCACCTACCGCAGCTCTCATCGCTTTGATTACGTCTACTGCAAACTTACTTCTTTCTTTTAATGTTTTCCCGCCGTATTCATCAGTTCTTGTATTGGTTACTTCCCAGAAAAACTGATCAATCAGATAACCGTGAGCACCATGAATTTCTAAACAATCAAAACCCAGATCTTTGGCAGATTTTGCCGAAGCTGCAAACTGTGCAATCGTATCCTGAATATCTTCTAAAGACATTGCAGAAGCTTTTTCCATATCTACAGCCGGATAGTCAGGTGAACTCCTCGTATCACCGACGTGCCAGATTTGAGGACCCATTTTTCCGCCATTCCTGTGTACGGCATCAATCACATTCTTCCAGCCCTGTAATGCTTCCGTTCCGTAAAAGTCGGGAATGTTTTGCATATTTTTTGATGCAGGTCTGTTGATTACCGTTCCTTCAGATAAAATTAAACCTACATGAGAAGCAGCACGTCTTGCATAGTACTCTTCAATTTCTTTGGTAGGAACTCCATTATCTGATTGCGCTCTGGTCATCGGTGCCATTACCAGACGGTTGTTTAAGGTAAGATTTTTATAAGTGAAAGGTGTAAATAATGTATTTATACTCATTTTAATTAAATTTAAATGTTCTATTTTATTGTTACACAAAGTAACTAATAATAGTTCGGTTTTGTATCTTAAGAGTAAAAAAAAACAGGTAACTTTGCTGTAACCTATATTAGTAACCAATCAGTAACCAAACCATGAGACAAGAAAAAATTAAACACTGCAGCTGTCCGCTCGGAAAAGCCATGTCGGCTTTGGGCAGTAAATGGAAACCCGTCATTGTTATGGTCATTAAAGACCGTATTTTAAGATTTGGCGAAATTGCCGCAAGAATTTCAGTCATTTCCCGAAAAGTTCTGACAGATCAGTTAAGGGAGATGGAAGAAGACAACCTTATCATCAGAGAAGAATTTAAAGAATTGCCGCCAAGAGTAGAGTATAGGCTTACTGAAAAAGGGTTGGCATTATTACCGATTCTTAATTTACTTGAAGAATGGGAGCAACAATTTGACACACCAGAAAAAAAAATTGAAATTCCGGTTTAATTACATTCAAATACATTAAAAAACTACTAACAATATACAGGAAACAAATGAAAATCATAGACTTCGAAAAATGGAATAGAAAAGAGCATTTTGAATTTTTCTCTAAAATGACAAGTCCATATTTCGGTTTCACTACAGAAGTTGACTGTACAAAAGCCTATGACAGAGCAAAGGAAAAAAATTACTCGTTCTTTGCATACTATCTATATAAATCGATGGTTGCAATAAATTCTGTAGATGCACTTAAGATGAGAATTGTAGATGATCAGGTAATTTTATATGACGAAGTGCACGTAGGAAGTACCATCGGAAGAGCAGACGGAACTTTCGGATTCTCTTTTTTTCATTATTCAGAAGACTTTCAAATCTTTAACAAAAGTTTACAGGATCAGATAAAAGCCGTTCAGAATTCTGTCGGATTAGGAATCAGTAATGATGCTTTGCCAATCAATCACATAAGACACACTACAATTCCCTGGAATTCTTTCAGCGCATTGCTGCATCCTACTAATTTTGATCCCAAAGAATGTATTCCTAAAATAGCTTTTGGGAAATTTAATTTAAGAGATGGTAAAAGATATCTGCCGGTTTCTATCGAAGCACATCACGGTTTGGCAGATGGGCTTCATCTTTCAAAATATCTTGAGGAATTTCAGAGACAGCTTGATCTGTAAGATCGTAAGCAGAAATTGAGACTTTCCGATTGATAAGATTCTACCAATTATTCAAACCGTTTTCTAAAGCTTTTTTATAATTTTCTTCGTCAAAAGAATATAGATCAGGAGATTTATGAGCGCCACCACGACGCTGCTCGTCTAGCTTTCTAAGAATTCCTAAATTTTTGATTTTTCTGTAGAAATTTCCTCTGTTAAGCTCTTTTCCTAAAATAGTTTCATATAATTTCTGTAATTCAGAAAGCGTAAATTTCTCCGGCAAAAGATTGTAGCCAATCGGTTTATAAGAAATTCTTTCTCTTAAAGTTAATAAAGCTTTCTCAATAATTTCACGATGATCCATCGCCAGATCAATTTCCGGAAGCTGGCTTAAATAAATCCATTCACATTTATCACTGAATTCATCAATGATCAGATTGGCATTATCCGGATTATACAACGCATAATATCCTATTGAGACAAACCGCTGCTTGTGCCACAGAGAATCATCAAAGTCTTCAAAATAAAATTCACTTCTTTTTTTCTTACCAAAAACTGCAAATTCTTCCAGATAAACATCAGAAATACCTGCTCTTTCTTTCAAAACTCTTTTGGCAGCGTCGTCCAGATCTTCATCTTTTTTTACATATCCTCCCGGCAAAAGCCACTGTTTGCGATAGGTCATTTGAAGGAGAAGAACTTTTAGCTCACTTTTATCAAAACCAAAAACGACAGGGTCAGTCGAAAGATGTGGAAGAAAAAGATCTTTTGCTTCTTCAGATTTTTGTAAAAACTGTTTTTGTGAATCCATATATTTTAAAAATACCTAAGGTTACAAATTTAATATTAAAAATTAATTATTTATTAAAAATCATGCCGTCTACAAATTTTAAAGCGTTTTTGAAATTGAAATTATAATATCTGCATATCAAGATGTGACAAAAACAGATGATCAAAAACTGGAAGAGATTCGTATGTTGACAATAGGATATAGCATTAAAACATGATTTTCATTGGCAAAGCTGTCAGATAATTTTTTTTAAAAATTATTGTCTCAAAATAAGAAATTACCAGCAAAAGAGGTTATCTTTAGCCTTTTTTACTTAATAAACTGAATGATTATGACGAACGACGTACAATCAAAAAGGAATTACACTATTCCTTTGATCACTATCACACTGCTATTTTTTATGTGGGGATTCATCACTTGCATGAATGACATCCTGATTCCTTACCTGAAACAGCTGTTTAATCTGACCTTTTTCGAATCGATGCTGGTACAGTTCTGTTTCTTCGGTGCTTATTTTATAGGTTCGCTGATTTATTTTCTTATCTCAATGATTGGTGGCGACCCTGTCAACAAAGTAGGATACAAAAAAGGAATTCTTTTCGGAATTTTCCTTGCGGCTTTTGGCTGTATACTGTTTTATCCTGCAGCTACATTTTCTTCTTACGGACTTTTCTTAGGAGCTTTATTTGTACTGGGATTAGGATTTACCGTTTTACAGATCACCGCAAATGCTTATGTGTCACTTTTAGGCTCCGAAGAATCGGCATCAAGCCGTCTGAATATGACACAGGCTTTCAATGCATTCGGAACTACTATTGCCCCGGTTTTGGGCGGTCATTTAATTTTCGAATTCTTCTCTTCAGCTGACGGATCTTTCTCTGCAGTTGCAACAAGAATCCCATACCTCATCTTTGCAGGAATTTTGCTTCTGGTGGCTTTATTGATTTCAAGAGTGAAGCTTCCTTCTTTTCAGACAAATGAAGAGGAAATTGTAAAAGGTTTGGGAGCATTAGAGTATACGCATCTTTTATTCGGAGTCTTTGCGATGTTCTGCTATGTCGGTGGGGAAGTAGCAGTAGGAAGCTTTATCATCAGTTTCCTTGAGCAGCCGCAAGTAATGAATCTTACTGAGGTGGTAAGCAAAAACTACCTGTCACTGTATTGGGGAGGCGCAATGATCGGGCGTTTCCTGGGTGCGATCTCACTCAATCAGTCATTAAGCCAGAGCAAAAAAGCCATCTATATGTTGGGTGCAGCAATTGCTGTTTTCCTGGTGATCTTCAGTATTGTTGATCTCACTTTTGCACAGATCAGTTTCTTCTTGGTATTTATTGCTTTGAATTTTGTGGCATTCTTCATCGGGAAATCGGCTCCGGCAAGAACACTTTCCATCTTTGCAGGAATCAATGTTGTATTATTGATTTCAGCAATGTTGAATCATGGCGAAATGGCAATGTACAGCATTTTGGGAATCGGGATTTTCAATTCGATTATGTTCTCAAATATCTACACACTGGCAATTTCAGGATTAGGAAAATATACGAGTCAAGGTTCTTCTTTAGTCGTAATGGCGATTTTGGGAGGTGCGATTGTTCCTATCGTTCAGGGATATTTAGCTGATATTTTCGGAGTTCAGCACTCATTTATTATTCCTGTGTTTTGTTACTTGATTATCCTGATTTTCGGGGCATATTGCACTAAATATCTGGGTCACGTAAAACAAGATGTTGATGCGAAATCGGGACATTAAGATTTGAATTTTATATAGGAAAAACCTGCTTTGAGCAGGTTTTTTTGTTTTTGCAATTTACTATTTTGACTTTGATTATTTGTCAAAATTTGTAAAATCACAACCTATATTTTCAACACTATCTACGAAATTTTTAAAAGAAATTGAATTCTTGTATGCTATTTCAGGACAGAAATCTTTCAAAACCTTCAAACAATCTGTTGATTTACTGTATGAACCGAAAATCTTCTTTAATTGTGCATTTCCATTAATTCCATCTATACAAACTGGTGGAGGAATTTTTTCTGAAAATAATCTTAAATCTGCTAACAGCCAATTCTCAATCATTCTATCTGCAATACTTATTCTAATATCTTGGTCTTGAAATCCCAAGACAACTAATTTTTCATTTAGGTAATTGGCAATGTCTTTACAGCTTTGAGATCGCTGTTCTTTATCAATAATAATTATTATTGGATAATATTTATTATTAAATAATCTTATATACGAAGCTAATCTATCAGCAATTGCATCTAAACTTACATCTTTTCCATTCAAATCAGTTCTTCTCACTGGACGATTTGGACAAATTTTATCAATAATATTTTTTTCTGTAAAACCGTCTACTATAAATGCGGGGTTTTGTTTCATATTAAAATAATGAATTTGAAAAATAGAAATGCCCCAAACCTAATCCCGAGTTTGAAATTTCGTTCTTTATTAAATTAATATCTTCTATTCTAATTGCTTGGGTAGCACCATCAATAAGTTCAATAAAAATAAGTTCACTAGGCTCTGAGTAATTAAGCAGTGATTCACTATGAGTAGTCATAATGACACATGACTCATCACTATTATTCTCAATATGGTTTCTCATTATTTTGACGATTTCGGCTTGCATCCAAGGGTGTAAAAAGTTTTCTGGTTCTTCAATTGAAAATATTGAATTAGATGTTAAGATTGCTGTGATTAATGTTATCCATTTTATTGTTCCATCAGACATCGCAGATAGGGGGAGGACAGAGTTATAATCATTGGCATTTATATTTATTTTAACCACTAAGCGATTATCAAATGGATCATTTATAACATCCATACTATCAATGGTTTTATTTGCCAATTTTAAGTAACCAACAATACTCTCGAGATTCTCTTTTTTATATTTATTTTCTATATTTCTTGAAAAAATTACAAAAGGAAAATCAGTAAAGCTTTCTTTTATTCTCTCATTTTTAATTGCGTATAAAGTTGCAGCTAGACCTGATCCATCTTTTTTAATTCCTGGAGGATTTGCTGCATCCTCAGCTTCCTTTACTTTACTTGGCACTATATTAAATGTTTCTCCACCTTTTAAATCTCTTATAACACTAATAACTTTAGTTTCTAAGACAGAAAATAAAAATTGTAAAATACTATTATGACTGACATCACCTCTTTCTAAATATTTCGAAATAAAACTTTTGTCTAATTCTTTCTTACTTTTTCTTCCAGAAGAGGTCTCTCTAAGAAAATAAGAATTTTTAAATTTATCTTTTTCAATTCTAAAATTTTCAATCTTAAAATCATTATTTTCTTCAACTCTTAAATCAATTTCTAAATCCCAATTTTTTATCTCTGATTCAGTTGACTCAAATTTTGAAGTAGTTTTAACTTTAAATGATTGGTATGAATAATATATATTATCCAAATCAAATGAATTACTTATTACTGCCGAAAATTCATATGTTATATACCTTTTACTATTATCTACAGATAATTTTCTAGATCCTTGAACCTTAAAAGATATTTCTTTTTCATATTCATCAAATGAAATCTTCTTAAAAATTGATCCTGCGCCACCAACTTTACTTATTGCATTTCCTATATGCTCGGTGCAAATCAAGGATAGAAACTCGAAAAATAATATTATATTAGTTTTACCAGAACCATTTGGACCAACTAATATATTTAATCCCTGATTCAATTCTAAGGAAAAATTGTTTAGAGATTTGAAACCATTTACTTCAATCTTAGTTATCATGATGATTTATTTGTTTTTTAAAACTAAAAGTTACCAAATATATACAAACCAATGCTATAAACCTTACGGCTTTCCGTAATCTCAAAAATAAACCATTCCCAATTCTAATCCCTCAGTATTTCCACTGAAATTCAAACCATAAAAAAAGCACCCATTTCCAAACCTAACAACTTCGCCAGAGATCACAAAACGACCGTTTTGCAACCAAACAACTTTTACTTTTGTTTCAAAACAACTGTTTTGTAACAAAACACAATTGGAGGAAGTGTACCACAGTTCGGTTGAAACAAAACACAAAATTGTTTTGTTTCCCACAAAATACTTGGAACCAATCAATAATTTATTTACATTTAAAACCTATAATTAGTGAATTAAAAACAAGTAAAAACACATTTTGTATGAAAATTACATTATCAAAATTGAGTACCAAAGATTTGGCTACTCTTTCTCAAAGAATTATCAATTCTGCAGAATCAGGAAATTTCGCTGTCATCAGCAATCATCCTTTGCTTACAGAATTTAAAACGATGTATGCAGACTATGATGAGGTGTATACAAAACAAATCTATAGCGGTAAAGGAGTAAATGTTGCAGAAGCAGACAGACAGCGAGACAACGCTTTTAGAGTCCTGAAAAATTTCCTAAACGGTTATCGAAAAATGACCACCTTAAATAATTTTCAGTTTGCAGAAGACATCTATCAGATTTTTAAAGTTTACGGAATAGATATGGATAAAGAAAGCTATTCTACCCAAACCGCGCAGATGAAAAAACTTATCGAAGAACTTGAAAAACCTGAGAACACTCAAAAACTCAATGCGCTTTTATTACTTCCCGCTTTTAATGAAATGAAGTCTAAGCAACAAGTTTTCGAACAGATATTTTCAGAACAGGTAAATGCAAATGCAACTCTTCGACAGATGAAAAGTGCATCCGCAATCCGCAGAGATTTAGAAAAAATTTTAAAGTCTTTCCTCAACCTCATCACTGCCATGAAAGACATCACAGACTGGAAACTTTTGTATTCAGATATCAATGAACTGGTAAAAGCAGCGAAACAATCTAAACAAAGTGGAGAAATTAAAGGAGAGAATAATCCTTAAATCTTTTCTTGAATTACAGAACTTTTTGAATAAATAATTACCATCTAAAACAAAATAAACCCCGACTTTCGATCGGGGTTTATTGCTATTATTTAAATAAATTCGTTTTGATTAAACTTCTAAATCTCAGTTATTTTTAGAACTTCTGGAAGTAAAAAACATATACGCTAAACCTAACGTAACTCCAGCTGCCATTGCCAATTTTGTTTTCTTACTTGGAACCGGGAGAGAGGTTTCTCCGTAGATCTGATGAGGTTCGGGTGATGATTCCAAGACATTTCCTGAGGTGGGTTCTCCGTTTTTCAGTTTCATCATCATTCTCATTCCGGCAGATGCGGTGTTGATGATGGCTTTCGGGAACATTCCGTACACATTGACTAAAAGTCTTGATGTAAAATCCGGGAATAAATCTTTTTTGGGTTCTTTCGCAAGCTGAACTATTTTTTCAGCCGTATCACGCGGATCGGCTGCAAACGGCGGAACTTTAAAATCTAGTCCGGAATACTTTGCCGAATGTGCATTTCCTGTAGAACGCTGAATCTGAGGATACAGGTTGGCAATGTGAATATCTTTAAAATCTGAAATTTCACCCTGCAGACATTCCATCATTCCACGGATGCCAAATTTTGTAGCGGAATACACAGCGCTGTACGGAGCAGGCATAAATCCGCCAATCGATACATTGTTGATGAGAATTCCCTCATTCTGTTCCTTAAAAATCGGGAGTACGCTATACGCTCCGTGCATATATCCGAAAAGATTGGTTTTAATGACCTGCTCGTGAAGCGACATCGGGATTTCTTCAAATTTTCCGCTTGCCATAACTCCGGCATTGTTTACCCAGATATCGATTCGTCCGAATTCAAGAATAGCTCTTTTAACTAAATTATCGACTTCTTCCGCTTTAGAAACATCGGTAGGAACGGCAATTGCTTTTACCTCGAGTTCCTTGCAGAGGTTCAAGGTTTCATCCAGAGCTTCCTGTCCGCGGGCTGCGATGACGATATTACAGCCTTCCAAAGCAAAAGCTTCTACGGTGGCTCTTCCGACTCCGCTGCTTCCGCCCGTTACAACTACCGTTTTTCCTTGCAGACTTCTTTTTTCTAAGTTATTTTCTGATTTCATATTTTGGTGATTTTGAATAGATAAGTTTATACTTTAATCTATCTATTTTTGCACCAAAGCGTTATAAAATCATATTTATTTTAAAGAAAAGGTAAGGTTTTGAAAATAAATTTTGACAGAATACTTTTTTCGTAAATATTCTTTAAGATAGTTTGGCTAAAATTTAAAAACTGTTACTTAATTTTATTGAAATTGGGGAGATGTATATCCTGGCTTATTTTATTTTAAATCCTACCGGAGCCATTGTTTTTGCTTTATCATACATATTAAGATAAATGGTGACGGTGTCTTTTTTACCCTCATATGTGATGGTATATTTGTCAAGCAATCCCATACCAAACGGACTGTTTTTCGATTTAAACTCACAACAGCTACCATATCTTTCATAAGAAACTTTTTCTCCGTTGGATCCGGTAAGAGAATTCAGATAATTTCTTTCGTTAAGAGGACCATTTCCTACACCGCCGACTTTAACGGGATTTTTCTCCGTAAAACCATAAGTAGAATCTGTAGAAGAGTTGTTTGTATTTGCTATAGTTTTAGTTGTTTTGCACGATGATATTGCTATGACTGCCACAGTGCTTAAAAGAAGTTTTTTCATGGTATTTTTTTAAAAGTTATTATTGTTTTTTATTTGTTTTTTTCACTTATCCATTCATGTTCGATGTTTTTCATCAGTAAGGCATTGTCAAATTTCACAGAGCCTTTCGGAAAGATATTTTCATCTTCAAAAAAACTCGATTTTACATTTGAAACATCTAGTGGTTGTACTTCCCATTTGTAAGCATTTAATCTTAATCCCTCAAATTTATTTTTATTCGGAGAAAATCCCAAATCTCCTTTCTTAAAAAAATCGGATGCATTTTCCAGATTTTCAAAGATGGAATTTTTATTGAAATTTTTTGCTTCTATGGCATCAATAGAAATTTCAGTATCATCTGAGCTTTTAAAATTAATATGATAATTTTCTTTCTGTTCTTCTACATTAAATTTTGCTAAATAATGCTTTCCTGGAAATATTCTTCCGCCAACAAAGCTGTTCAGCAATAGGGAAGTATCTCTTCTCGGAATATAAACTCCAGACTTCGATACATTACCTTCATCCCATTCCACAGCAATTCTGTGAGCACCGTTTTCTGAATTTATTCCTAAAAAATCTGGGAGACCTTTGGGTTTTATATGCTTTAGCCTGATTAAACATATTCCTACGATTGCTTTGTCCTTATAAATCTCAGGACGAAAAGGATAAGGAATTATTTTTTCAACCACTTTGGGATCAGCAGTAAAATTAATTAAGATCCGCCGGTCAATATATCCGTGAATGGTGGGAATTTTCATAAGCAGGAATGTTTAATAAGAAAGACGTATGAATCTGTTTCTTTACTTTAATAGTCCTGCCTTTTCTGATGAAATCAAGCACTGCATTATTATTTTCCTTGTGAGAATATTTCATATATTACTGATCTGCGATTTTTTGCAATTTAAATTTCATTATGCTTATATTATCTTAATTTTAGTTTTCTTCATTGAAAAATTAAAATAATAAAATAAATTACTCGTAAATTCAGATCTGTGTTTCAGCTACAACAAGCATTGATTTAGCTACATCCGGATTTTAGATTCTGACCAACTTTGTAATGTAAAAATTAATCAATTAAAACAATCAAAAATGGACACAAAAAAAGTATGGTTCGTGACAGGAGCTTCTAAAGGATTAGGATTAACTTTAGTAAAAAGACTATTGGCAGAAGGTTATTCTGTAGCAGCAACTTCCAGAAATATTGCTGACCTTCAGAAAGCGATCAGTGAAGAAAACAATTCATTTCTTCCGCTTGAAGTTGATTTGATAAATGAAAATTCTGTTGCGGAGGCAGTTTCAAAATCATTAGAAAAATTCGGGCAGTTGGACGTCGTGGTGAACAATGCGGGATACGGACAACTGGGAACACTGGAAGAGCTTACCGACGAAGAAAGCCGTCAGAATTTTGACACGAATGTTTTCGGATCGCTAAATATTATCAGAAAAACGATGCCTTATTTAAGAGATCAGAAAAGCGGTTTCATCATCAATATCGCTTCAATTGGCGGATTGACGGGCGAGTTTGCAGGTTGGGGGATTTACTGTGCCACCAAGTTTGCAGTTGTTGGATTTACGGAAGCTTTAGCGGCGGAAGTAAAAGAATTCGGAGTGAATGCAACAGTGGTTTATCCCGGATATTTCAGAACTGATTTCCTGACTGGCGGCTCGCTCAGAACTCCGAAAAGTGAAATTGATTCTTATACTCTGGCAAGACAGCTTCAAATAGCACACGAAAAGGACATCAACGGAAATCAGCCGGGAGACCCGGAAAAAGCAGCTCTGGCTTTGATAGAATTGGCAGCAATGGAAAATCCGCCGGTACATTTGGTTTTAGGCTCAGACGCATTCCAAATTGCCGGAAACAAATTAAATGCGCTTCAAAGTGAAATTTCCGATTTTAAAACATTAAGTGAATCCACAGATTATTAAATTTGTAAAGGCAACGGTTTTCTGCTGTTGCCTTTTTTTAACATTATGAACAACAGGAAATTATACACAATAGATAGCATTGCGGAGTTGCACAGGATCTCCGGATTGCCTAAGCCACAACATCCTCTCATCAGCCTGGTAGATTACAGTCTGGTGGAGTATCAGATTGAAGAATCTGAGATCAGCTGGGTTCAGGATCTGTATTTTATGGGTTTCAAAAGAGATCTTCAGGGAAAGCTGCATTACGGACAGAGCCAGTATGATTTTGATGAAGGTCTGATGTGCTTTATTGCGCCAAGACAGGTGGTGAAAATGATTATCAGCAAATACGACACCAAGCCGTCCGGATATTTACTGGCTTTTCATCCCGATTTTATATGGAATACACCTTTGGCAAAAACAATTCATAACTATAAATTTTTTGGTTATGAAGTGAATGAAGCATTGTTTCTTTCTGAAAAAGAAGAGGAGACTTTAATCGGACTTTTCAAAGGGATTGAAAAAGAATATCAGTCGGGGATTGATCAGTTTACACAGAATATTATCATTTCGCAGATTGAGGTTATTTTAAATTACTGTGAAAGATTCTACCAGCGACAGTTCATTACCAGAAAAAAAACAAACCATCAGGTTCTTGACAAACTGGAAGCCATTCTGGAAAATTATTTTAAAGATAACGTTATTGATAAAGGCTTGCCAACCGCGAATTATATTGCCGAACAATTAAATATTTCAACCAATTACTTAGGCAGTTTATTAAAATCGCTCACCGGACAAACTACGCAGCAACATATCCACGAAAAACTCATTGAAAAAGCCAAAGAAAAGCTTTCAACAACCGATCTTTCCGTGAGTGAAATTGCTTATGAACTAGGATTTGAACATTCGCAGTCTTTCAGTAAATTGTTTAAAGCTAAAACGGAGATTTCACCTTTGGAATTCAGAAAATCATTTAATTGACATCCGTAATTTGCATACGACAATCATCATTTTGCATACATCCGGTTCTTAATTTCTCCCCAATTTTGTAATATAAAATTTAAACAATATAAAAATTAACAATATGAAATTGAATCAGGTCAATTTAGGAAGTCAGGGTTTAGTCGTTCCGAATATCGGTTTGGGATGTATGGGAATGACAGGTTTTGGTGATGCAGATATGTATGGCGCAACCGATGAGCAGGAAGCTATTGCAACCATTCATCGCTCTCTTGAATTAGGAGGGAATTTTCTTGACACAGCAGATTTGTACGGACCTTTTAAAAACGAACAGCTTATTGCAAAAGCCATAGAAGGAAATCGTGACAAATACATCATCGCAACTAAATTTGGTTGGGAAATCGATGACAATGAGCAGGTAACCTGGAAAATCAACGGGAAGAAAGATTATGTAAAAAAATCGGTCGAGCGTTCTCTAAAAAATCTGAAAACAGATTACATTGACCTTTATTATATGCATCGTCTTGATAAAAACACACCTGTCGAAGAAACAGTAGGTGCAATGAGCGATTTGGTAAAAGAAGGAAAAATCGGTTATATCGGTCTATCGGAAGTTTCTTCTGAAACTGTAAAAAGAGCGCACGAAGTTCATCCAATCACGGCAGTTCAAAGTGAATATTCTCTGTTTGAAAGAACGGTGGAAGAAAAAGGTGTGATAGAAACGCTGAATATGTTGGGAATTGGTTTTGTGGCGTATTCTCCACTGGGAAGAGGATTTTTGTCTGGACAAATCCGGTCGATTGACGATTTACCGCAAAATGATTTCCGAAGAGGAATTCCTCGTTTTCAGGGAGAACATTTTCATAAAAATATCGAATTGGTGGAAGCCATTGAAAATCTGGCAAAAGAAAAAGAAATCACTTCTTCTCAACTCGCTTTAGCATGGATTATCAGCAAAGGAATTTTGCCGATTCCGGGAACGAAACGCAGAAAATATCTTGAACAAAATATTGAAGCTGGTAAAATTGTACTGAGCGATTCCGATATTCAAAAGTTGGAAAGTATTGTACCTTTGGGAACTGATACTGGCGCAACTTATGATGAATTTGGAATGGGACTTTTGGATTATTAATTTTTTTGTTGCCAATGCCACGAATGCACGAATTTTTTATTGAATGAATTTCCTTGATGTAACAATCTAAGTATTTCTGCAAAATATGATTATTATTATTTGTAAAGACTTGGATTATTTGTATAAATAAATGATTTTCATCGAATGAATTCTCTTGATGTAAGTATAATCTAAGTATTTCTGCAAAATATGATTATTACTATTTATAATAAGCAAAATATATATCAGCATATTTGTGCATTCGTGGCATAATTATTTCCCAAAAATTATTATTTTAAATATTTAGAATCTCAAAATTATGAACACGATAAAATCTATCTCAGCTTTTCACAGATTACTGTCACTTCCGGAACCGAAACATCCGATGGTAAGCGTTATTAATCTTTCTGAAAGTATTTTCATTGAAGATGAAGTCTGGAAGGGTTTTGTTAGCAGATATTATTGTGTTGCCCTAAAAAGGAATGCCACCGGGAAAATAAAATACGGACAGCAACATTACGACTACGACAAAGGCGTTTTGAGTTTTACGGCACCCAATCAGGTTCAGTATCTTGATTTGAAGACAATGGATTGCGAAAATACAGGATATCTGCTGATCTTTCACGAAGATTTTCTGCTGAAACAACCGTTGGCCAGTACAATTTCGTCTTACGGATTTTTCTCCTATGCTGTGAATGAAGCATTGCATCTGTCTGAAGATGAGGAAAATGATTTACTGGAAATCCTGAATAAAATCGATAAAGAATGTCAGCACATCGACCAGCATACTCAGGAAATCATTCTATCCCAGATTGAACTGCTGCTGAATTATTCAAAGCGTTTTTACGAGCGGCAGTTTATTACCAGAAAAAGCGGAAATCATCAGCTTTTAACAAAATTTGAGACCTACCTGAATAATTATTTTGATAAAGTGTCTTCAGAAAAAGGTCTTCTGACTGTTCATCAGATCGCCGAAGCCATGAATCTTTCACCGAATTATCTGAGTGATCTTCTGCGTGTCCATACAGGGCAAAACACACAACAGCATATCCACGAAAAGCTCATCAGCAAAGCGAAAGAAAAACTTTCGACAACAGAATTATCTGTGAGTGAGATCGCTTATGAACTGGGATTTGAACATTCACAGTCATTCAGCACACTTTTTAAAAAGAAAACAAAAATGTCGCCGTTGGAGTTCAGACAGTCATTTAATTAATAATGAAAATAGAGATCTGATTAGATGTGATCTGTCCCATTTTTGTTATTTAATTTTGAAATGCTCTGGAAAACTTCCCTTTAAAAAATGAAGTGGGAGTAGAGTGGAAGAGTTTTCAGCTGATCCGGCATTGCTCTCTGACAAACTAACTACAGATAAAATATTTAATAAGGTTGCAATAATTAAAAATCCTATTTTAGCTAAATTATGATAAAAATTAACAGTGAAATGTCTTTTCAAATTGAAGAGACCCTTTTTGTTTTTGCCCTGGATGCCGAAGCCGGAAACAGATTTGATTATACCACTAAACTTATTACAGGAATTGGAAAAATAAATGCAGCAATTCATCTTACGAAAGCAATCCAAAAGAATAAGCCCAAATTAATCGTTAATCTTGGTTCAGCTGGTGGAATTGGCTTTCATAAAGGTGAAATTATCTGTTGTACTCAATTCATCCAACGTGATATGGATGCTACCGGTTTAGGTTTTAAAAAATTTGAGACCCCTTTATCGGGTATTCCTGTCATATTAAAAAACGGTTTAAATATGGATGATCTGAAAGAAGGAATCTGCGGAAGTGGTGACAGCTTTGAAATGAATCATATCAACACAGAATATAATGTGATCGATATGGAAGCTTATGCGATTGCTTTTATTGCGAGACAGGAAAATATTCCGTTTCTGTGTCTTAAATATATTTCTGATGATGCAGGAAGTGATGCTGCAGACGACTGGTCTGTACAGGTACACCTGGCTTCTGAAGCTTTTGGGAAAATTTTGCTGAATGATTAAATTCAGATTGATAATCATCAGATTTATATCGGAAATATCTTTAGTCGTTATCTATTTATCATCTTGAAAGACAAATCGTAATCGTTTGATTTCCAGCATAAAAATCAAATATTTCAAAAAATGAAAAATATTCTATTTAACATAATATAAATTATAGGACCTTTTGAAAACTGAGTGTAGAGTAGTTTATCAAAGAGAATTCTGTTTAAAAATGATAGAAACAACAACTCTTGTTTACCAATACATTTAATTTCAGCTTACTCTAAATTTCTAAGTTCCACCCAAAAATATCTACTCAAATTCTCAGTAATCGCAAATTAAATTTAAATGTAATTTTATAATATTTACTTTCACGAAATTTCGAATATCATTCCAGAAAAATATTTTTAGACGATTCTCAGCGATTAGAAATTATAAGTTTGGAAGATTTTTTGTTGAATGATGTAATCATACACTTTTAAATTTTCAAACAATAAAAAATATATAAAATGTTTTGAGATTTAATTTTCTTATAATTTACATGCCATTCAGATTACAATCATTATTTTAGCAATACAAATCAATTTAACATAATATAAAAGTCATGAAAAAGTACATTCTTTTAGGTTCATTATCTTTATTTCTGATCAACTGTAATAAAAAAGTTGAAACTACTGCACCAACTGCAAATGAAGATTCTCTTACAGATACTACTGAAGCTGTAATTGATACCTTAGGCGCAAAATCTTACTGTTATTTTGGAGTAACCGGAAAAGACAGTGTTTTTGTAAGCATTGATGATAATTTGGGCACAGTGACGGGAAAAATGGCTTATAAAAACAGCGAAAAAGACAGTTCAAAAGGTGATCTTACCGGTTTTAAATCCGGAGATACGCTGAAACTGACTTACGAATTTGCATCTGAAGGTACAACCAGCAAAAGAGATATTTTCTTTCTTCAAAAAGACGGAAATTTGCTTGAAGGAATTGGAAATCAAAAAGATGACAACGGTCAGATGAAATATGCCGACGAAGCAAAAGTCGCTTACAAAGACGGACAAAAACTTGAAACCGCAGATTGTACAGTAGTTTCAAAAGCTTTAAAATAGTTTAATCTTATAAAACATAAAAAATGCAACTCTATTCGGTTGCATTTTTTATTTATACATGGTCATTTATAATTTTAATAAAATCTTCAACTGCTTCACCACTTGTATTCCATGAGGTAATCAAGCGGACTGCTGATGAATTTTCATCAACATTTTTCCAGACATAAAATTCAAATTTTTCGGATAAAACATCAATAAGATGATGATGTAAAATCGGAAAAATCTGATTGGTAAAAGTATCTGAAAGAAACGAAATCCCCTTTTCTGATAAAGCTTTCTTAATTTTCATCGCCTGTTGATTGGCATGCTTTGCCAAATCAAAGTAAAGATCATCCTTCATCAACTCTAAAAACTGGATTCCCAACAATCTTCCTTTTGCTAATAAAGCGCCTTTCTGCTTAATATTGAAAGCAAAATCTTCTTGTAATAACTGATTATTGATGATGACTGCTTCTCCTATTAGAGCTCCATTTTTTGTTCCCCCCAAATAGAAAACATCGGTTAATTTCGTAATGTCTTTTAAAGATAAGTCACTTATTTCTGAAGTAATTGCATGTCCCAATCTAGCACCGTCCATGAATAGATACAGATTATTCTCACGACAAAACTTTGAAAGATGTTCAAGTTCTTCCTTTTTGTAAATTGTTCCAAGTTCCGTAGAATTTGAAATATAAACCAACTTCGGCATCACCTGATGCGGAATATTTTTATGACTGTCTAAAACCGGCTGAATATCTGAAGGTTTCAGCTTTCCGTCCTCAGTTTCTATGCTTAAAACTTTATGTCCGGTCGCTTCGATTGCGCCGGTTTCGTTATTTAAAATATGTCCTGTAGAAGCAGAAATTACACATTGATAAGGTTTTAAAACGGAAGAAATAACGATCAGATTTGCCTGAGTTCCACCTGAAACAAAGTAAACCTGAGCATCCTTATTATCAATTATTTCCTTAATTAAATTTTTAGCTTTTAAAGAATATTCATCTTCTCCATAACCTGCCTGCTGATCAGTATTGTGACACAAAAGTGATTCCAAGATCCGTGGATGGCATCCTTCGGAATAGTCGTTCTTAAATGAAAATTTCATTCAGTAAAATTAAAAAAACTTAAAATAACAAGACTTAGTTTTAAATATTATTTTGTTAGATTTGTAATGAAAATCATCTAACAATTTGAAAACAACATTAACAGAAGAAAATTATCTGAAAGCTTTGTTTCACTTAGTTGACAATGAAGGTAAAGTGACGATTAACGAGCTCAGCAAATTTTTGAATGTCAAAATGCCGAGCGTTAATAACATGATGAAAAAGTTTTCAGAGAAAAAATGGGTGGTTTACGAAACTTATAAGCCGCTGAAAGTTACCGAAAAAGGAAGACGTGAAGCAGCACTGGTCGTTAGAAAACATCGATTAACAGAAATGTTTCTTGTCAAAAAAATGAATTTTGGCTGGGAAAACGTACATGAAATTGCTGAGCAGCTCGAACACGTACATTCAAAAATATTTTTTGATAAAATGGATGAGATTCTTGATCATCCTAAATTCGACCCTCACGGAGAACCGATTCCAGACAAAGACGGAAATATTATTTCTCAGGATTTGCAAAAATTAAGCGATTGTAAAGTCGGTGAAAATGTGATTTTTGCTTCTGTAACACTTTCTGATGATGCTTTTCTAAATTATCTTACAGAAAGAAAACTTCTTTTAAATACGAAAATCAGAATTATCAAGATTGAAGATTTTGACAGATCTGCAACTATAGAAATAGATGGAAAACAGGAAGTTTTAAGTAAAAAAGCAACCGAGAAAATTTTAGTTAAAAAATAGAATTTAAGAATCTGCAACATGACATAAAAAACCCGAACTGTAAAAAGTCCGGGATCTTTTATTTTTAAAGTAAATGATTAGTCCAAAACGCTCCAGCCTCTTTTCGGATTGGTATTAGAAGAAACTTCCTGTTCGTTGACAATGATATTTTCTTTTCTTTGTCCGATGTAATCAAGCTCACTCAATTTAGAGAAAATAATCTCCAAACTTCTCAACATCTGCTGAATGTGTAAAAGCGGTTCGCCACAATTATGATGATCATAATTGGTTTCTGCAACGGTTGATAACTGATTGAGTAAAGTATGAGGTGCTATTTCACTCCATTCTAAACTATAATTCAGCATTTCTTCCAACTCTGCCGGAACCAAAACCTGTGTTGCATTGTAAAGTCTTAAAGCCAGCTTAGCAAAAGTTTCGATCAGAAAAACGGGCGGTTGATAAGGAATCACATTTCTAAACTGAAAATACATATCTCCGAAAGTATTAACCAAAACCGTACACAACGATTTTACATTCAATGCTAAAGCTGTATTCTGATTTTTATGCGAAGCCTTCTGAATAATTTTGAATGCGTACTGCTGTAGATTGCCGATTGATTTTGCATATCCGTTATAATAATCGATCAAAGCCGGATGACTTTGTACAGATGTACATGGTGGAATAAAGGTTGTGTTGACCTGAGCAATATTTCCTTTAAAATCAACCTTTCCGACCACAAGATAATTCCCTCCCGAATAGCTGCTGTTCAAAGATGAAACTGCTAACAATTCGATATGATAATTGGCATGAGCATTCGGATGACGCGGCGGAATCTCTTCCGGATCAATGTCTCCGAAAGGTACTTTATCAAAAGGATTGACAGAAATTAAAATATAATATTCTCCATCGATCTGATTTTCATCCAGATTCATTGATTTGGCAAGAGATTTTACGCTCACTCTCCTGTCTCTCAGTTCAATTCTGTAACCCGCCAATGTTACTGCGCTGCAATGTTTGATAACAAGCTGTACGTCATTGGTTGCCGTATTATGAACATCAAAAATAGTTTTATCCGTAAATTCATTCGGAATCGGCAACAAACCGAAATTATATGTTGTGATCGCCAAAGAATTGGCATCTCTGATTGTATCTATTAAAAAATTATCCTGATCATTGAGGTGTCTCTGAGAAACTTTCATCCCATCGACCCAGTTGATTGCAAAATGTTTGATTGGCTGTATCATAGTAATACTTTTTTAAATTTGTGATTGTGATGATCTTTTTCCTTCCTCTTCGTGCTGGATAACCCTTTTACAGACTACCACTTCGTTTTCAGAGATATTGTTGGTGCTGATATCCTGATCAAAATCAATATATTTTCTGAAGCTGAAAAAAGATTTTTTGGTATAAAATATCCAATAATAAGGTTCTTTTCCTTCATCTGAGAGATGAATAACAGATTTGGGATTTTTATGATTGTAATCGTCTACTACACGGAAAAACCAGTCTCCGAAAGTAACTCCGGTCGGTAATGTTTTGGCTTTAATTCTGAATCTGTTGGCATCTTCAAGATTTTTACTCAGCTCAACATTTAAAACCATTAAACGGTCAAAGTCTGCTCCTTCAAAATCCGGCGGTTTCTGGTCCGGAGAATATCTCCATGTTTTATAAATATCAACGGGAATACTGATAAACTGAATATAGCAATAATGAAATGCCATCGGTACAAAGAAAATCAGCGCACTTGTTGCAGACATCACCGGAAATCCCTGACCTTTGCTTACCCATGTAAAAATCATAACGAATAAATAAGCTCCCAAAAGAACACATGTGAATGATAATACAGATTCAAATAAAACACTTAATCCAAATGACTGTATATGTTTCCTGAAGAATCTGTGCATCAAATTGACATGAAAAATGCCAAGCAATAAATAAATGAGTTGAGATATAAGATAATAATAAGGATTAAAAAGATTTCCTGAAAACCCTAAAAAACCGGGAATTGCTAAACACAAACTGCAAAGCAATACATAAATGATGATTACTTTAATCTTTATTGCCGGCTGATTTCTTCTGATGGTTGCCATGATGCCCATCATAATTACCGCCAGCAACGGCACTAAAATATACCTTAAAAATACACCTTTTACTGATGAAAATTCCATTGAGTTCTATTAATATTGATTGTGATTGATGATTGTAAATATAATAAAAAATTTTACAGAAAAGTAGAGAAACCAAGCCTGTTGGAATTTCTTCCGTCATCTTCCAGGATGAATGAATACTCTTTCTTTTCGGTAATAAAATTTTCTTCAATATCGACACTTACAGGAAGGCAATAATCGTACAAAGCCTGAAGCACTTTTCTGAAAGGATTTCCGGGAATGTACTTTTTCATTTCATTATAAGGAATCGGACCAATATTGACAATCCAGTTTCTTTCGCCGTCCATATGTTTTCCGCTTGGAATATAAGTGACACCTAATCTTGAGTTTCCAAGAAGCATAGAATCGTCCTCTTCTTCTATTCTGTCGATAATGTTGGGAGTAAAAGTAATTTCCACAGGAACCTGTAAAAATGAGGTCATACAACGCTCAAACCACTTTTTATCTCCTCGTATCTGATGAAAAAACGGTAAAATATGAATAAAAATATAGGCATTTTTCTTATCAAGCATTTTTACAACCGGCCAAAGTTCTGAGAAAACTTTCAGAAGAGAATCTGTATCACTTGCGAGATCAAAGTCATATTCTTTAAGCAATGCACTGATTTCTGTAAAGAAAATCTCAAGCTCAAAAGGTCTGAAAAATTTTCTTGCATCGTCTTCTACCCTTTTTTGCTTTCTGATCTCATTGACTACATTTTCAACATTTTTTCTTGAAGTATTGAGTGATGGCGGATGAAAAAGCCCTTCAGGTAAATAGTCGTAAATACCTTCTCTATAGGTTTTTATGTTGAGAACCTCTTCATCAAAACCAAGATATTGGCTGGAGATACTTTTGATATCTTTCAGGTAAGCCCGGTCATTAATTCCTATTCTGTCGATAAAAATATTGCTGACCGCCCGATGGTATTTCAGGAGATTTACTGCAACTGCTTCAGCTCTGAAGTCTGTCTGCAGCTTATTATAATGCATATCTACAATGCTATTGTCGTACATACTCTTAATTCTGTGATTGTGGTTGTCTGGTAAAGATAATATATCTCTAAATTTTGAAAAATTATTTTTTTTAATTTAAAATATTTTACCAATCCAATTTAGCAATAAAATTTGTGAATTGGTAACTATAAAATTAAAATTTTTATAAAAATAAGTTAAGATTAATTTTTTTTAACAAACCATAAAAGTCATAAGAAAATAACTTTAATTTATCCTGATTTTGAAAAGTCTGACCTATCTTTGCGAATCTAAATTTATTACTTAAAAATGAAAAGTATTTATTCTAAAATGCTGCTTTTATTGATGATCTCCAGCTCTGTATATTCTTATGCATGGGGATTGACCGGGCATCGTATTATCGCAGAAATTGCAGAAAACCACTTATCTGGTAAAGCAAGAAGAGAAATAAAAAAAATGATGGGACAGGAACGTCTTGCATATTGGGCAAACTGGCCGGATTTTATTAAATCTGATACGACCGGAGTCTGGAAGCAGACCTCAGTGTGGCATTATGTAAACATTGATCCGCAAACAGATTTTACAGCATTTGAAAAAAATTTAAAAGCACAGTCCGGACCAAGTCTGTACTCTCAGATCAAAACTTTATCTGCACAGATTAAAGACGAAAAAACCTCTGAAAAAGACAGAAAGATTGCTTTAATTTTCCTGATTCATATGATGGGAGATCTTTCTCAGCCAATGCACACAGGAAGGTCTGAAGATTTAGGAGGAAATAAAATTAATGTCACCTATTTTGGAGAAAAAACAAATTTGCACTCAGTTTGGGACGGGAAATTGGTAGACTCTCAAAAATACAGCTACACAGAATATGCAAAACTTCTTGATATAAAATCCGATGACGAAGTCACAAAAATTCAGTCGGGAACATTAGAAAACTGGCTGTATGATTCTCATCAGATTGCCAATAAAATCTATGCACAGACTCCTGACGGTTCAAAATTAGGGTACGATTATCAGTACAAGTTCAATGATACAATGGAAAGACAGCTTCTTTACGGAGGCTTGAGATTAGCTAAAGTTTTGAATGATCTTTTTTAATGAGAATATTGAATGAATGAATTTTAAAGTCAACTTTTTTAAATTCAATATATAAAGTGAAGCTTCGGTTTCACTTTTTTATTTTATCAATAATTACAGTAATATTTTTTTGAATAATTATGATTTCCATAAAGTTTGCCATTCTGAAAGGTTCTAGTGTAATTAAATAATCTTCAAATTAAAATCATTATTTTACGAAACAAGAGCGATAATTTACAACTAAAAAACCAACTTAGTTTTAATTAAATAAAAAATTATTAAAACATTTGTAACCTTTTTACTATTTGAAACGTATAATAGAATAGTAACTCTATTTTTTGAGAATAAAATAAATGAGACAATTAAAAATAACCAAGCAGGTTACCAACAGGGAAACCGCTTCACTAGACAAGTATTTGCAGGAAATCGGTAAAGTAGAATTGATTACCGCAGACGAAGAGGTAGATTTGGCACAGAGAATCCGCGCCGGCGACAGAGCCGCATTGGAAAAATTAATTAAAGCCAACCTTCGTTTCGTGGTTTCAGTATCAAAACAATACCAAAATCAGGGTCTTTCTCTTCCCGATTTGATCAATGAAGGGAATTTAGGATTGATGAAAGCTGCAAAAAGATATGACGAAACAAGAGGTTTTAAATTTATCTCTTACGCCGTTTGGTGGATTCGTCAGTCGATTTTACAGGCTTTGGCTGAGCAGTCAAGAATTGTAAGATTACCGCTTAACAAAATTGGTTCGATCAACAAAATCAATAAAGCATACGCTCACCTTGAGCAGGAAAATGAAAGACCTCCTTCTCCGGAAGAATTGGCTGAAGTTCTTGACATGAGTGAAGAAGACATCAAGGAATCAATGAAAAACTCCGGAAGACACTTGTCGATGGATGCACCTTTGGTAGAAGGTGAAGATTCTAACCTGTATGACGTATTGCGTTCAGGAGAGTCTCCGAGCCCGGATAAAGATCTGATGCTTGAATCTCTTCAGATTGAAATTGAAAGAGCATTGAATACTCTGACTCCGAGAGAGGCAGATTTGGTAAGATTATATTTCGGACTGAATGGTAAACATCCAATGACTTTAGAAGAAATCGGTGAAACTTTCGACCTTACGAGAGAAAGAGTTCGTCAGATCAAAGAAAAAGCGATCAAAAGACTAAAACACAATACCAGAAGTAAGATTTTGAAGTCTTATTTGGGTAAATAATTTTTAGTTTAAATAATTTATTAAGCGGAGTTTGATTTTTCAGACTTCGCTTTTTTGTAACAATTTTGGCAGTATCTTCAACTAATTAATAAACTTTCAGAATAATCACAATCTTTGTCATTCTGAAGAATAGAAATTAAAATAAATTATGAAAAAAATACTTTTAACTACATCATTAATATTACTTTTTTCTTGTGGAGAAAATAAGTCTGAGAATCCTCTTATAGAAAATGCTGTTGATAATACAGATTCTTCATTAAAAGGTTCGTTTGGTAGAGGTAATAGTGAGAATGTAATTGATAAAATTTATTCTGAATTAATTAAAAATGATAAAAAATTATCGGCTTTTGATGATAAGATTTTAAAAACATATGAAAATTCAACAAAAGCTCTTGAGCATTACGAAAATATTCTTAGTAAATCAGAATCTTATTATCGTGATGCAAATTATCAAGCTAACGCAATAACCGATTCGCTTTTAAAACATCAAGTTGAAAATCAAATTAAAACTAGTTCGGATAAATATGATTTAAAAATAAAAAATGTAAAAAATCTTATTTCTCAATTAAATAAAAATACTGAGAGAATAACCGATTTCTACAATGTTTTTAAAATCAGAAAAACACTTCCCGAAATTGAAAAATATCAAAAAGCACATCCTTTAAAAACTGACAGTTTAAATAATTTCATCAAAAAACAAAATCAATTATTAATTGAGTTGAAAAATTTAAAATAAATGAATTTCATCTTAATAATAGGAGCTATCATAATGACCAAAAAATCTTAAAATGAAAAAAGAAACCCAAATTGAGTTTCTTTTTTCATTTTTATATGATTTCAAAATTTTATTTAATTTCAGACTTTACCGAACCACAGTCAAGCATCGATTTTCCGTAATAAGGATTGACGATTTGCTTTTCGTTACTCAGCCAGCTTCCTTTTGCCATCGGACAATATTGTACGAAAATAGTTTTATCAGAAAGCTTATTTTCTTTAGCCAAACCAATCATGACATCTGATAAATTGTAAAATGCTTTTCTTTGAGTTTCAATATTTTTTCCTTGAGCTATTGTTGTTGCATCAGCTTTTAATAAAGTTAATTGCTTTTCTGCAATCGTTTTAGAATTAACGGTTTTTGCAGTTTTTAAAAATTCTCCTGCAGCCATTGATGTTTTTTTTACATCATCTGAAGCTAAAGCTGATTTTACAGAAATATAATTTTGGTAAAGCTTCGCCAGTTGCGGGCTCGATTTTGACTGTGCATTTGCCGAAACAAAAGCTATTATTGTCAACAGAAATATAAAAATATGTTTTTTCATTTTTTTAAATTTAGAATTTCTAATAGATTTTCAGAGATTTCTGTAAATCTCGTTTATGTTATTTTATTTTAAACTCAAGTTTCACATTAAAGAATCTGCCCGTCAAACGTACCGGAACCGGATACATTAAGTTTGTATTCGCATCAGTAATCCATTGGTTGGAAACGGTATTGTTGATATTAAATGCATTGAAAACCTGTACTCCTAAGGTCAGCTCATCAAAATTACTTAGAAAACCATAAGTTTGTTTCTTTTCCTTAGCATCAACAAATGCATAGGAAAGTCCTAAATCTACCCTTTTGTAAGAAGGTAAAGTCTTTTGATATTGATAAGGATCTGTAAAAACAGGCGCTCCGTTTGGCAATCCCATTGCGTAAGTTAAAGTAAGATTTACACGCATTTGTGGAAATCTTGGCATATAATCCTGATAAAACATTGCAAATCTGAATCTTTGGTCAGTCGGTCTTGGAATATCTCCTCTCCCATCAATGTTCTCATAAACTCTTGCATAACTTGCAGATAACCAAGAATCTACACCGGGAACAAACTCACCAAACAATCTTGTATCAATTCCGTAAGCATATCCTGAAGCATTATTTTTTCCTGAATAACGGATTCTCACATTATCCATGTAATATGGAATCAGATTATCCATTTTTTTATAGTACAATTCTGTCGTCAGTTTGAAAGGTCTGTCCTCAAATTCAAATTCATATTCATTGGCTAAAATTGCCTGAATAGAACGTTGAGATTTAATATTTGGATTAAAATTCCCATTCAAATCCTTAATTTCTTTATAAAAAGGTGCCTGATAATAAACACCTCCGGAAAGTCTAAACCACATTTCGTTATCCCAATCTGGTTTTATTGCAAATTGTGCTCTCGGTGAGAATATCGTTTCATCATTAAAACTCCAATGCGCCACTCTCGCTCCTCCGTTGACTAAAACTTTACTTGATCCCCAGAAAAACTTCTGAGAATATTGTACATATGCTGATAATCTTGTAGGTTCGATGTGATTATTTCCTTGAATGCTGTAAAAAAGATCCAGTTCTGAAGCATCAGGAAATCTTGGATCATCAATGGGATGCGGAATACTATAACCGGAAGAGTCAACTAATTTATATTCATTGGTTAAATCACTAAGGTTTTCTTTTTCAAATTTAAATCCTACCTCAATATCGGTATTGACATTCGGTGAAAAACGGGTTCTGAACTGCGTTCCGTATGTTCTTACAAAAAGATCATTTCTCGCGTGTTCTATTTGTCCGCCAACATCATAAGACGTAACCGGATTTCCTGTGATCGGATCAAAAGTCTGTAAAATATAGCTTGAAGCAATCGTGTAATATTCTCTTTCTCTGTTCTGATACGCAAAACTGTCTAAAGTAAATCTCCATTTATCAGACGGTTTATAGTTCATCGAGAATGTTCCCATCATATTTTTGTACTGATCATTTTCTTTACCATTATAAAAAACAGAAAGATTGATTGGTCTTTGTAAAGATCCAAAGTCTACAGATCGTTCCTTAGGAAACATTTCGTAGTCATTCTTTGAATAATAACCAATAAATGACATCGTAAATTTATCACTCACATGGTAATTCAGATACGTCTGAAAATCAAAGTATTTCGGGTTAAAATCTGTATCTTCATTCAGCGTATTCAAAACCAGATTGGTATTTCTATATCTTCCTGAAAATAAAGCCGTTAATTTTTTCTTTTTTGATGCTAAACCTGTTGTCAGTCTTCCACCGATCAAACTTGCTTCACCGGAAAGTTCAAATTTTTCCGGTTCGCGGTAATAAATATTTAATGCTGAAGACATTTTATCACCATATCTCGGCTCAAAACCTCCTGCAGAAAAATTCACCGTAGAAACCATATCCGGATTGATGATGCTTAAACCTTCCTGCTGAGAATTTCTGATCAGAAAAGGTCTGTAGATCTCAATATCATTGATATAAATAAGGTTTTCGTCATAGTTTCCACCACGCACCATGTATTGCGAAGACAGCTCCGTATTTGAGTTTACAGAAGGTAAAGTTTTGATAATTGCTTCGATACCCCCGGAAACGCTTGCAACATTCTGAGCATCTTTGGCAGATATTTTTACTGTTGTAATGTCATTCGTACTTCCAACTGCTTTTTTCTGGAAAACGACCTCTTCAATATCTGTTGTTCTTGTTTTTGCTGTATCTCGCTTTTTAGCTTGGGAGAATACTAACATGGGAACCATAAGGCTCAGTGGTAAAACTAGTTTTTTCAAAAGAAATGTTTTAGAATTCTAAAATTAATGATTTTTTAACAATTACAAAATGGATTCTCTAACTCTTGTCAGTTTTTGTAACAAATCTTCTAATAAATCCAATCGAAGCATATTTGCACCATCAGATAAAGCGGTTTCAGGTGTAGGATGCGTTTCAATGAAAATTCCGTCTGCGCCAACCGCAATTCCGGCTTTGGCAACGGTTTCTATTAAATCGGGTCTTCCTCCAGTAACTCCTGAACTTTGATTGGGCTGTTGTAAAGAATGAGTCACATCCAAAATTACCGGAGCGTAAGCTCTCATTGTAGGAATCCCTCTGTAATCAACGATCAAATCGGTATATCCGAAGGAATTTCCTCTCTCAATGATTGCCACTTTTTCATTACCAGAATCTGTCACTTTCTGTACGGCAAATTTCATCGATTCCGGAGAAAGAAACTGTCCTTTTTTCAATGAGACACATTTTCCTGTTTTTGCAGCAGCAATCAGTAAGTCGGTTTGACGAACCAAAAATGCAGGGATTTGTAAAACATCTACATATTGCGCCGCCAAAGCAGCATGTTCATTTTCGTGAATATCTGTCGTGGTCGGAATGTTGAACGTCTCTCCAACCTTTTTAAGAATTTCCAAAGATTTTTCTTCGCCAATTGTTGTGAAAGAGTCTACTCTGCTTCTATTGGCTTTTTTAAAACTTCCTTTAAAAATATATGGAATATTGTATTTATTGGTCAGTTCAATTACTTTTTCGGCAATTCTCAAAGCCATATCTTCACCTTCGATGATGCATGGTCCTGCAATTAAAAAAAAGTTTTTTGAATCTTTGTGTTGTATGTTGTCTAAATACTGAATCATTTTATTTGAATTAAAAAGTTCAGTAAAAATACTTATAAAGTTTCAGAATTGGAAATTATTTATTCCAGTAATATTTATACTATTTAAACTGATTCTAGCGAATTTTTTTGCCACGAATTCAAAAATTTATAAATCTTATGTGGTAGAAAAAGAAATAATTTTAAGAAAAAAATGAACAATCAAATTTGGTGAATTCGTTGCTATTTTTTCAAAATCTTCTCAAAAGTGTTGATATTTCTACTTGTAAACTGATCTTTCATATTTTTTCTGCCTAAAATTTTCCCGAATGTAGAATCTAACGTATTTCCCTTCGGAACTTGCCAGTAAAAAATATCATTGACAATCTTTCCATCTTCATTTTCTGTTTTTGTGGCATTTTCAAATTCTTTCATTAAAACTTTTTCAACTTCATTGTGACCGACAAAAGCATAGATATGTAAGTCTTCGTTTTTCTCAAATGGATTTGAATTCCAGAAGTTTTCAATTTCTTCCTGAGATTTTACAAATAAAAAAGCTTCATAACTGAAATGTTCGGACATTGCTTTTTCAAGAATTGCTTTTAATTCTTCAGAATTTTTATCAGACGAAAAAATAATATTACCGGAAGCCAGAACCGAAACAACATCTTTCATTCCTGCATTTTTAAAAACCTCGCAGACTTCCGCCATTTTCATGTTGGTTCCTTTTACGTTGACACCGCGGAGGAAAGCACAGTATTTCATAGTTTTAGAGTTTTAGAGTTTTAGAGTAGAATTTAATCTTTAATCTTTAATCTTTAATCTTTAATCTTTAATCTTTTCGTACAAATTATAATCAGTTCCGGAAGGTTTAAGTTTATAGATTTTCTCCAGAATTTTATTATCGCTTTGTAAATGATTTTTTATTCTGAATTCATTCAACAGTTTGTAATGAGTTTTGTAATAAAGACTGTCTTTTCCTTCAAATAAACTGTTGTAAGATAAGAGATATTTTGGTTTTCTTTTTTTGACAGTATTCAGCCAATAATTGGGTTTATCTTTTTTGATTTCTTCCTGAATTTGTTTGTCAACCAATCCAACTTCATCGATTGCTTTTAAACCTGAAAAATAAGGAATATAACCAGCTGGTTCGAGCAAAATCCATTGTTTTTTGTCTTTCTCGTAATTATTTAGAAATATTCCGATTGATCGTCTGTAATTCCATTCTCCGTTTCCGGTTGCTATAGAATGTATGGTCTGGAAAGCCAACATCGGTACAATATAAAAAATAATTAATGCTGAAAGCCACCAGTTTCTTTTTACTTTTTGTTCTATAACAAATATCAAAACCGGAACGAAAAGTAAAATTTGCGGAACCCAATAATACCAGTCAAAAAGACTTTTCTGTGAAAGAAAAATGATTTGTTTTATCCATGCAAATAGGAAAATAATCCAAAGGAAATAATTTCTTTTTTCTCTTTGTCTGATCAGGAATATAAAGCACAGCAATTCAAAAACTGCGATAATAATTGTAAACGGATTGAAGTCACCCGGAAGCTTCAGCATTCCCCAAAAGTTGCCGTAATTTAATCTGAAATATTCAAAATCCTGACTTAAAGTATAAACTCTGTCGTAAGCCAATTTTTTAGCAACAATTGTATTATTTACCAATTCACCAAAGTAAAACCAATTGAACGCTAATGCTGCGGAAACGCCTAAAATTCCACCTAAAATATAGCTCCAATTTATTTTTTTATTCCAGAAAACATCGACCAGGAATACGATTCCCAAGAAAATTACGGTATCAATTCTTGTAAATAAAATTAAAACAGTAAGCACAATCAATGCCCATTTTTTCTCTTTTTTAAAACCATAATAAAGCAAAGCCATTTCGAGAAAAAACAGAATTCCATACTCCATTCCGAGTATTGAAATTTTGATGGAAGGTGGTAAAAGCCCAAACAGAAAGATGAAAATTGCTTTATGCCAAGGATTTTTTAATAACAAATGAGAAAGAAATAAACTTCCGATGGTGAAAAGAATGGTATTCAAAACCAAAAGTGGTTCAATGAAGTTCTCTTTTCCGAAAATTAAATTAAAGAAATAAGAAACAAAAACATACAAATGTGTTGTAGAAGCTGAAATTTTGGTATCACCGTTGAAACCAATCACTCCGTAATCCAATAAATTCTGGGCAACACGCCAAGTGATAAAAGCATCTTCCTGAATATGATGCGTCAGGAGAAAATAAAGTTTGGCAATTACTGCAAATATTACAGCATATAATGGTAGATTCTTGTTTATGTTCCCGGACATTGCGTTTTTTTGAGGTACAAATATAATCCTATTATTCTTGAATATCAACATAAAAAAACGGAACCGAAGTCCCGTTTTAAAGTATTTGAAAATAAAATTTACTGTGTTGCTTTAATGATCGAATTGGTAATCTGATCTTCTTTTTCTTTCGAATAGGTAGAATCAAAAGGTTCCATCACATCAAATAAATACTGATAAAAAGGAGTGATTTTCTGTACATTTTCAGATTCTTTCATCGCCTTTTCTTTACCCATCTGCTGAAGATCTTTTATGAAAACATTGAATTTCTTATCAATTGGCTCAATAGATTTCACCAAATAAGCATAAGCTTTCTGATCCTGACCGATCTTTTTGTAAGCATCTGTTACTGAAGAAACTACAAGAGAATATTCCATTGGTTTTGATCCCATCTGTCTCCTTACAAATCTCTGATCAGCTTTGCTTAGGGTTAAATAGTAATCATACTCCTCGAAAATTCCTTTTTTAAGAATCTCAGCCAGCTTTAATGCTTTTTGCTCCTGACCGGCAACGATATAACCATAAACCATTGAGCTTAAAGAACGTGGATCATTATATTTTTCTGCAGGTATTTCTTTTGAAGCTAAATCTAAGATTTCTAATGCTTTTCCTTTTTGTCCTGATAATGCTAAAGCTGCCGCCGCTCTACTCGCAGAACTTCTGTAGCTTACAATATTTGAAGTTGCTGTTTCATCAAAATGAACGTTCAGATCTTTGAAATTCCCCCATTTGAAATTTTTAACGACATTATATAAGGAATTTGCATCTACTCTACCCATTTCACCATCGCTGCTTCTCGGTGTTTTAATAGGAACCAATCTGTAGCTGAAACCATCAAACTGAAGATATTCATCCAAGAAGAAAATATTTTCACTGTCATAAACTCCGCCTGAAGAAAAATTAATTGGACGTTTCCAGTCAAAATTTGCTAAAATATCAAACATCATCAGGTTATTTTTATATAACGTTCCTGACTTGTAGGTAATCATAATCTGATCAACCGCATTTGGAACATCAGAAGGATTGATGATTCCTGATTTTACTGCATTTTGTTTATTTACAGGTAAAATAAATTTGTTTACAGGCAGGAAATTATATTTCTCATAACGTGCTTCACCAAAAATCATTTTTAAAACTTCATCTTTTTCCGGAGATTTAACTTTAAGGAAATTTACAGCATCTTTCAATGTCATAGAATCCTGTACAAGGTATTTCTCAAATGGTTTAAGCATTTGCTCCGGTGCTCCGGATTCTTTAAGATTGCTTAAAACTCCCTCCCAATCTTCTTTTTTCATCAGGTAGATCTGGTCATTCACACCGTCTCTGTAATCTTCATGTGTAAGTTGACTTGGGATAGGATTGGCATTGTAGGTTTTTCTCTTTACCTGATCAATATTCCAAGGCGTTGAGAGAAGGGTAAAGTTCACTACTTTCACATCATCACGGAATCTTTCGGTTTCCTGCATTGCCCAAACCGGATAGGTATCGTTATCACCATATACAAAAAGAATGTCTTCTTTAGGTAAAGATTTTAACATTGAGTATGAATAATCATATGCAGTATATCTTCCGCTTCTGTCATGTACATTATAATTCTGGAAGCCCATCATCAAAGGAATTCCCAATAAAACAACACCAAAACCAATGTTTGCAGCATTTGATTTTACTTTAGACTGCAAATACCAGAGAATCGCTCCTGCTCCGAGACCTATCCAAATTGCAAAGGCATAGAAGGAACCGACAACTGCGTAATCTCTTTCCCTTGGCTCAAAAGGTTTCATTCCTGTGTAGAAAACAATTCCGACACTTGTTAATACGAATAATGAAAGAAGTGCATAAAATCTTCCAAAATCTCTCATAAACTGGAAGTAACATCCGATAATTCCTAATAATAACGGTAAAAAGAAGAATGCTACAGTGCTTTCATTTTTGAATTTTGCTGGCATTGCATCCTGACTTCCCAATAAGGTATTGTCAATAGCAGGAATTCCTGAAATCCAGTTTCCTCTTGTGTTTTCGCTGTTTCCTTCAAGATCATTTTGTCTTCCTGAGAAATTCCACAATAGATATCTTATAAAATAATATCCGTTTTGGAACGTGATAAAATAATCCATATTCTGAGCAAAAGAAGGTCGCTGAACGGTAATCAGTTCATATGGTTTTACCTTTAAATAATCTGATGCCGTTATACTTCCGTCTTCATATTTCCCTCTTAATTCGTCAAAAATTTCTTTAGCCTGAGGATCATCTGCAATCTCTTCATTAGCATAATTAAACTGAAAATCGGGTGCTCCATACATCGAAATGTAATTTGCCATCACATCTTTATCTTCGCTGAACATTCTCGGCATCAAACTCACATGTGCAGGATTGAAAACATAATTGAAACGGTCGCCTGTTTTTCTGTAGGTTCCTAATTTCTCATCTTTTTCGTAGATCTCTCCTGTTTTATTTGTTTTAAAACTTCCGTCCTCATTTTTTTCAATTCCGCTGTTGTCAAGAAAAGCGGTGTAGTTTTGTCCGTAAATTGTCGGCCAGTCACCGTATTGCTCTCTGTTATAATAATCAAGCATACCAATAGCAGTATCGGGATCATTTAAGTTCATTGGCGGATTTGCATTTGCTCTGATCGGAATTACCATCCAACAAGAGAAACCAATCATCATATAGACCACTGACAAAGCAATCGTCTGATAAATATTTTTCTTTGCCTGTCTCGCATATTTTAGAATGAAATAACATATCGCAACCAAAATAACGAAACCTGCGATCGTTCCGGAGTGGAAAGGAAGACCCACCCCATTCACAAAGAATATTTCAAGCTTTCCGAATAATGACATGATTACAGGGAAAATAATCTTAAAAACAATAATTAAAATTCCTAAAGTAATTGCATTTGCCCAAAGGAAATTCTTCCACGTAAATTCATAATTTCTTGCATAATATACTAAGCAAACTGCCGGAATTGCCAACATACACATCATGTGAACGCCCACAGAAAGTCCAACAATAAAGAAAATTAAAATAATCCAACGCTCATTGTCAGATTCTTTATATTCATTTTCCCACTTTGTGATCAGCCAGACCAGAATGGCAATAAACAAAGAAGCCATCGAGTAAACTTCTCCTTCTACCGCCGAAAACCAGAAAGTATCTGACCATGTAAAACAGAGAGAGCCAATCACTCCGGCAAAAAGAATAGCGATTTCCTGATGTTTGGTAACTTCCTCGAAATCTTTGTTGAGAAGTCTTCTTACGAAATGGGTAATCGTCCAGAACAAAAACAAGATTGTAAATGCGCTGAATAATGCAGACATTGCATTGATTACCACAGAATAATTTTCACCTTTTCCAAATGCAAAAATAGCAGCAACGGCTCCCACAATCTGGAACAAAGCTGCTCCCGGTGCGTGTGTCACTTCTAATTTTACGGCTGAAGAAATGTACTCACCGCAATCCCAAAAACTGAAGTTGGGTTCTATCGTTGACAAGTACGTGAAAAATGCAATGACGAAAATCACCCATCCGAGAAGGGTGTTCCATTGCCTAAAAGTCCAGTTTTTCATAGTATAAAATCAATTAGTGCGAAAATAAGGTTTTTACTTCATTTTATATAGATTTTAACAAAATTTAAAAAACTGGCGTACTTTTTGTGAGCGTTTCGGGGCTGTTATAATGTACTTAAAAGAGATAATTTTACTTTCAGCACTTATAATTTCTGAAAAGTTTAAAAATTATTTATTTTTTTGTATTTTTGCGGTCAGATTTTTATTTGAAAAATAACAAATAATGAGTAATGTTTACGATAATATTCTTGGCTTGATTGGGAACACCCCTTTAGTGAAACTTAATACAGTAACTAAAGAGATTCCTGCTAAAGTTTATGCCAAGTTAGAATCATATAATCCTGGACATTCCACAAAAGATAGAATCGCACTTCATATTATTGAAAACGCTGAGAAAAAAGGTTTATTAAAGGAAGATTCTGTAGTTGTAGAAACGACTTCCGGAAATACAGGTTTTTCGCTTGCCATGGTTTGTATCATCAAAGGGTACAAATGTATTCTTGCCGTAAGTGACAAAACAAAAGCTGAAAAAATAGCTTATCTGAAAGCTCTTGGCGCTACAGTATATATATGTCCTGCGAATGTACCTGCGAATGACCCGAGATCATATTATGAAGTAGCAAAGAGAATTGCTGCCGAAACCCCAAATTCTGTTTATATCAATCAGTATTTTAATGAATTGAATGTTGATGCCCATTATCAGACTACCGGTCCTGAGATTTGGGAACAGACAGAAGGGAAAATTACCCATCTTTTTGCATGTACAGGAACTGGCGGAACATTATCCGGCTCTGCAAAATTCTTGAAAGAGAAAAATCCAAATATTAAAATCATCGGTGTAGATGCTGACGGATCTATATTGAAAAGTTATCACGAAACCGGAGAAATTCATAAAGAAGACGTGCATCCTTACCAGATTGAAGGTATGGGGAAAAATTTGATTCCTTCTGCCCTTCTTTTTGATAAAGTGGATGAATTTGTGAGAGTAAATGATGAAATGTCTGCGTACAGAACCCGTGAAATTGCTTTGAAAGAAGCGATCATGGGAGGTTACACAACAGGAGCCGTTACTCAGGGATTGATTCAATATGCACAGTCTCATGAACTGACTGAAAATGATTTCGTTGTCATGATTTATCCTGATCACGGTTCACGTTACATTACAAAAGTGTACAGCGACAAATGGATGGAAGAGCAAGGATTCATCAACAACTGCTTTCACAATTACGATGAAGTTTTCAAAACAGAATTCATCAAATAAGAAAAATAAATTAATATAAATCAAGCCTTTAGTACATTACAAAAGGCTTTTTTACATAAAACATACTCATACAATGGTAGATATTTTTGAAAGAATAAAACAAAATCCTGGTCCGTTAGGTCAGTTTGCAGATTATGCAGAAGGATATTTTGTATTCCCAAAACTGGAAGGTCCGATTGGTCCGAGAATGAAATTTCAGGGTAAAGATGTAATTTTCTGGAGTGCCAATGATTATTTAGGATTGTGTAATCATCCTGAAGTTTTAGAAGCCGATGCAAAAGCAGCTGCCGAATTCGGAATGTTTTATCCGATGGGGGCAAGAGCAATGTCAGGTGAAACTCAACAGCACCAGCAATTGGAAAAAGAATTGGCAGAGTTTACTCAAAAAGATGCTGCCTATCTTTTGAATTTCGGTTATCAGGGAATGGTTTCTTGTATCGATGCATTGGTGACAAGACATGACGTGATTGTTTATGATGCGGATTCTCACGCTTGTATCGTTGATGGAGTTCGTCTTCATATGGGAAAAAGTTTTACTTTCAAACATAATGACATTGAGAGTTTAGAAAAAAACTTAGCAAGAGCAACTAAAGTTGCCGAAGAAAATGGTGGCGGAATTTTAGTGATTACGGAAGGTGTTTTCGGAATGAGAGGAATGCAGGGAAAACTGAAAGAAATCTGTGATTTAAAATCTAAATTCAATTTCAGGCTTTTGGTTGATGATGCACACGGTTTCGGAACTTTGGGTAAAACCGGAGCCGGAGCTGGTGAAGAGCAAGGATGTCAGGATCAGATTGATGTCTATTTTTCAACTTTTGCTAAATCAATGGCTGGTTTCGGAGCATTCCTTGCAGGAGATGAAACGATTATCAGATTCTTGAAATACAATCTTCGTTCTCAGATTTTTGCAAAATCTCTAACAATGCCAATGGTAATCGGAGGTTTGAAAAGATTAGAACTTTTAAGAACACGTCCTGAAATTAAAGCTAAATTGTGGGAAAACGTCAATAAACTTCAAAACGGATTAAAAGAAAGAGGATTTAATCTTGGAAATACAAACACTTGTGTAACACCTGTTTTTATTCAGGGAACTACGATTGAAGCAACTCTTTTAGCAAAAGATTTAAGAGAAAATTACGGAGTATTCACATCAGTTGTTGTATATCCTGTGATTCCAAAAGGAATGATTTTATTAAGATTAATTCCTACCGCTTCACATACAGATTCAGAAATTAATGAAACTTTGGCAGCTTTTGAAGGCATCAAAGAAAAATTAGAATCTGGAGTTTACGCAGAAATGGAAAAACAAATGAACATCGAGTACAAACAAATGTAATTTGATTTTCAATTAAATATATATGAACCGTTAGAATTTCTAGCGGTTTTTTTATGCCACGAATACAAATATTTTCTTTTTTGCGACCACTAAATAAATTTGTGCATTCGTGGCAATAAATATTAAAATTTAAATTTCAATATTTATTTTTTTCTAAATCATTCAAAAACTTTCTTCCTTTTCCATTTAAACCCATAAATTTGCAAAAAATTACTTTTGAAAGATCTTCTTCTTATTACTCCACCTTTCACGCAACTCAATACTCCTTATCCGGCGACAGCTTATATCAAAGGTTTTCTGAATACCAAAAATATATCAAGCTATCAGATCGATTTGGGGATTGAAGTGATTTTGGAATTATTCTCAAAAGAAGGAATTCAAAAAATTTTTGCGAAAGAAATTGATTTAAAAAATACATCTGAAAACTCACAGAGAATTTTTGCTTTACGAGATGAGTATATTAAAACCATCGATCAGGTTATTCTTTTTTTACAAAATAGAAACCCGACTTTAGCGAGACAAATTTGTTCGATGAATTTTCTGCCCGAAGCTTCCCGTTTCAATCAGCTGGATGATATGGAATTTGCTTTTGGAAATATGGGTTTACAAGATAAAGCTAAACATCTGGCTACTTTATATTTAGAAGATTTATCTGATTATATAGTTGAACACGTCGATTCTGATTTTGGTTTTAGCAGATATGCAGAAAGATTAGGAAAATCTGCCAATTCTTTTGACGAATTGTATGCTAAACTAAATTCAAATCAAACCTTTATTGATGACATCACTTTAAAAATTCTTCACGAAAAACTGGAATTGGTTCAGCCAAAATTGGTCTGTTTTTCAGTTCCGTTTCCCGGAAATTTATATTCTGCTTTTCGGTCTGCAAAATTTATCAAGGAAAATTATCCACATATTAAAATTGCGATGGGCGGAGGTTTTCCAAATACTGAATTGCGGGAGGTGAAAGACAAAAGAGTTTTTGAATTTTTTGATTTTATTACTTTGGATGATGGAGAAGTTCCTCTTGAATTACTGTATAAAACTATAACTAATCCGTTGGCTGAGCGTGTCGAAGCCAAACGAACTTTTTTACTTGAAAACGATAAAGTTATTTACAAAAACAATTCAACGAAACACGATTACAAACAGGCACAAGTCGGAACACCTGACTACACTGATTTACAGTTAGATCAATATATTTCAGTGATTGAAATTGCCAATCCGATGCACAGTTTATGGAGCGACGGAAGATGGAACAAACTGACTATGGCGCATGGTTGCTATTGGGGAAAATGTACTTTTTGCGATATTTCTTTAGATTATATAAAAACTTACGAACCTATTTCTGCCAAAGTTCTGGTTGATAGAATGGAAGAATTGATTGTAACAACTGGCGAAACAGGATTTCATTTTGTGGATGAAGCGGCTCCACCGGCTTTGATGCGTCAAGTTGCTTTAGAAATTTTACGTAGAAATCTCGTGGTAACGTGGTGGACGAATATTAGATTTGAAAAAAGTTTTACCAAAGATTTATGTTTTCTCTTAAAACTTTCCGGTTGTGTTGCAGTTTCCGGAGGATTGGAAGTGGCAAGTGACCGATTGTTAAAATTAATCGATAAAGGAATTTCCGTAGAGCAGGTTGCTCAGGTAACAAGAAATTTTACGGAAGCCGGAGTGATGATTCATGCGTATCTGATGTATGGCTACCCGACTCAGACGATTCAGGAAACGGTGGATTCTCTGGAAATGGTTCGTCAGCTTTTTGAAATGGGAATTCTGCAAAGTGCTTTTTGGCATCAGTTTGCGATGACTGCCCATTCACCTGTCGGATTAAATCCTGAAGAATTTGGAGTCACCCCGATCAAACAGGAAATTTTATTCGCCAACAACGATATCGATTTTACAGACAAAACCGGAATCGATCATAGTAAATTTAGTTTTGGTTTAAAAAAATCTCTGTTCAATTATATGCACGGAATCAATTTTGAATTGCCGTTGCAAAACTGGTTTGATTTTAAAATTCCAAAAACGACGATTCATCCGGATTATATTCACGATTCACTTTTGGAAGAGGAAAATTTCATATTCAAAGGAAATTCAAAAATTATTTTTCTGGAGAAAAACGTAATCGCTGAGAATTACATAAAAACAAAAAAACAAAACTCTTGGTCGTATAAGAGAATTACGTTCCATTTAAAAACCAATATTGTTTCTGTAGATTTTGAACAGGAAAAAGGAGAATGGCTAATCAAAGTTTTGCAGGAAAATACTTTTGAGAATCCGAAACGGATTACTTTACAGCAATTGAAAACAGATTTTGAAAATAGCTTTGAAGATTTTGAATTATTTTGGTTTTCAAAACCGATGCAGCAGCTTAAAGAAAATGGAGTGATTTTGAATTTGTGATTTTTTAGTTTTAATTTTTAATTTTTAATTTTTAATTTTTAATTTTTAATTTTTAAAATTATAAATAATGTTTGTCATTCCGTGGGAATCTCAGCAGTTATTTCTAATAAATAAGTTTAGATTCCTACGGAATAACAAACTAACTGTTAATAAAATATATATAAAATAAAAATCCTGAAAATAATTTTTCAGGATTTTTTTATGTTTTGGCTAAATTTTTTTTTGATAAATGGGCTAAAGCCCAATATCAGTTTCAGAAAATTTACTTCTTATCTTTTTCTACTCCATCTTTCACAACCTCACCCACAATTACTTTTTCCTGAATTTTTATAAAATTCGGATCTAAAATTGCCATGCGCTCTGCGATTGCTTTATATGTTGGATATTTTAGAATCGATGCTCTTCCCGACATTTCTCTGTATAGTGTAAAAGTTTTTCCGCCCGCAGTTTTGATCTGTTTTGTCGTCGTGATATATTTTCCGATATATTTGCTTTTCGCATCATAAATTTCAATGTCGATAAAAGTTTTGTCTGTAACACGATCATCAGAACCGAAACTTACAGGCAAATTAGTAAAATATCCGACAGGAACTCCATTGCTTAAAATCTCACCAACGCTGTTGACTTCAAGATTTAATTTATCGATTTTTGTCCGAGTCGAGTAAGCTTCCTTAGTTTTAGAGTCAAGTTTTCGTTTAGGCATATTTTTAAAAAGTTCGTCTAAATTTTTGATGTTGATTCCTCTTTCATCAATAATTTTTAAACCTTTTATACAGGTATATACCGCAGATTTCTCATCACCCGAAAATGCAGATGGTGATATATAATCTACATCTAAAGTTTTCTCGCGGTTGTAAACACGGTTAATTTTTACATAACTGTCTCGTACTGAATCTACAACACTTTTATCAACAAATTCAACAGTAAAAATTGGGGTTTCCTTTAAATCCATAAATGTGTATTCATTAGATTTATTGGAAATTTTGGCTACATGAGTTCCGTCGAGACTTATAATTCCTCTTTTTGTTTTAATAATTTGGGCATTCAATAAAAAACTCAGAACTGTAAAAAATAGAATTAAACTTTTCTGCATGAATCGGATTTTACAAGGCATAAAAAAAGTGTAACAAAGTTACACTTTCTTGAAAATATATTTAGCTTTTCACATTTAATTATTCGCAAAGGATAATTCCTTTATCATGATTAAATTCTATTACACCGCTTTTTATAGAATAAGAAAAAACAGAGTCTTTTTCGTTTTCTTTCGTAAAGTGTTTTGCGTAAGATTCGTTGATAGAATTTGTATACAATTTCACTTTACCACCGACTAATGAAGAAACGATTCCTGCGTGGTTTTTCATGATGTGGAATTCACCATTTTTTCCAGGCAGCAATACAGAGTTTACTTCTCCCTCAAAAACTACGTATTCTGGTGTTAAAATTTTTATATTCATTTTAATTTAGATTTGAAGATTTCAGAATTCAGATTTCAGACATAAAAGTCTCATGTCTAGAATCTGACATCTTGTGTCTAATTAATTTATTATGCGTTGTCCGCTAACATTTTTTGTCCTGCTTCGATAGCCTCTTCGATAGTTCCTTTCAAGTTGAAAGCAGCTTCTGGTAAGTGATCCAACTCACCATCCATAATCATGTTAAATCCTTTGATGGTATCTTTGATGTCTACCAATGATCCCGGAATACCTGTAAACTGTTCAGCTACGTGGAAAGGCTGAGATAAGAATCTCTGAACTTTTCTAGCACGGTAAACAACTGATTTATCTTCTTCAGAAAGTTCTTCCATCCCTAAGATTGCGATGATATCCTGAAGAGCTTTGTATCTCTGAAGAATTTCTTTTACTCTCTGGGCACAGTTATAATGTTCTTCACCGATGATTTCCGGAGCCAGGATTCTTGACGTTGAAGCCAATGGATCTACAGCAGGATAAATACCTAATGAAGCAATTTTTCTATCTAATACAGTTGTTGCATCTAAGTGAGCAAACGTTGTAGCAGGAGCCGGGTCAGTTAAATCATCCGCAGGTACGTAAACCGCCTGTACTGAAGTAATTGAACCATTTTTAGTTGAAGTAATTCTTTCCTGCATCGCACCCATTTCAGATGCCAATGTTGGTTGGTAACCTACCGCAGAAGGCATACGACCAAGAAGTGCAGATACCTCAGAACCAGCCTGTGTGAAACGGAAGATGTTGTCTACGAAGAAAAGTACGTCTCTACCTTGTCCGCTTTCTCCACCGTCTCTGTAGTACTCAGCTAATGTAAGACCAGAAAGTGCTACTCTTGCTCTTGCTCCTGGTGGCTCATTCATTTGTCCGAAAACGAATGCAGCTTTTGAATCTTTCATAACCTCAAGGTCAACTTTAGAAAGATCCCAACCACCGTTTTCCATAGAGTGCATGAAATCATCACCGTATTTAATAATACCTGATTCCAGCATTTCTCTCAAAAGGTCATTTCCTTCTCTCGTTCTTTCACCTACTCCGGCAAAAACAGAAAGACCACCGTGTCCTTTTGCAATATTATTAATCAACTCCTGAATCAATACTGTTTTACCAACACCGGCACCACCGAACAATCCAATTTTACCTCCCTTTGCGTAAGGCTCAACTAAGTCGATTACTTTAATACCTGTGAATAAAACTTCTGCAGAAGTTGAAAGTTGATCAAATTTCGGAGCTGGTCTGTGAATTGGAAGACCACCTTCCTTAGAAATATTTTGAAGCCCGTCGATAGCATCCCCAACAACGTTGAATAGTCTTCCGTTTACAGCTTCACCGATAGGCATCATGATAGGATTACCATATCCTATAACTTCCTGCCCTCTTTGAAGACCGTCTGTAGCATCCATTGCGATACATCTTACTGTATCTTCACCAATATGCTGCTCTACTTCTAAGACTACTTTTTCACCGTTTCCTTTAGTAATCTCCAACGCATCATAAATACTGGGAATTGCTTCCACATTATTAAAAACTACATCGATTACAGGACCAATAATTTGAGAAATTTTTCCTTTAATTTGGTTTGCCATTGCTAAATTTTTTCTTGGTGCAAATATAATGAATCTTGACAAACCTGCAATTGCTAAAAAAAAGATTTTTATCATGCTTTTTTAAACAATTTAGCAATATACCAATGCAGTAAATTACCGGTCATTTTGATGCTGAAAAACATTGGCAAATTGTCATATCGATACATTGTTACATTATACTTATATTTGCTGTCAAAATTTTTCCGTTTTGAATATCTTCAGAAATTTTAATGATTATCACTCAGAAAAGCCTCTAGCATTGTCTTTAGGTATGTTTGACGGCGTACATCTTGGTCATAAGTACATTATCGACGAGTTGAAAAAGGTGGGTTCTGAAAACGATTTAGAAACGGCAATTCTAACTTTCTGGCCACATCCGAGATTTGTTTTTAATCCGAATGAAGATTTAAAACTTCTCAACACAATTGAGGAAAAGAAATTTTTGATGGAAAAATATACCATCAATAATTTATTTGTAAAAGAGTTTGATGATGAGTTCAGAAACCTTACCGGTGAAGAATTTGTACGTCAAATTTTGATTGATCAATTAAATGTAAAATATCTGATCATCGGCTACGACCATTCTTTCGGGAAAAATAAAAGCGGAAATTTTGAATTGCTTCAAAAATTATCAAAAGAACTTGATTTTGAAGTCGAACAAATGGAAGCTATTAATATTCATGAAAACAATATCAGTTCTACGAAAGTGAGAAATGCTCTTTTGAATGGAAATATTAAGGAAGCCAATGAAATGCTGGGTTACTTCTACTCTGTTTCCGGAATGGTTGTTCATGGGAAGAAGTTGGGCAGAACTATCGGGTATCCTACTGCCAATATCGAAACAGAATCAATCAAACTTTTACCTAAGAAAGGCGCTTACATTGTTGAAGTTGAAGTAAATGATCAACAGTATAAAGGAATGCTAAGCATCGGAACAAACCCGACTGTAAACGGTGAAAAATTAACGGTTGAAGTTTACATTCTTGATTTTAACGAAGATATTTATGATAAAAAGATCACTGTGAAATTCAGAGATTTTCTTCATGAAGAAATTAAATTTGAAGGTCTTGAAAAATTAGTTGAAAGATTAGATGAAGATAAAAGATTAACCGAGAATTTTGCGTTTTAAAAATAAAATTAGAATTACAAATCCTTCTTATTTTTAATCTTCTAATTCTATCGGATTTTCATATTTTTTGTTTTCTTCAATTGCTTTTTCTCTCTCCTTTTCTCTTTGTCTTAACATTTCCTGTCCTTGTATAATTGTAGTTCCATAACTTGCAAGTACGGCGGCGGCATTTGCATCAGCATTTCTGACTGCTTGTTTCAATTTCCGCTGTGTTGTTTCTACAGCTTCTGTAAATCGGTTTTTTTTAATATTAATTAATTTACCTTTCAATTTTGAATCTGATACAGATTTCACCAATTCGAAATCAAATTCTCCTTTGTCATCTGTTATTTTTACAATTAATCCTGGTAATCCACTAAATTTATATGGACCATAAGGAAATGGGATTTCCGGTGAATACCACGCAATCCAGTTTCTTCCTTTAGAGGTAATTTCTGCTTTTTTACAATTGATGGTATTGATTACTTTTGTTTCATCCATAAGTTTCCAATTTTTCTTAGTAGGCTCTTTATAGGTAAGTAGTGACATACCTGCCAATCTAAAATATTGTACATTCTCATTCGATTGTATTATGGTAAAAGATAAATCTGTTTTAGGAATTACTACTCCTTCTTTCCAACCAAGAGTTGTACTACCATCGGAATTGTTTGTCGATGTTCCAGAATTCGCCATTACAGAATCACCCTCCAGCGATATAGCACTCACAAAAAACGCACGATTATCAGATATTTGTAATGAAAAAAGTTCTTCGTGCCTATTATCAGTTCTTGTGTCGAATTTACCTTTAAACTGATAAGTAAATTCACCCCGCAAAGTATCATTTTTATATGATTGAGCAAAAGATAAAATACTATATAATAAAACGAATAGTTGGAATAGTTTTTTATAATAATGCATAAATAGTTTGATAAAAGCACTTATAGTATGTTAATTTAAACCATAAGTGCTTAGATTAAGATTAATTTATGCAAGACTATTACTCTGTGAAGCAGGTTTACAGTAATATGCTTCAAGCTTTTCAAGCCAATCATTTGCTTGTCCCATATCCCAATCTTGTGTTGTAGTAGCTTGTACTCCGCAAGAAGTTTCTGCAAACCAAACTGTTTTTTCTCCTGCCTTCACTGTTTTAAGTTCATTTCGAGATAATTTTTTAAAATTTTTCATTGTAAATAAATTTTTTAATTAAATAATAAATTTGTGTTTAAACTTTTTTGCGCATCATGTTTAACGCTTCAAAGAAAAAAAATAAAAGTGATAGTCACAATAGCAATTATCACTTTTTATTGATAAATTTATTATGTTAAATAACTAATTATATGAGAGTTATATTTAAATACAAGTCACAAGTGAATAAAAATAATCAGATTATATTGAATGAAAAATAACTTTAAGAATTTTCAATTTCCTCTTTCGCTTTCTTTGTTAAAGATTTAAACACCAGATCATAAGACTGATCGATCATTTTTAAGATAAGTTCTCTTCTTAAACCGTCGACTGCTACCGAATTCCAATGTGTTTTATTCATATGAAAAGCTCCTTTGATTTGCGGATATTGCTCCCGAAGTTCGGCGCTCCATTCAGGATCGGTTTTTACATTGATGATTAGGGGTTGTCTTTCTAATGACATTAAGAGAAACATTTTTGTTCCGACTTTCATCACAAGTGTTTCCTGATCAAAAGGAAAACTTTCTTTAACGCCTTTTTTTGAAAGGCAATAATCTAAAATTTGGTTGGCATCCATTTAGTATGAGTAATTGGTAGTATGTAATGATCAATTTTAAGAAGATTAAATTATTTATGTTTTAATCTTCATAATTCTATCAAATTTAGTAAATTTAAGAAGGAAAATACCAACACAAAAATCACATTTATTATGAAAGCTTTGGTAATCGGTGCTACAGGTGCTACAGGGAAAGATTTGGTAAAACAACTGTTGAATGATAAAGACTTTGAGGAAGTAAATATTTTTGTGAGAAAACCTCTCAATCTTCAAAATGATAAACTTAAAGTGCATGTTGTCAACTTTGAAAAACCTGAAGAATGGAAAATTTTCGTAAAAGGTGATGTTGCCTTCTCTTGTCTGGGAACAACTCTCAAAGACGCCGGAAGTAAAGAAGCTCAGAAAAAAGTCGACTTTGATTATCAGTATGAATTTGCAAAAGCTGCCAAAGAAAATAATGTGGATGATTACATTTTGGTTTCAGCTTACGGAGCCAGCCCTAAGTCTAAAATTTTCTATTCTAAAATGAAAGGTGAGCTAGAAGAGGCTGTAAAACAACTCCACTTTAATAAAATCACTATTTTCAAACCAGGAATGTTGGAAAGAAAAGATTCTGAACGAACCGGGGAAGTTTTAGGAAGTAGAATCATAAAATTTGCTAATAAACTCGGACTTTTTGAAAGTCAGAAACCTCTTCCTACAGAGGTTTTGGCTAAAGCAATGGTGAATTCTTCAAAAATAAAAAGCAATGGCTACTCCAGTATAAAATTGGGCAATATTTTTGGATTTGCTGAGAAAAGCAGTAGCTGATTTGTAATGATCAATTTTTATAGAAAAAATAACTCCGCTCAGAAAATTTCTAAGCGGAGTTGATTTTTATTTATTACAAAAGATTTTCTACTGCAAATACTTAGTAATCGCTTTATCAGTCGGTTTTGTAGTACTGATAAAGGTATCGACTAATTTTCCGTTTTCATCAATTAAGAACTTTGTAAAATTCCATAAAATGGTTGTATTTTTCACTCCGTTAAGTTCTTTCTCTGTTAAATATTTAAAGATTGGTGCGGTATCATCGCCTTTTACAGAAACTTTTGCTGCTAATGGAAATGTAACGCCATAATTTTTCTGACAGAAAGCTCCGATTTCAACGTTGGTTCCCGGTTCCTGTCCGCCAAAATTATTCGCCGGAAAACCCACAACCACCAATTTATCTTTATACTCATTTGATAACTTCTCAAGATCAGCATATTGAGGGGTAAAACCACATTCTGAAGCGGTGTTTACGATTAAAATTTTCTTTCCTTTGAAATCTGCAAAATTGATCTCTTTTCCTTCTTCCAAAGCGTCAACTTTGTAATCGTAAATTGTTTTTCCCATAAGTTCTTTACTTTTAGCCTTAGATACATTGTTTTTCTTCTGAGCACAACTGTTAAAAAATGCCACGAAAGAAAGTAGTATTAAAAAGATTTTTTTCATTTTATAGACTTTTAATTGCAGCTCTGCTGCGTTATTTGATTATACTAAAATTAGATTTAAAACTTAAAAACATTTGCAGGAAAAGCTTTGTTAATTTCCACTTTATTAAGAAGCATTACAAAATCTCCGTCTTTTTTAGCACTTGAAGATTCGATTCTGAAAGGCATTAATAGATTTCCTACCTTTTTATAATCAGAATATATCAGTGTTTCCTCTCTCTTCACTTCCTTCAAAAGCATATAGGTTTTGGTATCGAAGTAATACAAATTTTTGTTCACATTTTTCGTAAGTTCTACTTTATGACAGTAGATATCTCCTACTTTTTCTTTTCCTAAATATTTTGCTGCAAAACCTTTATTTTCCCAATCGATAAAATCATTATCAAAACTTTCCGGAATATATTCTCCATACACCTGAAGTTTATTGGTTGCATAGTTCATTGCATACCCCTTTGCTCCATCATAACCCTCAATAGCAGTTTCTTTACCATTGATTGTAAGAACCGTTTTTGTAAGATTCGGGCGCTGTTGATAAATTTTAATAGGATATTCATCCTTCACTCCTAAAATTACTTTCCCTTGAAGTAATACTGAATTTAAAAGCTTCCAACTTGTTAATCCTCCGGACAATTCTATGTTTTTATCAATGATTTCTTTTGCTGTCTGCGCAAAAGAAAGTTGCGAAAATATCAGGACGAGTACTAAGAGTAATTTCTTCATTCAATCAATTTATAAATTCAAATATAAGCCTTTCTTTGCTAATGTAACAATGTAAAAATCTAAGGGTGCAACAAAATGTTCAATTTTGTACTATATTGGTTTTTGCAGGATTCTTTTACCTTAAACATTAAACTTTTAACATTACACTTGGCTCTTACAGTAACTTTCTTGCTTTTTCCAGATCTTCCGGAGTGTCGATTCCTACTCCTACAAAACTGGTTTCTATTAATTTGATTTTCATGCCATATTCAAGATACCGGATGCATTCTATTTTTTCTGAAATTTCCAGAGGTTTCATTTCCAGTTTTGAGAACTGAAGTAAAGCATGTTTTCTGAAAGCGTAAACTCCAATGTGTTTAAAATAACTGATGTCATAAGAAATTTCTCTGTGAAAAGGAATCACAGAACGGCTGAAATACAAAGCAAAACCGTTATTATCTGTAATTACTTTTACGTTATTCGGATTTTCAATCTCTTCTTTTTCAATCAGTTGTATTTTCAGAGATGCTAACGAAATTTCCTGATTATCATCTTGCTTAAAAACTTCAATCAGTTGATTCAGCGGTTCTAATTTAAGAAAAGGTTCATCACCCTGTACATTGATTACGATATCGCAATCGATGTTCTGAACAGCTTCTGCGATTCGGTCGCTTCCAGTTTCATGTTGACCTGTCATTACTGCTTTTCCGCCATTATTTTCAATTTCTTCAAAAATAATTTCAGAATCAGTTGCCACAAAAACTTCATCAAACAAACCAGTTTCCACTACATTCTGATAAGTGGTCGTAATCACAGTTTTTTCACCTAGAATCTGCATCAGTTTTCCGGGAAAACGGCTTGCTTCATAACGTGCGGGAATGACGGCAATAATTTTCATATATTTTCTTTACTTTCTAATTAAAACTTAACTTGTACAAAAGACGAATTGTTTGCAGCCCGACTTGAGCGGAGCTCTTTTTGCTGTAACGAAGTGAAGGCAAAAAAGCGGGAGCGGAAGGCGGACAAAGCTGCCATAAAAATAAAACGGCTCATGAATTTTGCCTTAAACTTCCATAAAAAATGCCGAAGTACAAATCTTCGGCAATTTATATGATTTTTTCTAAAACTCAAATTCTCCTATGAGAATTTTGCTATCACTTTCACGTTTATTTTCTTTCTGACTCTGGAAAACTGCAATTTTTCGTTCCTGTCTCCCGTCTGAATAGTAGAGATAAACTTCTGCCATCACGGTTGTAGGTCCCGAAAGCATATTTTGTCTTTCGCCAAAAAAATTGGTTTTGATTTTATACTTTCCTTTGACTGCTTTTTTCAGTAAAAACTGTTCCGGACCAAAACCTTGTGTAAAATCGTTGCTCAATCTTCCGCCAATTTGTGTAGATTTGTGACCGTAAGAACAATCTTCTCCACGAGGATCTGTTACCCAAAGATCAATGTCTGTATTGTCTTTGTTCCAATTGATTACGACACGAATATCAACCGGAAGATCAGCTTTCAGACGATCATCAATCTTACTTCCGTCAACATTTTTATTTTGTTTCAAGATATTGTTGATTTCCATGATCAGAATTTCTTCAATTCCGTTGTCTCTTACCGAAATTTCATCAGTAAATTCCTGATACAATAAAGATTTATAAACATTCAGAGCTTCTTGTGGTCTTCTATTATCAACCAAAGCTAAGGCATAATCTCTGTGACTTTGAGAATCAAAAGGTCTCCATTCCAGAATTTTCTGCGTGATCCAAAGTTCTTTATCATAATGACCGCGCTGTTTCAGAAGGTAATAGATGGTTTTATATAATTCTTCGTTTTCTAAATCTAGCTCAGCCAATGTACTTAAAACTTTCAATGAGAGTGCTTTATCTCCCTTTTTGAAAAGCAATTTAGAAATATCAAAATAATAAGAAACCTGCTTTTCGTATTTTGAACGGTTTTCAAGATATTTTTGATAAATTACTTCAGCAGATTGCAAATTTTGAAAATCTTTCATGTATTCTTCCTTGCTTTCAACATCAACTAAGGTGATTTTACCTGTTGGCTTTGATTCAGCTTCTAATTTTCTCCCAGAGTTTACAACATCAATTGCTTCGTCTGCAACCTCTTCCATTGGAGCAGCGTTTTTTGATACACTATTATATCCTACAACAACAATATCTTCTATTTGAGTATCTCTTACCGATTGATTAGAAATTTTTGGATATTTTTTCTCTTCTGAAGGTTTAAATTCTGTATTCCACCAAGTTTTTAATTCTTTGGTTTTGTCAAAAGCTTTAGACAATAGATTTCTTCGCTGTTCTAAAACTCTTCCTTTATTCTGAGAAACAATTTTTTGATATTCAGCTTGCAATTCTTGTGGCGGACTGATTTTGTACCGTACATAATCATTAATATCTTCCAAGACGATAAGACTTGTGTTTTTACTCACTACACCAAATTGTTCGCTGATATTTTTTATTTCATTTCTGTTTTGGGTAGAATTCAGTTCCAGTTCATTGATTTTTCTCTGAGCCCAAAACTGAGCAATCTGCCAATTTTCAACCTGAGAACCTGCATTAAAATCTACAGGAACTTCATATTTATTATTTCCGATAGAAAAAACAGCAGTCAGTTTTCCCAAATTTGCTAATGAAATTCCGAAAATATTGACAGGCTCATTAACCGCAGAACCAATTGTCGGAAATACATCCTGAATCACCAGATTTTCTTTAAATCCTAAAAACTTTACGGGAAGTTTTTTGTATGTTTTTAAAGCTGAATCTATATCTAATTCATTTAAATTGATAAAATTTCCGCCAGATTGTGAAGATAAAAGTTTTAAAGTATTGAAATCTGAAGTCGGTGTACTTGAAATACTATTGATCGGTCTTTTGAATTTTATTGAAAGATCTCCAAAATTTGAAATTCCGTCAGAAAATAAAAGATATTCTTCAACATTCAGAATTTCTTTTAAAGCTCCGAAATCAGTTCCACCATCGTATTTTATATTCAGAATTTTTCTTTTCAGTTCGCTCCAGTTTCCTGATGTTATTGTAAATTCTTCTGTCTTCTCTAAAGTATTATTTAATAAAACAAAAGACACCGAAACATCTTTATTATCAGCAAAATACGCAGTTAGAAAATCAAGTTCTTTATCTCGATTTCTTTTTGATCCGCTAAAAGAATTGTCCCAAATAATGGCGATTTTTTGAGATTTTGGTTTTTCTTTTACAGGAAAATTCATTGCAATACTTGCTGCAAAATAAGATTTGTTATCCGAAGCTTTCTGAAATAGCACATTCGCAGATTGGTTCGTCTTCGGAATTGTTATTTTAAGACTTTCATGAGGCGTGAAATTGTCTTTATGAATTTCTGCAATCCATTGATTTCCCTGTTTCTGAAAAGAAAAATTCCCATCAGGATTTTCTAAAATTTTCGGAACCGAAGTATTCTCATGAATCAAAACATTCAAACTAAATTTCGGAATGGTCGTTGCGTTGGCAAAGCTTAAAAAATACTGATAATCAGAAACTAAATTCTTCAGTTCCTGATGATAAGTAATCTGAACTGTTCTGCTTCCGTTCTGTGGAATCGGATAAATTCTCGTTCTGAAATTATTTCCTTCCACTTTCTCGATAATTCCGGGATCTACATTTCGTCTCTCAACGCTTTCAAAAACTTCTTTTGCTCTTTCTTTCGGAACAGGAACTGCGTTTCTGAGTTTTCCATTAATATCTAAAGCGTATCCACTCACAGAAACTCCTTCCGGAAGAGGAAAAGTTAGTTTCCCTTCTAAAATTCTGCTGCTTGGATTGTAAAAAGTGTATGTTGCGGTTGTTGTTGCAAGATTTCCCAAAATTTTAGTGTCGATTTTTGCTTCCTGCAAAATGACAGAATGTTTTTTCTGATTTTCAATTTCCAAAGTGGGAATCTGTGAAAAAACTGCACTGAAAATCATTAATGCACAGATGTTTAAAATTTTATTCATATAAAAAATGTGTTTCTTATTTTAATTATTAGATTTTATTTCAGCAACATGAGTTTTAAAGACAGTGTGAATTTGTTTAGCAACAATCCCGAAATTAAATCCCTGAATCTCATCTACTCCACTGAAATTAACAGCAATCAATTGACCGCAATTATTAAAAACTGGCGCGCCGCTTGCCCCGTGTGTGGAAGTAATACTGTACTGAATTTTATTTCCGTCTGATTCTTTACTTATTTGTCCGTTGTAAAGCTGGACTTTAATTCCCGAATTGGTCTGCGCCAAATCTACACCGAGAGGATAACCGATCATAATCGCCTTTTCACCCGGCTTTAATGACTTATCGTCGATTATCATATTATCCAGATTAATAATATTAATAACACTTTCAGGAGTTTTTTTGTCAAGAAGCTGTAATATTCCCAAATCAATATTTGCATCATCCGAGATTTTAACAATATCACAATTCAGCCATTCTTCATTGGAATCATGCAATGCTACAGAAATATTAATTGTTTTCATATACACTTCAATATTTTCTTCAGAAATATATTCTTTTTGAGGAATTGAAGCTGCAATATCCATCACCGCAGTTGTAGAATCTATTTGAGAATCGGAAGAAGCTACAAATTCTTCTCCGGAATTATTTTCTGTTTCTTCGTCATTTTCAACATACTCACCTTCTTCTTCTTGATTTGCACTTGCATTTTCCCAATTTCGGAGAATAAAACTTTCGTAATCGTCTTCGGAAACATCTGTAGTAAGGATTGATGCAATTTTCATCCTCATATTTGAAATGTTGGTTTGAATCTTTTCGTTTTGTGCGTCATTGGAACTCCATGGTTGCAAAACATGAGTGTTTGTCAGAAGAGAACCTTCTCTATCAATAAAAAAACCTGTTCCATAAATGGTTTCTTCCATAGCTTCCGGAACTGTAAGTTGAAATTCTTTTCCGTTTATTTTCGCAAAATAGCCGTATTGATGTTTGACCAGCACCACTGCATCTTTGTAAGCATCATAAACTTTGGTATCTGTATCGAGGCATTGGTTTATTTCAACAGGAATTTCCTTCTGTTTCATATATTTATATCCAAAAAAAGATGCAGATCCGAGAATAATAACACTTCCTAAAGCATAAAATGCAATTTTGTAGGGGTTTTTCTTTTTAGTTTCAATTGGTTGAGAAACCTGATTTGTTCCTTCGGTTACAGGAATTTTTTCTTCAGAATCAATTTTAGAATTTTCCGCAAGAGAATGTGCAGATTCGGAAAAATAATATTGATTCTGAGGGGTTTCACCGTGGGGCTGAGAATCCAACCCATTGTTGGAATCATTTTTTTCGTTGTTCATTTGTGTTAATTAAGTTAAAAAAATGTTGACTCTAATGAAAGAATCAACATTTTATAAAATTAAAAAAAAAAATTTAATTTATTTCAAATTATTTAAAGCATTTTCCAATTTTGGCATCATTACTTCAATTTCAGTGATATCTAAACCACCCACTGAAGCCCTGAACCAAGGCTCAGATTTTGCCTCTCCGAAAGCTGAAAAAGGCACTAAAGCTACTCCTGCTTCATTGATTAAATAAAATACCAGGTCTGAAGAATTTTCAATCACAGTTCCGTCTGGTTTTATTTTTCCGATATAGTCTAATTTAATTGTCAGATACAATGCTCCCATCGGTTCAATGCTTTCTACAGCAAGACCTTTTCCTTTCAGATCCTGAATTCCATTGTGAAGAACTTTTAAACTAGCTTCAAGCTTTCCTTTAAATTCATTAACGAAAGTATCCACATTGTCAGAGTTTTGATAATATTTCGCAGTAGCTTCCTGTTCCGGTTTTGGTGCCCAAGCTCCAACGTGAGTAAGAAGTGCTTTCATTTTATCAATGATATTTGCAGGACCAAATCCCCACCCAACACGCACTCCGGTTGCAGCAAGACATTTTGAAATACCGTCAATATAAATTGTGAATTCTCTCATTTCAGGGAAAAGTGAAACGGGATCAACATGTTTTGCTCCAAAAGTAAGATTTGAATAAATCTGATCATACATTATATACAATGGCTTTTCATCTGCTCCTCTCCTTTTGTTTTCTTCTAAAACAAGCTGACAGATTTCTGAAAGCTGCTCTTCAGTAAACATTGTTCCTGTAGGATTCAACGGAGAACAAAGCGCTAACAAAACAGCTCCGCTTAGATGTGGCTTAAGTTCTGCTGCTGTCGGCAAAAAGTTATTTTCAGGAGTTGTTTTTACTTCAATTGCATCTGCCGATGTAAGATATGCGTAATGGTTGTTGTTCCAAGATGGTGTAGGGTAAATTACTTTATCACCTTCATCAACAACTACTTTGTACACGGCGTAAATCAATGGTCTAGAACCTGCTGTGATCAAGATATCATTCGCATCATAATCAAGATTCCATCTTCTTTTAAGATCGTTAGAAACTTCTTTTCTTAAAGATAAAAGTCCGTTTGCAGGCGGATAATTTGTTAAATTATTCTGATACGCTTTCTGAATTTCTTCTTTCAACTCTGCCGGAATCGGATACAGGTTAGAATTCAGGTCGCCAATGGTAAGGTTGGCTATTTCTGCTCCTTTTGCCTTTAAATCATTTACTTCATTACCAATTTTTACAATTTCAGAACCGATCAGGTTCGCCGCTAATTTTGAAACTTTCACTTTTTTTATTATTAGAATTAGAATTTTAGAAACCAGAAATTAGATTCAAAACGTCATAAAAAACGCAGTGAATCTAATCTCTACATTCTTATTAATTTAACTGAAGATCTTTTCTTACTTCCTCTATCTTTGCTTCCAAAGCTTTTAATGTGGTTTTAAAATCTTCTTTTGAGTTTAAATTTTGTTTTACAGAAATATAAAATTTGATTTTAGGCTCTGTTCCTGAAGGTCTTACACAAACTTTTGTTCCGTCTTGTGTGTAATAAATTAGCACATTTGATTTTGGAATGTCATCCATCACATGTTTTTTATTTTCAGAAACCACAAAATTAGTTTGCTCTTTAAAATCTTTTACTTCTTCCACTGGTGAACCAGCCAATGATTTCGGAGGATTTTCACGGAAATTCTTCATCATATTCTGAATTTCTTCCGCTCCGTCTCTACCTTTTCTTACTAAGTTTACCAAACCTTCATAATACATTCCGGTTTCCTGATAAATTTCGATAAGATATTCATACATGGTTTTTCCGTTGGCTTTGCACCAAGCTGCAATCTCGCAGGCTAAAACAATACTCCCGCAAGAATCTTTATCACGAACAAAATCTCCCGTCATAAATCCGAAACTCTCTTCACCACCGCAAATAAATTTTTCCTGACCTTCAAAATCACGGATCATTTTTCCGATCCATTTAAAACCTGTCAGTCCCACTTTGCAGTCAACTCCAAATTTTTCTGCAATATCAAAGAAAATATCTGAAGTCACGATGGTAGAACCGATAAATTCTTTTCCGGTAATTTTATTTTGTTTTTTTAATTGGTCTAAAATATAATACGTCAAAATGGTATTACACTGATTTCCATTCAGCAATTGAATTTCACCTTCCAGATTTCTCACAGCAATTCCCAATCTGTCGCCATCCGGATCTGTTCCGATTACGATGTCTGCATTGGTGATTTTAGCTAAATCCATTGCCATTTCCAAAGCTGCAGGTTCTTCCGGATTCGGAGAATCTACTGTTGGGAAATTTCCGCTTGGAATCATTTGTTCTCTAACCAAATCAACTTTTTTGAAACCGGCTTTTTCCAAAGCCTTGGGAACGGTTGTATAAGTCGTTCCGTGAATTGATGTGAAAACAATATTCAAATTTCCTTTCCCAACATCCTGATATGTAGAATTTTCGATACAGGCGTCGATGTAAACATCATCCTGCTCCTCTCCGATCCATTCGATCAGATCATCGTTTCCGTCAAATTTAATTTCTTCAAATTTCACAGAATATACTTCATTGATAATTGCTTCATCATGTGGCGGAACAATTTGCGCACCGTCGTTCCAATATACTTTGTAACCGTTATATTCTGGCGGATTGTGAGAAGCGGTCAACACAATTCCTCCGTTACATTTTTTGTCACGAACGGTGAAAGACAATTCAGGAGTTGGTCTGTGATCTTTAAAAAGAAGAACCTTAATTCCGTTTGCCGTTAAAACATCCGCAACCAGTTTTCCAAATTCTTTTGAGTTGTGACGAACGTCATACGCAATCGCAACCTTGATTTCCTCACCTGGAAATTGCTGCAACATATAATTCGCAAGTCCCTGTGTTGCTTGACCTAACGTGTATTTATTTAAACGATTGGTTCCAACACCCATAATTCCACGCATTCCTCCTGTACCGAATTCTAATTCTCTGTAAAAAGAATCTTCCAAGTCTGGAGAATTGCTGTCGATTAATGTTTGAACTGCATCTTTTGTTTCCTGGTCAAATGTATCTGAAAGCCATAATTTGGCTTTATCGATGGTTGATATTTCTGACATTATTTATAGTTTATTTATTATTGTCCAACAGGTTTATTACCAATATAAGCAGGTATTACAACTGCAGCTCCCACTATTCCCACGATCAGAGGAATTGTCTTTCCTGTACTCGGCTTTAAAATTTTATTAATATTACTTTTCTCAATCTGAACTTCTGAATTTTCTTGTTTTCCGATAATCGCATTTTCGGTCTGGTTTAAAAATTCAAACTGTCTTATTTTATTTCCGTCTTTTGTTTCAATAATATATTTTGAATTACTTCTCAAAACAGAATAATCAAAATTATTTTTGGAACTCACTTTTGTTGATACACAAGATGTTGAGCACATTGCGATCAGGATTAAAAATAGTAAAAGAGTTCTCATCTACTTATATAAATATATTTTAGAAATTCTACTGAAGTTTTTTATTCTCAACTCTCGTCGTTTTCTCAACTTTAAAAGCTCTGATCGGATCATTATAATACAAAAATTTAGCTGTATTCTGAATGTTTCCTTTCAACGAATCTTTTACGTTAACTTCTGCATAATTTCCGTTTTTGGAGTCTATGTTTAGATTCACAATTTTCCAATACGGAGCAATCAAACTTGCTGTATCAGAGATTTTTATCACTGCATCTTTAGTTTCACCCAAAAAATTAGCACGGCTTCGATTCATCATTTCAACTTCTGCTCTTCTCGTGTTGACCGAGCCCATAAAAGTAGCATTATTTTTTAAATTGAGTCTAAAATTATCGGTTTTAATTTCGCTGGAGATATTCATCTCGACAAAATCTGAAAGAGAAACTTTTTCCAGATTATATTTGGAGTAAATAGTTACATTGTAAAAATCTACTCCTTTTGTACCTCTGTTTTCTTTGATCGAAAGTGTTTTGTCATCTACGTCAACATCCAGATTATCAGCAATATTGGGATAAGTTTCTATCTCAACAAAATTTTTCGGACCTCTTGCATAGAATACACGGAATTTTCCTTCTAAATCTAAATTGACAAATTCTTCGACATCAATATCCTTTTTCTCAAGATTTCCTTTTGGTGAAATTTTCCCGCAAGAAACCAAAGCGAAAAATGAAAGTATATAAAAAATCTTTTTCATCTTATATCACTTCGTCAATATTATAATTTTTGTGCTCTCTGTTTGTTCTGATGATCATTTCACCCAAAAATCCTGCAATAAATAACAAAGTTCCCATCAACATCATCGTTAATGCGATAAAAAACCAAGGATTATTGGTGATTAAATGTCCATAAATTCCTCTCGCAACATCAATTAATTTTGAAACTCCCAGCCAAAGCGCTGAAAGAAATCCGATGATAAACATTAAAGTTCCTACTGCACCAAAAAAATGCATGGGTCTTCCACCAAAACGGCTTACAAACCAAAGTGTTACCAAATCTAAAAATCCACGAACGAATCTTTCAGTTCCGAATTTTGAGGTTCCGTAAGGTCTTGCCTGATGAGGAACTTCTTTTTCGGTAATTCTTCTGAAACCCGCATTAGCAGCCAAAACCGGAATGTAACGGTGCATATCCCCGTAAACATCGATTGATTTTACGACCTGTTTTTTATATGCTTTCAGACCACAATTAAAATCATGTAAATACACTCCGGAAACTTTTCTTGCTGCAGCATTGAATAGCTTTGAAGGTACATTTTTGGTCATTACATTATCAAAACGTTTCTTTTTCCAGCCGGAAACAATGTCATAATTATCTTCAACCACCATTCTGTACAGCTCAGGAATCTCTTCTGGAAAATCCTGCAAATCGGCATCCATTGTAATTATGACATCACCGTTTGTTCTTTCAAAAGCTGCATGTAAAGCCTGTGATTTTCCATAATTTTTGGAAAATTTTATTCCGTGGATCTGTGGATGCTGCACTTTTAAATTTTCAATAATGCTCCACGATAAATCTGTACTTCCGTCGTCGATGAACCAAACTTCGTACGACAAGTTGCTGGTTTTACAGACATTATCAATTCTTGTAAAAAGCTCTTCGAGAGATTCTTCCTCATTAAGCAACGGAATAACTATAGATAAATTCATTTAATTTCAATAAAAAATTACTCTTCAATGATTTGTTCAGGCATTGTTTTCTTTCTGAAAAACGCCCCAAAAAATACTGACAAAACTACGTAAAATATAAGAATTGCGGCAAAATATCCTGAAAAATGACTGGCTGTCAACATATCTTTTCCTTTAACTGTTTTAGGATCAAATCTCTGAAGACCTTCCTTGTATTTTTGCTCAAGCTCATCAATATCTTTTTGATGTTTAAGAATCTTTTTAGCAGAATAATATTCTTTATCCAATTCTGATTTTTGTCTCTGAACGTATTGATAATTGAGCAATTTTTTTGCATCGGTATCTACATAGTTCAGGAATGCAAAAATACTCACAATTGATAAAATTCCGCCGATAAACATTGGAGTAAACGCTCTTTTAAAGGCTTCTCTGAAGCCCATTTTATGATCATTCCAACGGGATTTTACAGACCAAAATGCTGCTAAAGCATAAAAAATAGGCAGAATAAATGCGTTAACTTTTAAAGAAGTCTCGAAATACGTGATTCCAGAGAAAAAATAGTATACTACAAAGAAAATCAGCATTGTAGCTCCAAATAATAAAATTCCTAATGTGGTTGGACTTTTCGTCATAATTAAATTTTTTCGAAAAAATATTAAAAATATTGCCCTAAATTTCAGCAGTTTAGCTCTGACAAAGCATTTTTAAATAGTTTTTTCCGTAATAATATTTCCAAATTTATAATTAATTCCTATCTTTGCAACGGCAAGTCCTAAACAACCAGCTCCTGAGAATCCTCCAGGGTGGGAACGCAGCAAAGGTAATTGGTCGTAGCGGTGTGATTTAGGTAGCTTGCCATTTTTTATTTTTATAAGTTAAGAGATTAAGATGATTTTATTTAAATTACTTAATCTCTTAATTTTTTTGTTATATATCGAAACTTTCGCCCAATTTTGGAAGAATCAGTTCCACATTCTTTTCGCTGAAATTTTTCATTGCATTTTCATGATTAATTTCAATCGCAGGAAATGTATCAAAATGACATCCGATCACTTTCGGAGTTTTCAATAATTCTGAAGCTGCAAAAGCTGCTTTTCTTGAACACATCGTGTAATGACCACCAATTGGAAGAATTGATAAATCTAAATTTCCGAATAACTGTGGAAACAACTGCATATCTGCCATTACTCCCGTATCTCCTGCCAAATAAACATTCTTACCTTCAGGAAGTCTGAAAATATACCCTACAGGAACCCCACCATAGCTACCATCAGGAAACGAACTTGTATGATGAGCCGGAACCATAGAGATTTTAAGATCGTCGATTTTTGCAGACCCTCCCAAGTTTACATCATCTTTATTTTTAGCATCCTTGAAGTAAGCACAAATCTCAGGCTGACCGATAATTGTAGCTTCCGGATAATGTTGCAAAACCTCTCCTACGTCAGCAATGTGATCTCCGTGAGCGTGAGTCAAAAGAATATAATCGATTTTCTGAGCCGAAATATCAAATCCTGATTCTGCTTTTTTGTAATTGTAAAAAGGATCGCAAAGAATTGTTTTGTCTTTGTAAGTGAATAGGAAACAGTTTTGTCCTAAATATTGTATTTTCATTTTATTTATTTTGAATTATTTTAAACACTAATAGCACTAATATTTTTCACGAATTACACCAATTTTTAATCTTAGAATCGGCAAAAAATTAAATAATATTATTTAAAAAAATTAAGTCCGAAAGCCGTCATTACAGCCATCATAAAGGTAAGAATTCCAACCTGTTTCAAAAACGGATCAAGCTGTCGTGGTTCTTTCACTTCCATTATTTTTCTTCTCAGTCTTGCAAATGGAATTAGTAAAATCATTACTATAAAAACATAGTAATTCTGCGACTGTAAAAATCCGTTTACTGCTAAAAATATTAGTATTAAAATCAATGGAAACTGCAATAAAACCATTTCGTAGATCATGGCATTTTTAAAACCTATCCTTAAAGCAAAACTGTTTTTTCCTGATAATTTATCACTTTCTATGTCTCTCATATTATTGAGATTAAGAACCGCCATACTCATCATTCCGACCGCTGTTCCCGGCAAAAGCATATCCCAGCTGAATGTTTTTGTAAACAGAAAATAACTTCCGCAAACAGAAACCAAACCAAAAAACACAAATACAAAAAGATCTCCCAATCCCATGTACCCGTAAGGTTTTTTACCTACTGTATACCCTATTGCCGCTAAAATACTTGCTACTCCCAATCCTATGAAGATGTAAAATTCATTCATATATTCAGGAATAAAAGAGATGTATAACAAAGCAATAGTTGCCACAAAAGATAATATGGAAAACAAAATTACAGCATTTCTCATTTGTTTTGCCGTAATTTTCCCGGAAGCTACAGCTCTTGTCTCTGCCTCAGATGCTCTTTTTGCATCGGTTCCTTTTATTCCATCGCCATAATCATTGGCATAATTTGACAAAATCTGATACAATAAAGTAACCAAAAGTGCCAAAGCAAAAATTTTCCAGTTCCAGGTTCCGCCTTCACCCCAAAGTCTCCACTTTGCGATGAATGAACCCATAATAATTCCGCTTAAAGAAAGCGGTAACGTTCTCAGCCTTGCAGCTTTTATCCAGTCTGACATTAAATTTTATTTAATTATTCTTAGAATTTTCAATTTTATAAATACAGTAATTCAGCAGTTTTCTGATTTTCAGAAAATCTAAGGCTACCATTTTAAAACGTCCTGCAGACGTATAAAAAGTGATACTTCCTAAGTTTGTTTTTCTTTGCCAAAAATACTGAGAAATTTTCACAGTCTGAAGTTTTTCCACCTCAAAAGTTCGTGTATCAATATCCCAAATTCCTGATTTTAACCTGATAAATCTTTCACTGTAAAATAATTTAAAATTTCTGAAAGAAATTAAGATAATCAGCTCTGCCAAAACAATATAAATGACTGTTAAATACCAGTAATTTACTATAAGTGTTTTTTCAAAAATAAAAATCAAGAGTAATGGAACCGCAATCCATTGAAAAGTGTTGATAATAATTAATCTGAAATTGGGATTCAGATGATCTTCAAAAACGGGATTTTCTCTCCAAATCGATGCAATCAGTTTTGATTTTTCATTGTGACTGATTCCGGGAACGGCTGCCACATTTTTTTGATCCTCTTCCTCACTTCTCCCGATCTGAAGAAATTTTAAATAAGAAATCTTCATTTTCTTCTGAAGCCAGTTTTGAGTTTCGGTAACGACCTGTACTTTTGACTTATTTACAATTGAATTCCGGGTATTGAATAAGCCGTATTCAAATGAAAAGCTGCGATTGTTTTCGGTGATTTTAAAGTTGAAAAATTTGATAATTGTACGGACTGTATTTATTAATATCCCTAGAATGATGGCTGCTAAAATAATTCCTAGAATTACAGGAACAGAGAAGGTCATAAACTGCGATTCTACGGTATTATAATCTAATTGTGTCTCAAACTCTGTTTTTCTCAATAAATTCGCAAGTTCGGAAAAGCCATAAATAATTAAACTCACCAATGCTAAAAAGCTTCGGACATAATTTGCAGTAATTCCGTATTTTAAAATACTGAGAGCAGATATTTTGATAGAATGAACTTCGTTGATATCTTTATACGACAGCGTTTCTTGAAATTCTACCGTGTTTTTTTCAGTTAGAAGATATTTTTTAAGATCAACTGCATTTTTTTTCGTCAATGCCGAAATCTTTACTTCTTTTTTTGAACTTCCCGGTGTATCGATTTCTAATTTGTAGATATTGAAAAAGCGATGAATAAAGGGTTGTGAAATATTGACTTCCTGAATATTTTGCCTTTTAATTTTAGTGACCGATGTATTTATAATTCCTTCGTGAATGACAAACTCTTCGTTTTCTTCATCAATATAATATTTAAAATGATAGTATTGCAAAACTGCAGATACAATTAAGATCAAAAGCGCAACAATGATCGCAGGAAAAATCATCCACGAAGCAATATTATCTTTTCTGACAAAAAAAAGAATGACAAACACCCATAAGTTTTTGACTACCATGCCGATATTATACAGAAAAAGCAGTATAATGCCTGTTTTTGACTGTCTTTGTGGCTGAAAAAAAGAGTTAAGCTTCTCTTCCATCTTCTGTTTTTTCGGTCGAAATTCTTCCTCTGATAAGATGGTTAATTCCTTCTGCAGTGTCTTCAGGCAGACCATTTATTGTAATATCTCCACCACTTACACCGGCTGTAAAAACAGAGATTGATTTTAGATTCAATATTTTAGAAAACCATCCCTGTTCTACTTTGATATGCTGAATTCTGTTGAACGGAATAATAATTATGCTTCGTTTCAACCAGCCGTATTGATAAATAATATCTTTTTCACGAACCGCATATTTCCTGAATTTAAAACCAATGAGAACATTCAGATAAATAAAAATAACTATCAGAAAAATTCCGATAATGATTGTCAAAACCTGAAATAAGCTCAGATTAAAATAAAAAAAGTAAAAAGAAACCGCAACCGCCCCGATTATAAAAATTGTGAACAGACCGAGATTCAACAAAATAATCTGAAGATACTTTGGTGAGACCGATATGAGTTTCAAATCGCTGAAATCCGGAATTTCCAGATCAAAAATCTGACGGTTTTGAAAGTTTTGTTCCATGTGATTATAAATCTCTCACAGATTTTGCAAGTAAAGCAGACTTATTGTTATAATCTTTAGAATTTGCTGAATCTGTAAGAGCTTAAGTTGTTGACTATATTGTAGGATAAATTTAGTCATGTTATAGTTTTATGAAATCCACTGATCTTTTCCGAAATCAGGCTTTCTTTTTTCAAGAAACGCATTTCTGCCTTCTTTTGCTTCTTCCGTCATGTAAGCCAGACGAGTTGCTTCACCTGCAAAAATCTGCTGACCTACCATTCCGTCGTCTGTAAGATTCATTGCAAATTTCAGCATTCTGATCGAGGTAGGAGATTTGGCTAAAATTTCCTGTGCCCATTCGTACGCAGTATCTTCCAGTTCGTCATGAGGAATCACGGCATTGACCATTCCCATTTCCAAAGCTTCCTGAGCTGAATAATTTCTTCCTAAAAAGAAAATTTCACGGGCTTTTTTCTGCCCGACCATTTTCGCCAGGTAAGCAGAACCATAACCACCGTCGAAGCTTGTCACATCGGCATCAGTTTGTTTGAAAATAGCGTGCTCTTTGCTTGCTAACGTCAAATCGCAAACTACGTGAAGAGAGTGACCACCACCAACTGCCCAACCCGGAACCACAGCAATCACAGCTTTTGGCATAAAACGGATCAAACGCTGAACTTCCAAAATATTTAATCGGTGTCTTCCGTCATCACCTACATAACCTTGCTGACCCCTTGCATTCTGATCACCTCCGCTGCAAAAAGCCCAGCCTCCGTCTTTGGTACTTGGTCCTTCACCCGAAAGCAAAACTACACCTATCGATGAATCTTCGTAAGCATCATAAAAAGCATCATATAATTCTGAGGTTGTTTTTGGTCTGAAAGCATTACGAACTTCAGGTCTGTTGAAGGCAATTCTTGCAACACCATTGCATTTTTTATAGGTAATATCTTCGTATTCTCTGACGGTTTTCCACTCGATCATTTTGTAAAAATTTTTCCCAAAGATACGGAATTACAAAGAAATTTTAAGTTGATTTCCGATGATAATCGTGTATAAACTTGTTGAATTCTGAATCTTTTTAAATAAAGAAAAAAACCGAAACAAATCTGTTTCGGTTGATATTAAAATTCAATTGCTTGAAATTATTTTGGTTGTTTTGCCTGAAGTTCAGCTTCTTTAGCTTTCATTTCAGTGGCTTTTGCCTGATTTTTTGTTATGCCATAGATCTCTCTCAAAGTTGATACAGCATCAATACTTTCAGGATTTGTCTGATACCATTTCTCTGCGTAAGGCAAAGCTTTATTAAATCTATCTCTTCTTTCTTCAATTAACTTTGTAGCTTCATCCGGATTAGATTTTCTTAAAGCGTTGATGCTTTCAACCGCTTTAGCATCATCACCAATGAGTGTATATACTAAATTCTGATTAGCATTGTTAGATAATTTTGGATCATTAGAGGCAAGCTGAATCGCTTTTTGGAATGAAGCAATCGCATCATTTGTAGTAGCAGGATTTTTTGACTGTAAAACTCCTAAATTGTACCAATTGGTTCCGTCATTAGGATTCTTGGCCAACTGCTCTTTCAGATTTGTCATAAATTTATCAGTATTCCCTGTAGCATACAAAGCTGAACCCTGATATTCTTTCAATTTTGCATTGTTAGGGTATTTTGCCAAACCTTTCTCAATAATTGCCAAAGCTTCGTCATTCTTTTTAGCATTCAAAAGTAATGTTGACAAAGTTTCGTACAAATCCGGCTCAACACTTTTGGTCTGCTCTGTTTTAAAATCTGTATAATCTTTTGAAGATGATTTTTTCAGCAGATCCCAGGTATTTTTATCAAGTGGAGTTACTTCGCCAGTTTTTACAGCTTTTGCTGTATACTGTGTTTGTACCCCTGTATAACCCGAATTAATTAAATCAGTATAAATTTTTATGGATTCATCGATATTATTTGCAAGAGCATAGCTTAATCCTGCATAATACATATAGATTTTATCGTCCTGACCATTTGCTTTCATCAAATTATAAACCTCTAAAAACTTTGGTGCAGCTACGGTATAATTTTTTGCCTGATAAGCATCCATTGCTGCTTTATTAGAAGCCTGTAATTGCGCATTTACATCTTTTGCATCCTGCTTCTGTCCGAAAACAAACGCCGATGAAACGATAGCTATACCTAAAATTAGCTTTTTCATAATAACAATTTTTTTTATATTAATTATTCTTGAGAATCTGAATTTTCAGTTTCGTCAGCTGAATCTTCATTTTCAGTATTGTTTTCTATTTCCGGAGCATCACTTTCGTCTGTAGGAATTGCTGTTGCTTCTGTACCTTCTAAAAGTTCTTCTTCTTCCACAACGTCTTTATCCATTTCAACTTTTGCGATGGCTGCAATTTCGTCATTCTTTTTCAGATTGATCATTTTCACACCCTGAGTATTTCTACCCATTACACGCATCTCGTTCATATTCATTCTGATGGCAACTCCGGATTTATTGATAATCATTAACCCATCATCATCGGTAACATTTTGAATAGCAATAAGATTACCTGTTTTTTCAGTGATATTTAAAGTAATAACACCTTTACCGCCTCTGTTGGTAATTCTGTAGTCTTCAACAGCAGTTCTCTTACCATATCCTTTCTCAGATACCACAAGAACTGTATCATTTTCCAAGTCGTTCACAACAATCATACCAATAACCTCATCATTATCTTCCATGCTGATCCCGCGGACTCCGATAGAACCTCTACCTACTTCTCTCACTTTTGCTTCAGGGAAACGGATACATTTACCGTTCTTTGTCGCAATCATGATCTCAGAAGTTCCGTTTGTAAGATATGCACCAAGCAACATGTCATTATCTCTGATTTCAATTGCATTGACACCATTCACTCTAGGTCTGGAATATGCTTCAAGAGACGTTTTCTTAATTGTACCGTTTTTGGTTACCATTACAACGCTCATCTGATTGACGTATTCAGCATCCTTTAAATTATTGGTTCTGATGTATGCTTTGATCTTATCATCCGGTTCGATATTGATTAAGTTTTGTACTGCTCTTCCTTTCGCTGTTTTAGAACCTTCAGGAATTTCAAATACTCTTAGCCAGTAACATTTACCTTTTTCGGTAAAGAACAACATATACTGGTGATTGGTTGCAGACACAATATATTCTAAGAAATCTGAATCTCTAGTTGTTGCTGCTTTATTTCCTACCCCACCTCTGCTCTGAATTTTGTATTCTGAAAGCAACGTTCTCTTCACATATCCTGCGTGAGAAATCGTAAGAACTACCGCTTCATTCGGGATAATATCTTCAATAGACATTTCACCTCCTGAATAATCTATTTCCGTTCTTCTTTCATCACCGTATTTTTCTTTAATTTCAATTAATTCATCTTTAATGATCTGGAATCTTCTTGGTTCGTTTGCCAAAATATCCTCCAAATTATTAATTTCTTTCATAATTGCTTCATACTCATCACGGATCTTGTCAAGCTCCATTCCTGTCAAACGAGCCAAACGAAGATCTAAAATTGCCTGAGCCTGAAGTTCAGAAAGATCAAATTCCTGAATAATTCCTTCTTTTGCCGCCTGCGGAGTTGCACTATGACGAATAATAGAAATCGCTTTATCCAGAGAATCCTGAGTTCCGATCACCTTCATGAAACCTTCAAGAATGTGTGCTCTTTCTCTCGCTTTTTTAAGCTCATATTCCGTTCTTCTTACGATGATAACGTGTCTGTGCTCAACAAAATGATGGATAATGTCTTTTAAATTCAACTGCTCAGGTCTTCCGTGTACCAATGCGATATTGTTGACACTGAAAGAGGTCTGAAGTGAAGTATATTTATATAATAGGTTTAAAACAACATTGGGAATCGCATCGTTTTTCAATTCATAAACAATACGCATCCCGTTTCTGTCGGATTCATCTCTGATTTCGAAGATACCGGGAATTTTTTCATCTTTTACCAATTCAGCTGTTCTGGCTATCATTTCAGCCTTATTCACCTGATAAGGTATCTCAGTTACAATAATAGCATTTCTGTTATGAACTTCCTCAAAACTTACTTTTGCTCTTAGAACTACCCTTCCTCTTCCTGTATGGAAAGCATCTCTTACCCCGTCATACCCATAGATGATTCCACCTGTTGGAAAATCGGGAGCAACAATGTGCTGCATCAATTCATCAATTGTAATTTCTCTGTTGTCGATATATGCGGTGATCGCATCTACAGCTTCAGATAAATTATGCGGAGCCATATTGGTTGCCATCCCTACTGCGATACCTGAAGTACCGTTTACCAAAAGATTTGGAATTTTTGTAGGCATCACGCTTGGTTCCGTCAGACTGTCATCAAAGTTATTCTGAAAATCTACCGTTTCTTTATCAAGATCTGATAATATATCGTCTGAAATTTTCTTTAATCTTGCTTCGGTGTAACGCATTGCTGCAGGCGGGTCACCATCCATTGAACCAAAGTTACCCTGCCCGTCAACCTGTGGATAACGTAGACTCCACGGCTGAGCCATTCTCACCATTGCATCGTATACAGAAGAATCTCCGTGTGGGTGATATTTACCTAAAACATCTCCTACGATTCTTGCAGATTTTAAGTATTTTCTGTTTGAAAAAACCCCTAATCCATACATACCATAAAGTACTCTTCTATGAACAGGTTTCAAGCCATCTCTTACATCCGGTAAAGCTCTGGAAACAATAACGGACATTGAATAATCAATATAAGATGACTTCATTTCATCAACGATGTTGATAGGAATCAATCTTTCTCCTTCTTTTTGCATATATAACTTTTATTGTAATGATAATCAGATGTTTAAAAAACAACCTGAAAACTATTTATTTTGAATATTTAATAACGGGCTAATTTACGAAAATTTTACCGATTTTTGCTGAACTATTTATTCAAATAATCTTAAAAATTCTTAAAATATGAGCGTATTAAGCATTACTTTCCATTGTACAAAAAGCAATATCGGAGAATGGGAAAATTACGTTGATGACACATTGATTCTGATGACTGAAAATCTGATGGACGTAGAAAAATATATCTTGTCTGAAGTACACAGTGACTATATTGAGGACGGTAAAAATTACAACCTGCTCCTCATGTTTGATGATGATGAAAAAAGAGGAGAATTTATGGAAAGCGAATTAAAAAATATAAGTGAAATTATAGAAAAAAAATTTGGGCATGAAGTAATGATCTTCAATACATTTTTAAATCCGAAAAAGACCAGATTATAGAATTTTCAATTAACGAAAAAAGCTCCGAATCGGAGCTTTTTTATGCTAATGTCTTCCATGGTGATGATGTCCTCTTTTCTTAACTTGTCCGGGAGCGTAATGCTTCGCACTTCCCCCATAGATTTTCTTTGCGTGTCCCGGCGGAACCCTTCTTACATGATGATGATCGTGTACTACGCACGATATCAGCATCGTACTTACCAAAACTATCGCAGAAGCTGCCCTCAATAATCCTTTCATAAATTTTATTTTAAACTTTTCAATCTTTTGATCAACAATCATAATGCCAAAAAATTTAAATAAATGATAATAAACAGGGTAATTTTATTTTAAATAATCAAATAATAATGATTATTTATTTCTGTTGCTTGGATGACGTTCTTTTAGCTCCTGCACCTTCTTGTCATGTCCGGGTGGCATTGGTCTTCGTCCGGGATGCGGGATACATGATGAAAAAAATCCCGCAATCAGAAATAGTACGATTGTGCTTTTGACGACTTTCATATCTTTGAAATTTTAATTGACGGTTAGTATTGATACAATCAAAATGCCAAAAGATTATCACTACAGTTAAAAACGTATTTAGTTCTACAATATATTCGGGCTTCTTCTTTCCAGCATCACAAGATCTTTCCATTCACCATGAAGCTGCCCGACCTTTTCGCGAATTCCCACGCTTCTGAAACCGTTTTTCAAATGAAATTTAATCGAGGCTTCATTCTCCGGAAAAATGTTGGATTGCAGAGTCCAGAATCCGTGGTTTTCACTGTCATTGATAAGCTTTTTTAATAAAAGAGTACCCAAACCTTTCCCTACAAAGTTTTGATCAAAATAAATGCTTACTTCTGCCACACCTTTGAAACATTCTCTTTTGCTTACAGGCTTCAAAGCGCACCAGCCAGCTACAACCCCGGTTTCGTTTTCCAAAACCCAGCGACAGTCGTTAATAAAGCTGGTATTCCAAACCTCAACGTTGGGAAGTTCGGTATCAAAAGTCGCAATTCCGCTGTCTATTCCCTGTTGAAAAATTTCCATCACGCGAGTCTCGTCTTTAGGAAGCATTTCTCTAATTTCGTAGTTCATTTTAATGATATTTTCTTTTATTTTTTCTTTTGATTCTCGAATAATGGGTCTGCTTGTCTTTCTCGTCCTCCGAAATCACACTTATGTTTCCGTCAACTTCCAGAATTGCAAGCTTTACATTCTCAATGGTTTCAATTCCGTGTTCTCGGATGGCTTCGTTGATTTCGTCAAAGGTAATTTTTACTTTTCGTAACGCTACATGGTCTACAGTTCCGTCTTTCACTAAAATTACAGGATCCGCCTCCATAAAACTTGCAAACGAACGGCTGGAAAACATCAGTCTCTTTAAAGTAAAATTGGCGGCAAATAATACCAACGCAGCAACAATTCCACCTTCCAGCGAAGTATTCTCACCGACCATTGCATTCTGTACGGCATTTGAAATTAACAACAGCAAAACAACATCGCCTGCATTAAGCTGTGAAAGCTGATTTTTCCCAAATAACCTGATTGCGATTACCATGAAAAGATAAACGCAAAGAGAACGGACGATAACATCAAGAATGGGATTCACAGTAGGTAAAATTTAAAGCCAAATGTATGCAATTACAGGAAATAAAAAAACTGCTTTTTCAAGCAGTTCAAGGGAAATTGTATATATTATTTCTGATTATCTGTTGTTGATATCAACTCTTACCGGCATTACGAAAGATGATGCGATCATATTTTCATTCAGTTTGTTAGGATCAATTTTATATTGAAGATGACTCAATACATTTTCGATTTCTTTGCTCACATTTTTGCAGTCTCCTTTTGAACGTACATTTACGATCTTCCCATTTTCAGCAATATCAAATTTCACTTCAGAATTAACGATTCCCTGCTTGTAATCAGAACCTGTAAAATCAAAATTTTGAATTAACAAATTTCTGATTTCATTGAAGGCGTCATTTTTACTTAACTGAACTTCCTGAATCGTATTGCTCGAAGTCGTTTGAGCTTTTACATTTCCTGCGATTGCTGTTAATCCTAATGCGAAAAGAGAAGCAACAAATATTTGGATTTTATTTTTCATATGTCTTTGATTTTAAATTAGATATTAAACTTGTTTTGATTTCTAATTCAAAGATATAAAAAATATTCATACTAATTTCACATTGAGTTAACATTGAGTTAACATTGAAATATAAATTACTGTTATTCAATTAATTAAATTTTAAAAATAATTGAATTATTAACATTGGGAGTTAAATTTTGGCCACAAAAAAAGGCTAAACATTATAAGTTTAGCCTTAGTTATATTGTGTTTGTTATTTCGCAAGAATCTCAACAGTGAATTTAAAGTAATAGTTTAGATTCCTGCGGAATGACAAAGATGATGTAGATTTTTTAAATTTATTACATCTCCTTCTTCAAATACTTCCCTGTCAAACTCTTCTTCGATTTAATAATCTCTTCCGGAGTTCCTTTGGCAATAATCTCACCGCCATATTTTCCGCCTTCAGGACCGACGTCAATAATATGATCTGCCAGTTTGATGACATCCATATTATGTTCGATGATGATGAATGAATTTCCTAATTCTACTAACTTATTGATAGCATCCATCAGAATTTTCACATCTTCAAAATGAAGTCCGGTTGTGGGTTCATCAAGAATATATAAAGTATTTCCGGTCTGTCTTTTTGCGAGTTCTGTTGCCAGTTTGATACGTTGCGCTTCACCACCGGAAAGTGTGGTCGACTGCTGTCCCATTGTAATGTAACCCAAACCAACATCCTGTAAAGTTTTCACTCTTGCAAAAATCTTTGGAATTGGCTGGAAGAAATCTACTGCTTCATCAATCGTCATATCCAAAACATCAGAAATCGATTTTCCTTTGTAACGTACTTCCAGCGTTTCTCTGTTGAAACGTTTTCCGTTGCAGGTTTCGCAATGCACGTAAACATCAGGTAAAAAGTTCATTTCAATCACTTTCAAACCGCCTCCCTGACAAGTTTCGCATCTTCCTCCTTTTACGTTGAAAGAAAATCTTCCCGGTTTGTAACCACGGATTTTACTTTCAGGCAATTCAGAAAATAAATTCCTGATATCGGTAAACATTCCTGTGTACGTTGCAGGATTTGAACGGGGCGTTCTACCAATCGGAGTCTGGTCTACATCTACAATTTTATCAATGTTATCAAGACCTTCCACTTTTTTGTAAGGTAAAGGTTCCTGAACGGCTCTGTAAAAATGTTTGTTCAGGATTGGATATAAAGTTCCGTTGATCAGAGAAGATTTTCCGCTTCCTGAAATTCCTGTTACCACTACCAATTTTCCTAGCGGAATATCAAGCGTTACATTTTTAAGATTGTTTCCTGTAGCACCTTTTAAGACAATACTTTTCCCATTTCCTTCTCTTCTGACTTCCGGAATGGCAATTTTTCTTTTCCCATTAATGTAATCTGCGGTAATTGTATCTGCTTTTAATAAATCTTTCGGTTTTCCCTGCCAAAGAATCTCTCCACCGAATTTTCCGGCTCTCGGACCAATATCCAGAACCTCATCGGCTTCCATGATCATATCTTTGTCATGCTCTACCACCAATACAGAGTTTCCGATGTCACGAAGATTTTTTAAAGATTTGATCAGTCTTTCATTATCTCTCTGGTGCAAACCGATACTCGGTTCATCCAAAATATATAAAACATTAACCAACTGAGAGCCAATCTGGGTTGCCAGACGAATTCTCTGAGATTCCCCTCCCGAAAGGGTTTTTGAACTTCTGCTCAGACTTAAATACTCTAAACCAACATCCAGTAAAAACTGAAGTCTGGTTTCTATTTCCTTTAAAATTTCGTGAGCAATAATTCCTTTTTTTTCTGAAAACTTATCTTTCACATCTGCTAACCATTCTTTCAGGTCAGATAAACTCAAAGCATTGATTTCAGCGATATTTTTTCCGTCGATTTTAAAACTTAAACTTCCCGGCTGAAGACGTGTTCCTTTACATTCAGGACAGGTTTCTTCGGTCGTGAAATGTCTTTCAAGCAAAATACCTTCGTAAGATTCTTTTTCATCAATGATTTCTTCCATAAAAGGAATCAAACCATCAAAGCTGATTTTTATTTTTTTGGTAATTCCTGCGTATTTCAGGTCTTTATTAAATTCTTTGTGGCAACCGTGATACATATAATCCAGTGCTTCCTGCGGAATATCCTTAAACGGAGTCGTCAATCCCAACCCAAAGATTTCAAGTATATTTTTGATCTGAGCTACAATCCATTTATTCGATTTTATATCTTCCAAAGGCAATAAACCTCCCTGGTTAATGGATAATTTAGGATTTTCAACAAAATAATCGGTGTTGATTTTTTTGATTGTTCCTAAACCTTTACAGCTTGGGCAGCTTCCTTTCGGAGAGTTAAAAGAAAAGGTATTGGGTTCCGGTAAAGCTAATGAATGACCTGTTTCGGCATCCATCAAATTTTTTGAAAAATATTCGATTTCTGTACTTCCCAGTTTTTGAATTCCGATTACGCCTTCCCCCATTTCCATTGCGGTTCTCAGTGATTTTTCCATTCTGGCTTCTGAAGCAGATTCACCAATGATCCAACGGTCGATGACAATATCGATGTCGTGGGTTTTGTAACGGTCTAGCTTTAAATCATATTCAATATCCTGCAATTCGCCATCAATTCTTGCCTGTCCGTATCCTTTTTTAGCCATCTGAATAAATAATTCATGATAATGACCTTTTCTTGAACGAACAACCGGAGCCATCAACATCAGCTTTTCGCCTTTATAGTTTTCTTTGATGGTATCAAGAATCTGATCTTCGGTGTAGCTAACCAATTTTTTTCCTGAAGACAACGAGTAAGCATCTGAAACTCTTGCAAACAAAAGACGAAGGTAATCGTAAAGCTCAGTCACCGTTCCAACCGTAGAACGTGGATTTTTGTTGGTCGTTTTTTGCTCAATGGCAATTACGGGAGAAAGCCCTTCTATTTTATCAACATCGGGACGTTCCAAACCTCCTAAAAACTGACGTGCATAAGCAGAGAAAGTTTCGATGTAACGACGCTGACCTTCGGCAAAAATCGTATCAAAAGCCAATGACGATTTTCCGCTTCCGGAAAGTCCGGTAATTACTACCAGTTCGTTTCGTGGAATTTTGACATCAATATTTTTAAGATTGTGTTCTCTGGCTCCGTAAACTTCTATATATTCTTTTGATTCACTCATAATTTGGGGTGATCTTACATGAAAATCACGATTTGCAAAATTACGGAATTTTGTTAAATTTTTGTATTAAATTAAATCATAATAATTAAGACAATTCCTTAGAATTTTAAAATGAAAAACCGGTTCAGATGACCGGCTAATATTAATTATTGTTTTTTAGTGAACACTATTTTACAAAATTATTGTAAGAATTAAGAACAGACTCATAAGCAGCATCCATTTCCCTGATGTTTGAATCTCCGATTCTTCCGGAAGATTTTGAATCTCTTATCAATTTCCGGAACTGATCTAGAAATTCTGAAGCATCTTTATTAACGCTTTCAAACTGAGTTTTTTTGTGTGCATACTGCGGATCTTTTACATCAAAAGTCTTGCCGGCATTATTTTCTACAGCCTTTGCAAACTCGTCGTATTTTTTCTGAGCTTCGGCTTCATTGAAGTTTCCTTCATACTGTTTATCCAAAACATCCATTACAGAATCCATAGAATTCATCAGGCTTTTGGACGAGACAATAAATTCTTTCATCGGGTGATCTTTCAGTATCACTTCTTCTGCCGCATCTGTTGCAGGTTTTATTTTTGCCAGGATATTTTCTCCTGCAGTGAAAAATGCCTGCGCCTCGTTATCAATTTCTTTTTTTAAGATTTCTGCTTTTGCACCTTTGTCATCTTTATAATCTTCAGAGGTCATATAAGATTTCAGTGCTTCATACTTCTTTTCAATATTTTCTTTTTTGATTTTGTATGTATTAAAGTCTGTCTCAATGATTTTCCTTTCATTTTCAAATCCTGAAGGAACTTCTTTTATTTTACTTAAAGAATAATCCATCGAACTGATTACGATCGGCATGATCATCACATCACCGCCTTTTGCTTTGGTAAGAGCAGATTCCGCATATTTTAAAATACCCTCAATGTGTCTTGACGAGCTTTTATAAGAATCTAAAAAATCATTATTGAAATCAATAATCGCCTGAGAATTATTTTCACCTGCTTTTATTACAGCATCGCCAATTTTGTCCAGTTCTTTTTTACAGCTTGTCACCGTACTCATTGTTATTGCTAAAGCAAATACAATTATTTTTTTCATATATAAATTTTTTTAGTGTATTATATTTTAAAAAAGATCGGTGTCTTCATTTGTGACCATCACCCTATATTCAATTCCGTCAATTGCTTTGGAAATGATTTGATTTCGCAGAATATTTGCCATATTTTCCCAGTACACCCTTCCATAGAAAGAATAATTCTGCGGAATGACCTCAACTTCAACAGTTCGTACAAAGCCTTCTTTCGGCTTGATGCTGATCATTGTTCCTCTTTTTACACGAACATCTTTTAACTCATCTTTTAAAACCATTCTTACGTAATTTTTCACATCTTCGAGAGAAATTATTTTATCTCTTGTCGTCAAAGCATATTTGTAAGCCTGAATACTGTCTGAGCCTTTTTGCTCTTCTGCACCACCGATGGTTTCTGTTAACAGCACCAGTGACTGAGATTTTACCTGATTGGAAAGCTCTGTTCCCGGTCGCATATGATTGGCAAATGTGCAATGAGTAATCCAGAAGGAAGCATAAGTATGATCGGTTTTTTCCACCGGTTCCATGATGACATAATTGAGTTCCTGCCTGATATTTCTTTTAGCATTATTAACTTTCTGCACCATCGATTTCATTTTGTCAGACATTTCGCTGAGCATTCCTTTTACATTATCACGGTTTAATAATGAGAAAGCAGCAATTTCATCTCTTGTCAATTCGAGTACATTAGAAATCATATCAACCGCATTTCTATTGTTGAAACGTTCCATTCCGCCTTTTCTTACGGTGTATAAACCTTTTTTTAAATCATCTGAAGGTGTGAAGGGAATTTCTGTGTACTTTCTCCCTTCTCCGTCCTGCACTTCATCTACATACAGAAAATGCTCTCCTTCTTCCGTGATCAGAGGAATATTGTTTCCCATGATGTCAAGACTGTACTCCGTTTTTTTCCAGCCACGGTTGTAAATTGGAAACGCATTGAGAACAAACGTAAAATTATCTAAAATCTCCGCCGAAAACTGGGGTGGAAATTCAAAAGTCAACCACAGAAAAGACTTTCCGCTGATGTATTTCTGGATTTCTTCTCTGTCATTCAGAAAATCCAAATCCTGGGGAAGTTTTCCCGATTCTAAGAACAGATCTCTCGAAAGTCCCATCACCTCAATGAATTTATGATGATAAATACTTTTGATGTCTTCAATTATTTTTGTCTGAATTGACTGTTCGTGAAAAAGCTGTTCGTACCCTTCAGACTGCTCTTTTTTAAGATACGTCAAACCTTCCTTCACAAATAATGGATTTCCGTTGCTTGAAACTGTAATGTAAGGAAGCAGTTTATACACATAATCCAAATGCTCGAATGCAGGATTTGAACAGAAAATCCCTAATGTTCTGGGAAATTTCTCGTTTGAATATTTTGAAACATCAATTCCTATTGTAATTTTTCTATAATCAGAAGGTTTTCCCTGAAATCTTGAAATCGGAATTTTGTTTAAACGCTCGTCAATACTGTAGCAGGTATTTCCTACAAACATAACGGCGGTCTGCGCTTTATTGGTTCTTATACTTCCGATCGGTGTAAAAGGAATATTGAGCTGTTTGTCTGATTCGGATTTTACCGTGGAGCTCATCTGTTTTCTGAAAAAAAACTCTGTATGCTCCAGCAAAATTTCTGATGATTCGAAAGGTAAAGTATAGGCGACGGCATGAGCCGGAATCGGATGGGTATAAATTGACGGTGTTAAAAGCTTCGCAAGCTTTTCTAAAATTCTCGCATTAACAGTCTGAATTTCATTATTGGCCTTAAAAACTTCCGTACTGAAAGCATCAATTAAAAGCTTAACAAAAGGATCCAGCGACTGCGGACTTTTCAATCCCCAGACTTTTGTCGCATTCTGCAACATTCTGGCTTTTACAGATTCTTTTGAATAGATATTCTGATCTAAATTCATGTTTGTGATAAGGTAGGTGATTAATCAATAGACATAGGACTCAGAAAAAGCTCAGTGGAAAAACTGAATCGTTCTCCTGAGTCTTCCATTTTGGCATTGATGGCTATTTTTACTTTTTTCTTGATTTCCGTATGCTCTTTTGTGTCGTAGTTGTGTTCCACAATTTCTACATGAGCATCAATCTGTGGCTGAACAATTCTGGGTTCAAACTCCTGAATCTGACGTTTAAGGCTTTTAATAAAAACGCTTTCCCATACGGCTGATGTAACGCCGTTGTCAAATTCCAGATTCCAAACGTCGTTTCCGTAATTTTCGTCATATCTGTTTTCGCCTTTTTTGGTAGTGATCAGAAGCATGATATTGTGGGCAATACTTTCACCCATATCGCAGGTTTCTATACTCCCACCTTCAGACATCAGTATTGATGGCACAAAAGGCATTCTGTAATTTGGTGTGTCCATAGATTTTATTCTCTATTTTATTTTTTTGGTGTCATTATTTAAAATGAAATACCAAATTAATCATTTTCGGGAAATAATTTATGATAATCTTTTGAAACTTTAATTGTTTGTCTAAGTTAAATGAATGTCCGTAATTAGTAATAACTTAGCTTTTAACGGTTTGTTTGTCATTGACTATCAATGACAAAACGACTGATGATTTTAGTGTTATGATTAATAAAACGTACATTCATACTAAGTTAGTAGCTAAAATTATTTTAAATGCAGAGCTCAAAAAGATTTTTGATTACTTCCTACTTTTAAGTTACACGAAGACGTTCCACTTATAAGAAGGTCACAAAGTTTTTTATAACTTACAATTGTTTAGTTTGAAAAATTGACATTCTATTAAAATGCTCTTCTATTTTATTTAAAGATTGCTTTGTTGCTGCGCTTCTCGCATTGCCGAAACTTGAACTATACGCAAATTCCTAGCCCCGATTGAACGGCATGTTTGAGCTCTTTTCCTGAATTTCGGCGGCGGCAAAGCCGCCGCCGAAATTCAGGAAAAAGCGAGTAGTGAAAGCGGGATTAAGCTCCTGAAGAATTATGAATCCGTTTTTTTATTCATATTGATAATATAATACACTGGAAGTCCGAGTAAAACAATCAAAAATCCTGGCCAGGTGTATTGCTGTTTGTAGATCAGAAGAAGAACGCAGAAAACCGTTCCTATCACCAGATAAATAATCGGAGTAATGGGATACAACCATGTTTTGTAAGGTCTTTCGAGATTAGGCTGTTTGAATCTCAGATAAATAACTCCGAAAACGGTGATCATATAAAACAAAACGATAACGAATGAAATCATGTCTAAAAGATTTCCATACTGTCCGCTCAGACATAAAACAGATGCCCAAATTCCCTGCATCCAAAGCGCATTTGACGGAACATCGTTTTTATTATTCTCAATGGCAGATTTGAAAAAAAGACCATCTTTTGCCATCGTCTGGAAAACTCTTGCTCCGGCTAAGATCAATCCGTTGTTGCAGCCAAAAGTTGAAACCATTACAAGAACCGCAATAATTACCGTTCCTGCACTTCCGAAGATATTCTGTGATGCAGCTACCGCTACTCTGTCATTCGCTGCAAATGCGATGGAATCTCGGTCGATCGCATTTAAGTAAACAAAATTCACTGCGATATATAAAAGCATCACTGCGGAAGTTCCTAAGATCATTGCTTTCACAACATTTTTCTTAGGGTTTTCAATTTCACCTGAAACGAAAGTCACGCTTTCCCAAGCTACAGAACTGAAAACAGATCCTACCATTGCTGCGGCAATCCCGCCCATTAAAGTCATTCCGTCAATCGATTTCCAACCGGTTTTCAAAAAATTTCCTTCTGCGTCTTTATCGATATTGTTAAATGCATTGTTTCCGAAGCTGAAGTTTTCTGCCAAATGTGAAAAATCTACAAAAATAAAACCTGCAGCAATCAATCCTAATAAAGCTACTATTTTTGAACCTGTAAATAAGTTTTGAAGGATTTTTCCACTTTCCACACCTCTTGTATTGATGTAGGTAAGCAAAATGATAATGGCAATTGCCAACATTTGAATCCATGTAATTTTAAACTCACCACTTTGGAAAATAGGAACTGCATCATTGAGCGAAGGAATCAGATAGGCAGTAAACTTACCGAAAGCCATTGCAACGGCAGCAATCGTTCCGGTCTGAATCACCGTAAACAATCCCCATCCATAAAGGAAACCCATTTTTTTACCAAAAATTTCTGTGAGATACGTGTATTGTCCGCCAGCTTTTGGAAATAATGCTGACAATTCACCATAGCTGATTGCTGCAGCAACGGTCATGATTCCAGTGATGACCCAGACAACAATCATCCAGTAGCCGGAACCGAGGTTTCGCATCATATCTGCACTTACGATAAAGATTCCGCTACCGATCATGGAGCCCATTACGAGCATCGTGGCGTCCCAGAGTTTTAGTTTTTTTTGCATATTCAAATATTACCCTCAAATATAGATAAATATGCAATTGTTTTTGAATTTTGTTTTGAATTGAGAAACAAACTGTTTTTTATCAACTCTATAATCTATCTTAATTCAAATTTTATTATTAATTTTGGAAAAAATATTAAAAATGAAATTAAAATCCATATTATTTTTAGTGGCAGTAAGCGCCTCTTCATTAGCATTCGCACAGGAACAGAAGAAATCTGGTCCACCTGCAGGAAATGCAATCGTAGGTGATACTTACGGATCTGTTGTAGCTTCATCAGAATCTAAAGCGATGACTGTTGATAAACTTGCAAAAAAATTAAAAAAAGACAACAAAAAAGTTGAGAACGTTGCCATCAAAGGAAAAGTGGTTGACGTTTGCGATAAAAAAGGTTGCTGGTTGACGATTCAAACTGAAGATGATACTCAGTTTTTTGTAAAAATGAAAGACTATGGGTTTTTCGTACCAACAGCTTTGAAAGGTAAAAATGTAGTTTTAGAGGGCAATGCTGAAAGAAAAGTAACTTCTATCGACGAACAGAAGCATTACGCAGAAGATGCTAAAAAGCCTCAAGCTGAAATTGATGCGATCACAAAACCAAAAGAAGAGATCAGATTTGTAGCCAACGGAATTAAAGTTGTCAACTAATGCACCATAAAATTAAAAGAAAAGCGGAACAAAATTGTTCCGCTTTTTTTATTCCTCTATTTTGAAACTGACTTCCGAATCCAGTTTCGGATATTTTGTATCACTGACAAACTTTTTTCCTGTACAGTCGATTTCGAGCCAGCCTTTTCTTTTCTTAACTTCTCCAACTTCTATTACAAAAGGGATAAAAGATATTTCTTCTTTTCCTTCTTCAAAAATTTCTCTGTACTGAACAGCAATATCGAGAACGCATTCATGATCTGTATTCAATTTCACATTTCTGTAGACAATATCATAATGTGTTTCCTGATTTTCCGGAATTTCCAGATATTTTTCCCAGCCTGTAATTGCAGATTTTAATTCACTGATTGCTTTTAGAGCATAATATAAGGCGATTGTGTAATACTTTCTCGTTCCTTTTCGTGTGTAGTCATCAATAAAATGTCCACCTTCAAATAAAATGGTCGGCATTCCTGCTTTGATAAAATTATCACCCGTAGAAGTGGGATAGAACTCATCAGAATACCGCCCGATCTGATTGGGAATTAATTCTTTTAAATATTCATAAACCTGCCCGATCACTGCCATACATTTTTTTCGGTTTTCCGTAATGGTTCTTTCCTCGTTTTCTGAAGGTGCCAAAAAGGAGAGTGTTGCAGGATGTATGCCATCTGTTGTGAAAATTGTACGCTGCTCATGAAGATTCAGAGCATAATCATATTTTGTTTCAGCAGCTATTTTCTTTAGGAATTTGATTTCTTTACTTGCCTCATTATGGAAATCTCTGTTCAGATCGATTTCTGCAGCATTGAGTCTTGTCCATCTTTCCGAACCATCAGGATTTAGCATAAAGATAAAATCTAAACTTATCTGACTGAAAAGTTTGTCTTTCATTTCAGGAGTTTTATCCAATGTCATTAAAAGATCAAGCATTGCATGAGTAGCGTTCGATTCATTACCGTGCATTTGTGACCATGCTAAGACTTTTATGTTTCCGTTTCCAACAGTTAATTTATAAATAGGCTTGTCTAAATATGATCTTCCTATCTCCAAAATATAATCGCTGAGATTGGTCTGTAGGTAAGAAAATAATTTTTCGGGAGAAATATAACGATTTGGGAAATCGGGATTTTGGATATACAAATGTTCAAAATTCATTTAAACTCAATTTACATGAGTCAAAAATACTATTTTTTCATGGTAAAATAAAATTCACATTTGTAATTTCATTAAACGATGTGAATTGCCAAAAAGTCTGTTAGTTAAATTGTGGATTGATAATAATTTAACAAATACTATTTAAAATATTTAAATTCAGCAGTTTATAAATTTTAACTCAACAATTACAATAGATATGCTTTAAGTGTGAATAAGTGTAAATATCTAAAAATGAGTGTTATTTTGCTAAACGTGTAGAATGTGGATTATAGCAGAAACACACTAATGTATACAAATGTAAACTAATTATATTTTGTAATTATTCTTCTATTTCTTAGCCTTCAAAAGAGCTTTAACTATCTGCTCTAAATTTTTAATCATTATTTAAGAAATAAATAAAACTAAGGTCTTAATATTTTGTTAAAACTACTTTAAATAAAGGTTTAAGTTAATATGACCGTCAATGAATATAATAAATATTAGGAATAACCTACAAAACCAGCAATATAGCCTCTCTCCCACTCCACAAAAGATAAGATCAATTGCAAAATACTTCTGGAAGGCTTATGTAGTAAATTTGAGTACTAAATTCCATGAAATTTTAATTAAAGTATTTAATTAAAAATCTTATCTCGAGGTTTACTTTAAGTGCAATATGGGTGATGTTTATTAATTAAATATTGTGGATGGATCTGAATGTTATCAACAGTATTCATGTAATATATTGATATTTAGTGTATTATATAGTTTACTTTTGTATATTCAAATTCATTTACATTATTTACATTTGTATTTTGCAATTGTAAACGTTATTTTTACATTTGTAACAATATTAAATACTTATTTTATGAGTTTAAATGAGAGAATTTCAAAGGTCATAGAATATTCTAAATTGAGTTCTTCTGAATTTGCAGATGAAATTGATGTGCAGCGTTCTTCCATTTCGCATATTACTTCAGGAAGAAATAAACCCTCTCTTGAATTTATCATAAAAATAAAATCAAGGTTTCCTGAGATTCTTTGGGATTGGTTGGTCAATGGTGATGGTGAAATGCTGAAGTCTGAACTTCCGGAAACAGAGGTTATAAAAGTTGAAGAAAATTCAGAAGAAAAAACCAAACCAACATCTCTCCCCGATTTATTCACAATGATCAATGAGGATGAGGATGAGGATTTTGACAGTGAAGAAGAGAAAACGAAAGAAATCCCGGTTGTACAAGAATCTGTTATTTCGCATCAAAGTAAAGCTGAAGAAAAAATATCCGATTCTCAGCGATTAGAAAAATCGAATGAAGAAATTATTAGTAAAGCAATTGAAAATCAAAGCAATAAAATAAAACGGATTGTTTTGTTTTACGAAAACGGAAAATTTGAAAGTTTTGAGCCATAAAAAAATCTGATCTTAATAAAACAGATCAGATTTTAAACATTTATAAAATAAAATTTACTGCTTTATCATTTTTGTAATTTTTGTGGTTTCGTCACTCTTAATTTTTAAAATGTAATTTCCTTTTGGTAAATCAGAGACATTATAATCTTCTGCACCTTTTAAAGTTCTTACCAACTTTCCTGAAACATCCATAATCTCTACGATACTGATATTAATTTTCCCGTGATTATTAATTTTAAACGATTCTTTTACAGGATTTGGATACACCTGAATTCTATTATCATACTGCATCACTTCATCTGTACCTAATACAGAGGTATAGGTGATTACAAAAGGCATATCAACAGTTACATCAGGTGCAGTTGTAGGAAGTCCGTCATCGATAACAGCTGACCAGCTTGTAGGAGCAACCGCGTTAAATTGCTTTGCATTAAATGATGCAAGACCACGACTTCCTGGGATCGTAACTGATGGCAGGAAATTAGCAGTTGAGGTAGAATTTTGTAGTTGAAATTTAACCCAATACGTTCCGGGAGCAAGAGTTTTAGGTACGTTTGCGGTAACTTTCCATATCTTTCTTGTACTACCCACTGCGCTACCAGGAGCAGGTACAGAACTATTGAAAATTCTGTACATATTAGAATCTACACTTGAGACAAATCTATTGGTAGTATCATCACCAAATACGCTCACAGCTCCAGTAACTGATGGATCTGAACTGAAAATATTTACCCTAACAGTATTAAATGGACTTGCAGTTCCTGTATAACCTGTTTGGTATGCAAAGAAATCTATCGTTGAGATTTGCCATGAATTTGCACCGGGTGGCACTACAAAATCGTCAGCTAAGTAAAAGTTATTTGTTGCCGATACGTAGCTGCCAGAAAATCCTGCACTGGTGTTCGTTTCAGTAAGATTTGCCGTATCATTCTGTACTTCGGACCAAGTATAACCTGCAGGTGCTGCTGTACCACTTTTTGATGTAGCTCCAGTACTTAATCCACCATTGTTGTAAGTTTGGGCGACTGTAAGATTAGCTAATAAAAAAATAGCAATGTGTAGAGTTTTTTTCATGTTATTAATTTTAAGTTCATAACGAAATTATAAAAATAATGTTATATTAATAACAAATTATAATATAATTTAATACATTATAACGAAAATCAATAAACTAAAGTTTTTTAATTAATTTTATAAATAATTAAAAAACTAAAAAACTTCATATTAAAATGAAGTTTTTTAAAGTTTATTTACTGAATATTATTTTTTTCTTCTGTCAAGTTCTTTTTTAATCAAACCCAATTCTCTTCCTGTTTGTCCGGCAACAGAAGTGTTTTCTCTGGCTCTTCTTGTAAGATACGGAACAACATCTTTCACAGGTCCGTAGGGAAGATATTTAGCCACATTATAACCTTTATCTGACAGAAAGAAACTAATGTTATCACTCATCCCATAAAGCTGTCCAAAATAGATGTGAGGATTATCGTTTTCCAGACCTTTCGCTTTCATTTTGTCCATTACAAGTTCAGAAGAAATCTCATTATGGGTTCCGAAGAAAGCCGAAACTTTATCCAAATGGTTCAACACAAAGTCAATTCCTGCATTATAATTTTTATCTGAAGCATCTTTGGTTGGCTGGATGGGATCTGCATATCCTTTTTCGGCAGCTCTTGCTCTTTCTTTTTCCATATAAGCACCACGAACGATCTTATAGCCAATAAAATAATTCTTTTCCTTTGCTCTCTGAAGATTCTCTTCCATATATTCCAAACGGTGCGTTCTGTACATTTGAATGGTGTTCCAGACAATCGGTTTTTCCTGATTGTATTTTTCCATCATTTCTTCACAAAGCTGATCTGCGGCGTCCTGCATCCAGGATTCTTCTGCATCGATCATTACTTTTTTATCATGTTCATGACAAAGTTTGCAGACTTCATCAAATCTTTTCACAACTCTTGCCCATTCTTCTTTCTGGCTAGAAGTCAGTTCTGCATTTTTCCCGACAGCTTCGTACAGATCGATTCTTCCGAAAGCGGTAGGCTTAAATACAATAAAAGGAATCGCAGGATTTCCTACTGAAAATTTAATAATATCTTTAATTTCCTGACAAACAGCATCAAAAGTTTCTTCATCTTCTTTCCCTTCAATCGAATAATCGAAAATGCTTCCGACTCCTCTTTTGAAAAGCTGTTTCACTGCTTTCATGCTTTCTTCGCGCGTTTCACCACCTACAAATTGTTCAAACAAAGTTTTCTTTACAATTCCGGTAACGAATGGAAAATTATTATGAACGGTAAAATTAAGGACAGAAGTTCCAAGACTTGTCAAAGCGGGCTGTTCGATCATTTTAAACATCCAATACGCTTTTCTTAACTGTGCATCTGTTTTATCAGCAAACGCAACTTTGGTATCGTTAAAAATGGGCATTCTTTTTATTAAATTTGATTTTGGCAAATGTAAGAATAACCATAATGTTATTAAAATATATTTTCTACAATTTACCTTCGATTCCGTTGAGGAGCATTGAGAGTATTCCGATGAAAACCCAGAAGCGTAATATATTGATTGTAATAAACTTACTCCGTTTAGAATAATTTAAAAGCAGATAAATGCAGAAAATCATTACAAATAATCCCGCAGAAAAGTAGTAAGACATGAATCCCGAAATCCCCGTTTTTGCAATCAGCTTCATAGAAACTGCCATTGTCAAAATAATGAAGAAAATAATAACTGATTTTGAAATTTTATCTTTAAATGAATTGGGAATTGTTCGGTAGCCAAAAATTTTATCTGCTCTTTTCGTCAGAGTATCTTTCACCATATCAATACACAGAAGAATCAGAAATAAAAAAACTGCCATCAGAAGAACTTTCTTTGAAAAAGTCTCATAGTAAACCATCATTCCAAAGAACGGATATAAAGTAAGGCTTACAAACGTGAGATTATTTAAAATTAAAATACGGCTCAGTTTATGGCTGTAAAACCACATAAAGAACTGATAAATAATAAAGAAAATCAAAACTCTGTAAGAAATAAAACTGGCAACTCCCAATGAAATTACCGTAAGAACCAGATAAGCATAGAGAAAGTATTTTTGCTTGATAAAACTTTGGATTCTTGTTCTGAAAGGTTTTACCACATGATCTTTCTCAAAATCGTAAAACTGGTTGATAATTCCTCCTGCGAGTATCGAAAGAACTGTACAGAAAATGATCCCGTGAACTTTAAAATCAAAAACGAAATTTCTGAATGATTCTTCCTGATTAAACAGGAAAAAAGTAGAAACGTACAACGCAAAAGTAAGTAAAATAGCTACAAAAAACCTTGCACCTAAAAGAAAACCGACAAATTGTGAAAGTCTGTAAAACAGAGATTTGGAAACAAAATTCTTTTCCTGGAAAGTTTCTTTTTCAGAATTCATTTCCGGAATTTTAGAATCTGTAAATCACTTCTTTTTGGAAACCATCAAGCATTTTCTCTGCTTTCTCGTAGTCTTTTGTGAAACCTAAAATATAACCGCCACCTCCGCTTCCGCAAAGTTTAAGATAATAAGCATTAGAATCTAATCCTTTTTTCCAGATGTTGAAAATACTTTCAGGAATCATCGGACGGAAATGTTCGTAAGCCCAGTGTGAAAGCTTTTTAAGGTTTCTGAAGAACGGATTCATATCTTTTTTCAGGAAAGAATCGATGCACGCGTTGTTGTAGCGAATAAACTCTTCCTTCAGAGTCTTACGGAAACCTTCAGTTTTCATTTTTTCAAAGAAAATCTGAATCATTGGTCCGGTTTCTCCTGTAATTCCTGAATCGATAAGAAAAATTGCGCCTTTTCCTTCTTCGCCTTTCGGAATGGCAACTTTATCCAAATTTTCTTTATTTTCGATAAGAATCGGAAGATTCATATAACAGATCAAAGGATCCATACCTGAACTTTTACCGTGGAAATAGCTTTCCATTTCACCAAAAATAGCTTTTATATTTTTCAGATCGTCTTTAGAAATATTCTCAGGATCGTGTTTTGTGAAGCAATATTTTTCAAAAATAGCTGCTACCAAAGCTCCTGAACTTCCTACTCCGTATCCCTGAGGAATATTTGAATCAAAGAAAAGTCCGTTTGAAATATCTTCTTTAAAACGGGAAACATCTAATCTGAAATTTTCCGGTAAGTTTAAATTCACCAGAAAATCAGAGTATTTCTGTAAATGTTGATTTGATTTTTTTTCGAATTCCGAATCAGAATCTGAGAATTTCAATGTTCCTTTATAGAAGCTGTAAGGAACTACAAGACCTTGAGAATCTTCTATCATTCCGTATTCTCCAAAAAGAATTATTTTAGCATAAAATAAAGGGTTTGTCATTGATAATAAATCTTTTGTGCAAAGTTAATGCTTTCTGCTCAATATTAACAAATTTTAAGCCATTTTAAAGATTTTACACTTTTGTTTTTAAGAATCTGATAATAATCGCTCCTGCTGCAAAAAAGGTTGACATCGCAATAAATGCATACTGCATATTTCCAAATTTCTGAATGATTACACTGAAAATAAGCATCCCGCAAATAATCGCAATCTTTTCTAGCACATCATAAAAGCTGAAATATGTCGTATTTTCCATTGAGTTCTCAGGTAAAAGTTTTGAATACGTAGATCTTGACATTGCCTGAAGACCCCCCATTACCAAACCGATCAAACCCGCCAAGGCATAAAACTGAAGCTGAAGATTTGGATTTTCTTTATTAAGAGAAAAAGCTGAAATGCAGCAGATAATCCAGATCACTACAGCAATCGTAATAACGTTTTTGTTACCAATTTTCCTAGATAATCTTGAAAATAAAAATGCCCCGAAAATCGCTATAATCTGTATCACTAAAATCGTAATAATCAATTTATATTTATCTGCCTGCTTCGGGAAAATATCTGTACTTCCAAACGGAACCGCCATCAGGAAAATAGTTTGCATTCCTACACTGTAGAAAAAGAAACTCAGTAAAAAGAATTTTAAGCTTTTATCTGCAAACAGTTTACTCCCCACCCGGAACAATTCTCTGAAACTCTCCTTCGCAATATCTTTATAAAAGCTGAAATTATCTTTTAAAACTTCAAAAAAACCTCCCTGCTCTTCGTGTCTTTTAAATATATTTTTATAATTTAATAATACAAGATCTTTAGGAAGCTTTTCTTTAACATCGCCAAACTGAGGTAAATGTTTAAAAGTATATTGTGAAAAGCCAAACCACCAGGCTCCCGTAAGTAAAAAGCTTATTCTGATGAATGTATTGGTCTGCTCCGCTCCTTTTGCAACTACCTGAATCAATACCAAACAGATTATCAATAAAACTACCGATCCTAAATACCCATAAATATACCCTTTAGCGGAAAGTGCATCCTGTCTTTCCGGTGTCGCAATGTCCGGTAAAAATGAGTTATAGAATACCAAACTACCCCAAAAACCTACACTTGCCGTAATACTGAAGAGCAACCCCAAAAATATATTTTCCATCCCTGTAAACATGGCCAATCCCATACAAGAAGTAGCTCCCAGATAACAGAAAAATTGTAGAAAGGATTTCTTGTTTCCGATAGTATCTGCTAATGAAGAAAGAAACGGAGAAAGTAAAACAACAAGGAAAAATGAAATCGCATAAGAAAAACTCAATACAGCTTCCGGCTCGTAAGTCTCACCGAAAACTTTGATCATATTTCTCACCGGAATTTCCTGAACCTCTTTTGCTGCGGCTACATATTCTTTTCTGTTGTAAGCAGTCGTAAGAATTGTATAATAAATAGGAAAAATTGCGGAAGTAATTACCAAAGAATATACCGAGTTTGCCCAGTCGTATACTGCCCAGGCTTTCATGATCTTCGGATTGTTTTTGATATTATTTGTTGGTTGAATTTCTGTTTCAGACATTTTTCAATCGAATTAGTTGCACAAAAATAGAAAAACCGTTGAATGTTCGGTTGTTTTTTGTTTGTTATTTTTCATATTTAGCTAAGAATTAATAATGAGTAGTCTTTTTATTTGATATTAATTTATTTTTGCCCGTCTAAATATCAGAAAGTATCTCTCTGTATTGGTTTGCTTCGTCTGAATTTCAGAAAGCTTCATTCTGTTTTGCTTTTGAATGTCGGGAGTCAGACAGCATAACAATATTTTAATATCGCAGGAGAAATTTTTAGTGCTTATTTTTTTTGAATTAAATGAATATTAATTTTAAGAATATTCTTTTGTGTAGAAGCAATAGGTTTTTAAAGTGTTGCTCCTACGGAGTTCGTTCATTAAGTTGATACTATTCTACAAACATTTTGCTCCTGCGAAGCAATTCACAGAGCTCACTATAGTTTTGAATACAATTAAATTCAAATTAGGTATTAATAAATTAAATAAAAAAGCCAAAAACACGTATGATTTTGGCTTTAACTTTATTGTAAGTGCATCTATTTATTTAAAAAATCTTTGAATTTTTGATTCGTCAGAATTTTTAAAAATAATTAACAAAATACCTAAACCCTGAACAATAGAACCTACTGTTAGGCAAATATTGCCATTAAGTGGTCCAAATGAGAAGTGTGTAATTTTCAACCAGACACCAAATAAATTGATTATGAAGCCTACTAAAAATATTACAATGGCATATTTTGTTTTCATAAAATCTTACATATTTTCAATAACAATAGCAGAAGCGCCACCACCACCATTACAGATAGCTGCAGCACCGTATTTACCGTTGTTTTGTTTTAATACATTGATCAGAGTAACGATGATTCTTGAGCCTGAACTTCCAAGTGGATGTCCCAAAGCTACTGCTCCTCCATTCACGTTTACTTTAGCAGCATCCAATCCTAAGATCTTATTGTTTGCCAAACCAACTACAGAAAACGCTTCATTGAATTCGAAGAAATCAATATCTGAAATCTCAAGACCTGCCTTTTTAAGAGCAATTGGTAATGCTTTTGAAGGCGCAGTTGTAAAGTTTTCAGGCTCCTGAGCTGCGTCAGCGTAAGAAATGATTTTTGCCAATGGCTTCAATCCCAATTCTTCCATTTTCTCTTTTGAAACAAGGATCAACGCAGAAGCACCGTCATTTAAAGTAGATGCATTGGCTGCCGTAACAGTTCCTTCTTCTTTTTTGAAAACTGTAGGAAGTGTAGGAAGTCTATCGAAATTCACCGCTTTGTATTCTTCATCTTCAGAAAAAATGATCGGATCTCCTTTTCTTTGTGGAATTGAAACAGGAACTACCTCTTCAGCAAATTTCCCTTCGCTCCATGCTTTCGCAGATCTTTTATAAGATTCGATGGCAAAATTATCCTGATCTTCTCTTGTAAAATGGTAATCTGCAGCACATTTTTCTGCGCAAACTCCCATGTGAACTTTGTTGTAAACGTCTGTAAGACCGTCTAAAACCATTCCGTCCTGCATTTTTACGTCGCCTAATTTTGTAGCGTTTCTTGCATTGTAGTAATGCGGAACTGAAGACATATTTTCCATACCTCCTGCAACAATTACATCTGCATCACCAGCTTTGATCGCCTGTGCAGCCATTGTTACCGCTTTCATCCCTGAAGCACAAACTTTATTGATCGTTGTAGACGGAGTTTCGTTTGAAAGTCCAGCTCCTAATGCAACCTGACGAGCCGGAGCCTGTCCTTCACCTGCCTGTAACACGTTACCCATATAAATTTCCTGAACGTTTTTAGGATCAAGACTGATCTTGTCTAACGCTCCTTTTACTGCAGTTGCGCCCAATTTTGTAGCAGGAACTGTGGATAAGCTTCCCATAAAACTTCCCATTGGTGTTCTTACTGCGGAAACTATGAATACTTCTTTCATTTTATATAATTATTTAATTTTAATTTACTCTATTTTTTCAAGAACAAATTCATCGGTTTTATTAAAGTAGAGAGTCTGAATTTTAATAAACTGATGATCCGTTTCTATAATTTTATTAGTGATGACATCACCTATTCTCATAGGATTTTTACCATCTGATTTCCCTGTGACTGTAGTTTTATAGGTGCAGTCGTCTAGATATTCTATTTTATATTTAATATAATCTTTACCATTATTCGTGTACTCCCGTTGAGAATCTTTTTTGATGACGATATTCCATTTTTTGGCAGAACCACCTTCTTTAATGAATTTGCCTTCTTTGATAAGGTGACATTTTGCAGGAGAATCTGGTAATAAAAAATGCTCCTGAGATTTCACTCTAGAAGAACAGAAAATGAATATGATAACTAAAATTGAGTATACTTTCATATTTTTTTCTTTGTTGCAAATAACATCAAGATAGCTCCTAAAAATTCAACTACCCAACCCCATTTTAGCTTTACTGTTGCAGCTAAAGTTTCTGTCCATGATTTGAATGGAAGAAAACTGAAATAGCTGAACGCCTGATATTTTGTCGCGAAAATGGTAAACAGAAACAAAAGAATTAGCAAAATGCTAAAAGTTTTAACGATTTTCGGATTGTTATTCATGATTCCGAACAATGCAATTGCAGAGAAAACCCAACAAGCGATTGCCAGATAATGGTCTACTTTCCAGTAATTCCAGTTCCCAATAACAGGAACATGAACGAGCGGAAGGAAACTTCCGACGACCACTAAAATCAATCCGACTAATTGTATATTTTTCATCTTTTTATAAGATTCTTAGAAAGCCAAAGTACAAAAAAAAACACACTTAATGAAGGTGTGTTTCAAAATCAAATAATTGATTACTAACTATTAATATCGACAAAATATTTAACGAAAAATTAATTATTATTTAATGAAAATTAAATTCAGATGAATACTTAAAAATTAATATACAGTAATTCTAAACCAATCTGAATCCCATATTTGTTATTTATTTTGGCATTTTCATTAAATATAGGGGTAAAATCTTTTTTCACAAAAACATTCAATGCGCCATATCCTAAAGATATTTTACCTCCAAAAAGGAAGTTATTCACAGATCCATTAATATTTTCTCTGTAACTTGTTCTGTGATCCTCAAAATTTTTATAGATAATTTGATTTTGACTTAGATATCTCACACCACCGTAAACTCCGGCCGAAACTCTGAAATTACCTTTTGAGTTATCAAGCATTTTCACATCGTTTTCGGTAGTATACTTAGGATTTAAGACAAAAACAAAATCGATAGGAACGGTCACATAATAATTGGAAATTCTTGAATTTTTTAAATTTCCCTGCGTGAAATCTGTGAGGTAAATCTGGCGATTCTGCTGTAAAAAAACTTTAGAATTATCTAAAGCATAAGTATCAGTTCTCACACCTAATCCGACTCTATAGAACACAGGAGAAGTAAGTGAACCAAACTGTCTTGTAGCGCGATATTCAATAACATAGGATGAAGATTTTCCAAATTTCATTTCCGAAGATCTGTTTGCCAAATTCAAAGAACCGGCAGAATTTGTAAGATTTGCAAAAGCAAAAGATATATTTAAATCATTTTCTTTTAATAATTCTTTTTTAGTCTTTTTTTGATCTTTAAAACTAAGAATTGCATTATTTTGCGCAAAACCGATTTGATCAAAAACCTTTCCTTTTCCCATCACAGAACTTTTCACCAATTCTTTGGTTGCATTTTCTAAATTACCTTTTTCGTTATCAACTTTTTCATTAATAATCTGCTCGTATTTCGTGGCAACTTCATTTCTCTGTTTCTGCTTTTCTTCTGCCGATAATTTATTTTCTTTAAAACTTTTATCTAAATTATCAAGCTCAGTATTCATTTTTGCTTTTTCAGAGACGATAATACTATCAATTTTTTTAGAATAGTTTCTCATATGGATGTCAGTGTAAGGATTTTCCTGAGCATTAGCATAGGAAAACGCAATGACAGCAGCGAGTAAGGCAATTTTTGTTTTCATATTTAGTAATTATTTTTTAGACATTATTTTACTTCTGCAGACTATTGTAGCAGTATTTTTTATTTCAAAAAATTTATTAATCTATTTAGAATCTACGTAAACACTTACTCCCAGAACAGTAACATTACCAAAATTAGGAAGCACTTTATTAAGATGGATAACACCGAAATTTCTTTTCTCCATATTAGCATTCTCACGGGATTTGTCAAGTTCTCTTCCCAACAAAAGATCGTTTGCGCTTACGTAGCTGATTTTCTTTGTATCTGAAATTACAGGATTAATCTTATTTTCAATATTTTCAGGTTGATCAATTTTGTTTTCAGGTTGGTTAATAACAATTTTTGTTTCTGTAGGTTCTGAAATTTGAGGTTTAATAATTTCTTTTTGTGGTACTAAATCCTTGTTGTTATTCTGTTTTACTTTCTGATCGGTTTCGTTAACAATTTTCGGAGCAGTTTCTACAACTGTATTTTCTTTTTGAAAAATTTTTTCTGAATTATTCTCTTTTTCTAATACTTCTTTTTTAAGATTCTGTTTTACAATGTAGTCTGTTTTTTCAGTATTAAAACCTTCGTTGTAATACATCAAAGCTCCCAAAGAAATCAGTAATAAAACAACAGCTGCATACTTCCACCAGTTAACAGAGAAAGATGATTTCTGAGGTGATGCAGATTCTTTTTCCAAAGCTGCATCAATCTGATCCCAAAGATTTGCAGAAGGCTTTATTTCGAGCTCTTCGTAGTCAGATTTTAGCTGTTTCAGTATTTTTTTGTTCATTTTCTTTTGCTTTTAAATAATCAGCAATCCATTTTTTGGCTTTGCTCAATTGGCTTTTGCTTGTGCCTTCTGAAATATTAAGAATTTCAGCAATTTCCTGATGCTTTTTGTCTTCAAATACATAAAGATTAAATACCAGTTTATATCCTTCAGGCATTTGAGAAAATATCTCTTCGAGATTAATATCATTCAGTCTCTCATCAATCTCATCGTCCGGAAGATCATCTGCAATCTCAATATCTGAATAAAGGATATTTCTGTTTTTCCTGACAAAAGTGATAGAGTCATTTACCACAATTTTTCTCAGCCAAAACGGAAAGCTTTTCCATACTTTACAGTCTTCTATTTTATTAAAACACTTCAGAAAAGCATTCAATAAAATATCTTCAGCATCATGAATATTATTTGTGTAAGAATTTGCAACTGCCAACATTTTAGCTGAAAACAATTCATAAAGGGCTTTCTGAGCTCTTCTGTCCTGTTTTATGGCAAGTTTAAAATTCTCTTCTAAATTCTTCATGTATCGGTTTCTATCTATAAGACTGTAAAAAGTTGAAATGGTTGCCCGAAAATAAAAAAAATTGCACTTTTTTTCAAAAGTGCAATTGTATAATAGATTAAAGAAAAATTACTGAGCAAAAGAATATCTTGGTCCTCCGGACTGGAAAATTGCCAACATTCTATTTTTTTGGTCTGCAGAAAACATGTACATTGCCCTGTCATCTACATAATCCATGTAATTCATTGTCATTTCTATAGGAGTTCCTGAGCAGGTGCTGTAATGAGGGAAAGCCGGCGCACCATAATTTGCAGCATTATGAGAAGGTGTGTCAGCTACCAGATCATTTCCACAGGTAGCATCTCCCCAAATATGGCGAAGATTCATCCAATGTCCTACTTCGTGGGTAGCAGTTCTGCCTAAGTTAAACGGATAAGTAGCAGTTCCCGTGTTTCCGAGGTATTTAGAATCTATGACAACACCATCTGTTGCACTTGAGCCTCCGGGAAATTGTGCATATCCTAAAATCCCGCCACCAATTGTACATGCCCAAAGATTAAGTTTTGTTGTTGGTGAAATAGGATTCAGACCTCCCTGCGAAGATTTTTTCATTGCATCTCTAGTACCCCAAGAAGTTTTTTTTGTAGATTTTCTTACTACCTGATCTAATACGAAACGTATTCCTACATTGGCCTTCACATTAGAAAATGCAGCAGGAACATTACTATAATCGCTGTTTGTGGCATTAAAATCTTGATTTAGAATATCAATCTGAGATTGAATCTGTGCTTGAGAAATATTTTCGGCAGCAGTTCTGTAGAGTACATTTACAACAACAGGAATTTCGATAACTCCATTGACCAGTCTGGATTCGAAGTTATCATTAATCTTTGACTGGGTAAACGTTTCAATCTGTGCGATTTTCATCGCCAACTCAGGATTATTTGCTATCTGATCTTTCAAAACTTCGTCAGAGGCACAGCCTCTGCGCTCATTTGTATTTGAGATCTGGTTTTCTTCCGACAGGCTTTCTATTTTCTCATCCGATTCGCAGCCAGCTAGAATAGCACTTACTATTCCTAGCATAAAAATTGTCTTTTTCATTCTGTATTTGTATTAATTGTTATAAATTATTTTATTATTCTTAATAAAATAACGTTTCTAAAACAAATATAGAATTTTTACCCGAACCACAATCACTTTATAAAAAAAAATATGAAAAAAATTCATCAAAACATTCAATATAAACATCAAACACTGATAAATAATGAAAAAATTTAATAAATATTAAATTTTCGGTAAGAAAATTAATGCTTCACTGTTGCCAAATCATCCGGATTATGCTTATGCTTAAAGAAAAGAGCAAACAGAATGGTTATTATTAACGCATAACCTGCAAAAAGCAGCCATATCTCATGCCACATTTTATCACCATTCGCTAAGGTAAAGAAGTTTGAAATAACCCATCCGCTTCCAAAACTTCCTGCAATTGCCCCAAAACCATTGGTCATCATCATAAACAGACCTTGAGCAGAAGATCTGATTTTGTAATCTGTTGTTGTTTCCACAAAAAGAGAACCTGAAACATTGAAGAAGTCGAATGCCATTCCGTAAACAATACAAGAAAGGATTATCAAACCTAATCCAAAACCATACGGATCGCCATAAGCGAAGAATGCAAAGCGCAGAACCCAAGCAAACATGGAAATCAGCATTACATTTTTAATTCCAAATCTTTTTAAGAAAAACGGAATTGCCAGAATAAATGCAGTCTCTGAAAACTGTGATATAGACATGATCAAAGTAGATCGTTTTACAACAAAACTGTCTGCGTAAGCCGGATTTTTACCAAAATCTGATAAGAAAACATCACCATACATATTCGTCAATTGTAAAGCAGCTCCCAAAAACATTGAGAATATGAAAAACAATGCCAATTTATAATTTCCGAAGAGTTTAAAGGCATTTAGCCCTAATTTTTCCGCAATTGATGCATCTTTTGGAATAAGACTCTGTGGTTTACAAGGAGGTAATGTGAATGAATAAACAGCCAAAATTACCGCAAAAGCTGCCGCAATATAAAACTGATTTGCTGAAGCTTTGTTACCCGTTAAATTTGTAATCCACATGGCAGCAATAAAACCTAAAGTTCCCCAAACCCTTATTGGCGGGAAAACTTTTACCACATCAAAATTATTATTTTTTAATACATAATATGCAATAGAATTTGAGAGGGAAATTGTCGGCATATAAAAAAGCATGGCAACCAGCATTACCCAAAAGAATGTTGTGGGATTATCTACCTGTGGTAAGTAAAGCAAAGTGATGGCATATCCTAAATGCAAAATTCCATACAGTTTTTCGGCATTCATCCATCGGTCGGCAATAATCCCTGTTACAGCAGGCATGATGATGGATGCAATTCCTAAAGTCATGAAAACAATTCCAAACTGCTCTCCTCCCCATTGCATAGTACCAAACCAATAATTGGCAAAAGTAATAAGCCATGCTCCCCAAACAAAAAACTGAAGAAAACTGAGGACGGTCAATCGTAATTTTAAATTCATTATGTATTTATAAATATCTTAGTCAATTTTCTTTTTTCTTCTTTTAATCTCCTCCTGAATCTCAAGAGCGGTATCAAAATCTTCTTCTTTCACAGCTTCGTCTAATAATTTCTGTAGTTCTTCCATCGAAATATGCTTGAGACTGTCTTCATCCTGAACCGTTTCAGAGAAAACATCATCTTCTTTGGCTGTTTCTTCCAGCTCAAGGAGAATTCCTGCCTCATTCAAAACCTGCTGCGTTGTAAAAATAGGCGCATCAAATCTTACTGCCATTGCTACAGCATCAGAAGTTCTGGCATCTAAGATCAATTCTTCTTCCGTAAGTTTGTTTTTAAAATTGATATTTGAAAAGAAAACTCCGTCAACAATCTGATAAATGATGACTGATACCAATTCAAACTGAGCGGAAACTATAAATTTTGTAAATAAATCGTGGGTAAGCGGACGCGGCGGATGAATGTCTTTCTCAAGGCCTAATGAAATGGATTGTGCCTCGAAATTTCCTATAACAACAGGTAATTTAATGTGTGTTTCTTCATGTTCCAATAACAATGCGTAAGCTCCCGATTGGGTCTGGCTGTACGATATTCCGCGAATGATTAGCTGTTTATAATCCATGACTACAAATATAAATTAATTTTTTATTGTAGGTTTTACTTTTTAGACAAAAATAAAAGCCCGGAAGCCGAGCTTTTATTGTATTTATTTGAATTTTGAATGCTCAAATGTCAATTCACTTCATTATCAATTTTAAAACTTACCATTGACTTGTGAAGCAAAATTCAGCAATCTTATCCTTTAAGTGTTTTGATTTTTTCAGTCAATGCAGGAATGATCTGGAAAGCATCTCCTACAACACCGTAATCAGCTGATTTGAAGAACGGAGCTTCTGCATCACTGTTGATTACGACAATAGTTTTAGAAGAGTTTACTCCCGCCAAATGCTGAATAGCCCCAGAAATACCGATGGCTATATATAAATTTGGGGAAATTGCTTTACCGGTTTGTCCAACGTGTTCTGTGTGAGGTCTCCAGCCAATATCTGAAACCGGTTTTGAACAAGCTGTAGCAGCGCCTAAAACGTTTGCCAATTCTTCTACCATTCCCCAGTTTTCAGGACCTTTCATTCCTCTTCCTGCAGACACTACCACTTCAGCTTCTTTAAGGTCTAATTTTCCTGAACTTTGCTCGTGAGAGATCACTTTTGTATCTTCATTAGCTACTGAAAGATTTTTCACTTCTTCAGAACCAGAAACTGCGTTTTCTTTCACACCAAAAGCGTTCTGAGAAACTGTGATGATCACACCTGCTCCTTCAGCTTTTGCATGCATAAATCCTTTTCCTGAAAATGCTTTTCTTTTTACCTGAAATGGAGACTGACTTTCCGGTGCTTCCAAAACGTTAGTAATTAAAGAAAAATTCTTCATCACCGCCAACATTGGTGCTACCGAAGAAGCATCTGTAGTGTGAGGAAAAACAATGATATTTCCGTCAAGAACCTCACTTACAGCCTGAGCATAAGCTTTTGCCGAGAAATTTTTAAGACCTTCGTCTTTGATATTGATTACGTTTGTTGCTCCATACTTATATAATAAATCTGAAGAATCTGTTGGGTTTACTGAGATTGCTGTAACAGTTTCACCTGCCTGATCTGCAACTGCTTTAGCATAAGAAACCGCCTCAAAAGCTGCTTTTTTGTAAACTCCGTTTATATTTTCTGCGTATACGAATACTGCCATTTTAAAATTAATTTAATGATTAAAAAATTTAATGATTAAAGATTATATAACCTTTGCCTCCTCATGTAGAAGTCTTACCAACTCATCCAAATTATCAGGAGAAACAATTTTCACGGCTGCTCTTGGCGGAACAGAGTCATAAGAAACTCCCTGAACTTTTACCTCAGAAGAAGCAGGCTCAACAACCTGCAGAGGTTTTGTTCTGGCAGACATAATTCCTCTCATATTCGGAATAATCAAATCTTTCTCGTCAACTAAACCTTTCTGACCAGCAATTACAGCAGGAAGTTTAACCGAAATAGTTTCTTTACCACCTTCAATTTCTCTTACAGCAGTCGCTTCGCTTCCATTTACATCTAAACCAACAGATGCATTTACAAATGGCTGATTTAATAACTGAGCAACCATTCCCGGAACAGAACCACCGTTATAATCGATAGATTCTTTACCACAAAGAACCAAGTCATAACCTCCGTTTTGAGCTACAGAAGCAATTTCTTTAGCCGTAGAATAGCTGTCTTTAGGATCAAGATTTACTCTTACTGCATCGTTTGCACCGATTGCCAAAGCTTTTCTGATCACTGGTTCTGTAGTAGCATCTCCTACATTCATTACCGTTACAGTTGCTCCCTGAGATTCCTGTAATTTGATTGCTTTTGTTAAAGCAAATTCATCAAGTGGGTTGATCACCCACTGAATTCCGTTTTTGTCGAACGCAGATTTATCTGCAGTAAAGTTAATTTTAGAAGTAGTATCAGGAACACTACTAATACAAACTAATATTTTCATATGTTGTTTTAATTATTTTATTTACCAATACAAACCTTACTCTTACTTCATCACATGATAAATTGAAGATGCAATTTTGTTTGTTAAGTTTTGTAAATATAAATAAAAAATATATTATGCATGCATAATACTTATTTAATTATTATTCAGCGCATTATAAGTTTCTAACTCTTTGGTTTTGTTGCTCTAAACTCTATCTTGCTTGGTAAAACCCTTGGATTCATTTTTAAAATATCCAAGACCAGATTCCCCATATCTTCAGGCTGGATTTTCCAATTATCTTTTTCTGAAGGTTCATTTCCGTTGAAATGAGTTGCTACAGAACCCGGCATAATGACGGTAGATTTGATATTATATTTTCTCAAATCAATCATCGCTGCTTGTGTAAAACCTACTACACCAAATTTTGAAGCGTTATAACCAGTTCCGTTTTCAAAGAAATTTGCTCCCGCTAAGCTTGAAATGGTAATGTAATATCCTTCACTTTTCTTTAATTCTTCAACTGAAGCTTTTAAAGTATGGAAAACTCCTGTCAGATTTGTTTCGATCATAGAATTCCATTCTTCGGAAGTTAATTCGTCAACGGGCTTAAAAATCCCTAATCCAGCATTGGCAATCACAAAATCTAATCTCCTGAATTTTTTTATAATACTTTGGACTGCTTTTTCTTCATTTTCTAAACTTCTGACATCGGATACAATTCCTAAAACCTGTGCGGAATATTTTTGTAATTCTTTTTCTGCTTCTGCAACATCTTCTTTTTTTCTTCCGGAAAATGCAACTGCAATTCCATTTTCAAGTAAAATTTTAGCAACACCAAAACCAATACCTTTTGTTCCTCCTGTGATATAGGCTACTTTATTTTCAATCATATTTATTAAATTTTATTTCTCTAAAATAACAAAAAACGCCCCGATTGGGGCGTTTTAAATATACTAAGATTTACCAGTATTTATTTTTTGATGAATTTCTCTGTAGAAATACCATCTGTAGTTTCAACGTTGATTAGGTAAGTTCCAGCCGGAAGAGCTTTGACGCTTACTTTATCTCCATCTAATTTTACATTGACTTTTCTACCTGTCATATCAACTACAGATACTGCATTGATTTTTAAGTCTGTTTTGATATTTAAGATATCTGAAGTTGGGTTTGGATGCAGAGTAAATTTAACATTATTCATATCAAGTTCTTTTGTTCCTAAGACTCCTCCAGCAACATTGAATGTATCAAGAGCTAAAGAAACAGCACCAGCAGCACCAGGAGTATTATGATAAAAACCAAAATAATAAACTCCGCTAGTATTCGGACTAAATTGTGTCGTCATCTGAGTCCATGTTGATGCTGAAAAGCTTGTTGTTGACCAAACTGTAGTTGTTTGAGCAGTAGGATTAGGTTGGTTACCAACTTTTAATTGCAAACTTTGTGCGGGTACGGGAGTTGCTGCTGTGAAATTTCTCAGATAAAATGAAATTTGATAAGAGTTTCCAGCAGTCAAATAAATTGGTCGAGAATACAACCATCTGTCGGTAGCCGTAGTAGTTACAGTACTGGAATTTGAAAAGACCATTTGCGCACCAGCTTGAGGATTCCCCGCAGCATTATTTGTAGACCAACTTCCTGACCACCCGTCAGCTGCAAAACCGTTTGTATTATCAAAACCATACGGATAACCAGTTGTAGTTGCGTTCAATGCAGTAAAAGCTCTATACGGTCCAATCCAAGCACTTTGAGTACCCGTACAATTACTTCTTAAGTAATAAGAAAGAGTAGCTCCCGCAGCTCCACTTATAGATGCACTTGTTGTTGAAGTATTAATTGTAGTCCCTGATCCTTGTGTAAATCCTGTTGCTCCATATTCTACATCATATGAGGCAGGTGTTCCCACAGCAGCAGCCCAACTTACTGTAGCATTAGTCGTACTTGTTGCGTACGGAGTATTAATACTAAATTCACTCGGTCTTACACATGATACAGAATTAAAATTCAAAGTAAAATCAAATCCTAAATTACTCCATCTATTATCCCAAACTATGTAATAAGTTGTTCCAGCCGCCACTGGAAATGTTGTAGAAGATAAATAGTTTGTCGCTGAAATATCATCATTTCCCCCATAGCACGATAAAGCAGTACATGCTCCTGCAATTATTGAAAGTCTTGTATCATCACTTTTAGTTAAACCATCATTCTGTGGTAGATTGGAGGAAATTGTGACTTCACCATTTGTTGTAGGTGTATATTTATACCAATTTGCTGCCGGAGTTCCCGGAGGAGTTAAGTTTGCTGCAGAACCGCTACCAACACAAGTTGCTAAATAAGTTCCTGTGTAGCTAGCTACAGTAGTAGTACTTCCAGAAGCAACTGCCAAAGCACCAGCACAATTAGCTTGTGCAAATGAAAATTGAGAAAACATAGCTAATCCCAAAATTGATAGATTTTTTTTCATAAAATTAATTTTAAATTATTTAGCGTAAATATAATAAAGTTTAACATAGTGAATTAAAAAAAAACTGTTAAAATTTAAAAAATCCTCAAGAAAAAATTCTTAAGGACTTATTATCATTATTTAGAATAGTTTTCAAAGAACAAAGGGATACTTTCAATTCCTTTATAGAAATTGAATAAACCGTAATGTTCATTAGGTGAATGTATTGCATCAGAATCAAGACCAAATCCCATTAAAACTGATTTTGCACCTAAAACCTGTTCAAACATTGAGGTAATAGGAATACTTCCACCGCCTCTGTAAGGAAGAACTTCTTTTCCGAAAGCAGTTTCCATGGCACTTTTTGCCGCTAAATATTCTTTAGTATCAGTTGGCAGAACATAAGGTAATCCACCGTGGTGTGGAGTTACTTTTACTTTTACATTATCGGGAGCAATTTTTTCAAAATATTTGGTGAACTTTTCTGTAATCTCTTCCGGCGTCTGATAAGGAACCAAACGCATAGAGATTTTCGCAGAAGCTTTTGATGGAATGACAGTTTTTGCACCTTCTCCCGTATAACCACCCCAAATTCCGTTACAGTCTAAAGTCGGACGGATAGAGGTTCTTTCTAAAGTTGTATAACCTGCTTCACCTTCTACTCCATTTAAACCGATTGATTTTTTGAATTCTTCAGGATTATCTTTCAGTTTATTCATTTCAGCTCTTTCTTCGTCTGAAACGTCTTCTACATTATCATAAAAACCATCAATGGTGATTTGCCCGTCTTCATCAATCAATTTAGCAATCATTCTGGAAAGCACATGGATCGGGTTTGGAACTGCCCCACCATAAAGCCCTGAATGCAAATCTCTGTTTGGACCTTCCACTTCAACTTCTACGTAGCTTAAACCTCTTAGACCAGTAGTCACAGTTGGTTGTTCATTACTGTAAATATGAGTATCAGAAATTAAAATACAATCACAAGATAATTTTTCTTTAAATTCATTCACAAAATCACCTAAACTTACAGAACCCACTTCTTCTTCACCTTCAAAAATAAATTTAATATTACAAGGAAGAGAATTTGTTTTCATCATCGCTTCAAAAGCTTTGATCTGCATAAAGAACTGTCCTTTATCATCTGCAGAACCTCTAGCGAAAATCGCTCCTTCAGGATGAAGTTCCGTTTTCTCAATGTAAGGCTCAAAAGGTGGTTTTCTCCATAATTCTAGCGGATCTGGTGGCTGAACGTCGTAATGCCCGTAAACCAAAACAGTTGGTAAACTTTTATCAATGATTTTTTCTCCGAAAACAATTGGGTAACCTTTTGTCTGGCAAACTTCTACATTGTCTGCACCTGTATTTTTAAGGTGTTCTGCAACTTTATCAGCGCATAGTAACACTTCGTTTTTATAAGCCGGATCGGCAGAAATCGAAGCGATTCTCAGTAATTCAAACAATTCATCTACGAAACGGAGTTTGTTTTCGTTGATGTAATTTAATGTCTCTTGCATTGTAAATTTAATTTGGATAAATTTAAAAAAATTGGACTGCCCCAACAAACAAAAATTTGATTTTATCGTCAAGACAATTTTAAAACAAAAAATCCCACACAAGTGCAGGATTTATTTATTTTTTTTTGAACAAATTAATGTCCGGCTTTTGCAGAATCTGCATGTTTTACTGTAGTACTGTCTGTCTTAGGAGCTTCAGTTTCGTGAGCACCATGAGCAGGAACTTCACTTGCAGGTTCAGCAGTGTGACCTTCGTGACCACCTTGGTGATCGTCAGAATATCTTTCTACACCTTCTTCAAGTTTCAAAGTATTCTTGTTTCCGCCTGCCTGAATCTTTTTACAGCTTACTGCAACTGTAGCGATAGCCAAACATATAATGAATTTTTTCATATGATTTATTTATTTTTTAAAGGTCATTTGCAATTGCTAAATCTTCATTAATGACAGACAGAGCGATTTCAAGTCAAAATTTTGATTGCCCAAAAGTAAGAAATATTGCATTTTTCGGCAACATTTTTATACTGATTTTAATATTATTTTCCCTTTTTTGGATTGTGTAAAAATAAGATACTCATTTCCTCCATCTTTCAACCCATATTTTTTCTTTATATCTTCAGGTTTTAATGGATAGTTTTTAGAAATTATATTAAATTGCTCTTTCTTTTTAATCTGCTTACTGTCAATCACTTCCATTTCAAATATTCTTCCGGGAAAATCATTTATTTTATTTTCAGAAGTATAGATGTGAGTGTTTGGATGAAGTTTTTTCAGATTAAATTTTTCAGAAATCAAATTAAAAATCCCGGCCTTTAAAATTGTATTATTAGGAATATAAATAAATTTTTCAGGTTCTGAAAACTCAGACTGAGCATTTTCCTCACTTCCGAATTCGAAAGTAAAGTCAGATTCTTCACTTTCTAAATTGATACAGTGACATTTAATCTTTTCCGAATTTTCGTTGGTTAAAAAAACAACCACTTCTTTCACATCATTTTTAACTGCAATAATATCAATTCTCGAAATATTTTTTAAAACTGACGCGAGATATTTCAAATCAATAAGCGGAGAAAGTTTAATTACAATTTGCTTAGAAATTGAGAGCAACTTTTCCTGGATTTCAAGAATGTTTGGTGAGAGATCTTCTAAAAGGAAAACTTTATTTTTTTGATTGTCTCTTCGCGCCGGATCAAGATAAATCACATCAAAATTTTCAGTGTTTTTATTGAGAAAACCTTCCAGTTTTTGATTAATGAAATCTGCTTTTCTCCCTAAAATATTCCAGTTATGTTCTACAATTTTTAAAAGTTCGGGATTTTGTTCGACCAGAATAATTTCATCAAAATTTTCAGAAAGATAATAAGCATCGATTCCAAAACCACTTGTCAAATCAATAAATCTATGTCCTTTTAAAAGCTGAGCTTTATAAACTGCTGTTTTTTCCGATGAAGATTGCTCAAGACTGAGCTGTGGCGGAAAAACAATTCCTTTTTTCAACAAAAACGGAAACTTTTTCTGTGCAACCTGTTTTCCTTTGATCTGCTGAACGATTTCCTGCATAGAAACTTCCGGAAAGGGTGATTTTTTCAATAATAAAGAATGCAGATCTGAATGTAGATTTGCGTCAATATAATTTTGAATTTCGTTATTTAAAATTGGAATTGCCAAAGAACTTATCTTTTATAGAAAATATAATCCGTTAGTATTGGTTCAATACCATTTTGTTTCAGTAAAGAATTGATCTGACCTCTGTGATAAGTCGAATGATTGACTGCATGAAAAAGTATTTCGAAAACAGTATTTTCAAATTTTGCACCTCTTGAATTGTGATATTCAATTCTTTTGTCAAAATCTGAATTTTCAATAATTTCAATACTTTTCAGATAGTTTTGATGATTGATTTCGCTTAAACTTTCAAATGGATTAATTTGCCAGATTTCAAAAGATTTTTCGTCCAAAATCCTCGAATTCCAGACTTGTTGCGCATTTAAAGTATGGTTGATTAAACTGATCGTTTTCTCGTCTGTTTTTGAAATATTTTCTGAAATAACTTTTATCATTTCGTTATTGAAATGATAGGTGTATTCGAATAGATCAATTAACTTATCCTTCATTACTCAAACATTTCAGCCCAACGGACAGCTTTAATTTCTTTTTCATTATAAAGCTCTTCTACAGACTTTTTAACGTCTAATTTCGGATATAAATTCACACCAATTAGTTTTATTTTTCCTTCTTCAACCCATTTTTGCTCTTCAACAGCCTGATTGTAGATTTTTTTCTGAAGAATTCCTTGATTCAAAGATTCTAAATATCCTCCAGTTTCTTCGATTTCTAAAAAGAACTGCCAAGATTTTTCGGCAATTTGCAGGGTAATATCTTCCACATAATAACTTCCGTTTGAAGCATCTTCAAATACATTAATAATGCTTTCGTAAGCCAGAACAATCTGCTGTTTAAATGAAATTTCCTCTGCATTCTCCGTATTATTTCCAATCTGATAATTGGTGCTGAAAACTGCATCTGCACCGCCAATCATCGCTGCTGCGAGCTCTAAAGTTGAACGGATCAAATTATTTTCACTGTCTGAAACTGATTTATTTCTTGAAGATGTTTCAGCAAAAATGTAAGGAATATCATCCAAACCGTATTCTTTAGAAAGCTGATTAAAAACAAGCTTAAATGCACGGATTTTAGCCATTTCAAAGAAGTAGTTTCCTCCAATTGCCAATCTGAAAATTAATTTATCTAAAATCTCAACGCCATACATTTCAACTAATTCTTTTGTTTTTGCCAAAGCAATTCCCAACTGCTGTACGATAGACGCTCCTGAATTCTGATGAATTGAAGCATCTACACAGATATTTCTTTTGAAACTTTTTGCCAATAATTCTCTGACTAATTGATCATCAATCACCGCAATATTTTCATCAAAAACATCTATCAGAGAAAAATATTGATCCTCGTCTTGCGGACTGATGTGTTCTGCCAAATCTTTATTGTTAATAAATATCGTTTTGTTTACAAGATTTTCTACATTTTCATTAAGCAAAAATGCAAAAACATCCTCTTCCAAAGCTTCGTGATAAGTTGCTACCAAATGAGTATTTTCTTCAACTTTCGGAAGATTGGTTAATGGCTTTTGAACATCATTGTAAAAAGGCTTTACATCAATTCCTTCTAAATTTTCTTTTTTCAGAATGGTATAAATATCTTCAGTTTTCAGCTGCTTTTTAACTAAATTTTCCCAGTTGGAAAAAGTTTCCGTATTTGACATAAATAATGAGTAATAAGTAGTGGGTAATGAGTAATCGTGATTTGCAGATTAATTTTCAGATTGACAATTAAACTATTTACAATTCACTTCAAAATTATTTCCTGGCAATATTTGCACTGTCTACCACCAGAATAAAAATTTCTTCATTCGGTTTTTTCATGAAATAATTTTCTCTGGCGTATTTTTCTTTTTCAGATTTATTATTCATCAGCTTTTTGTAGAATTTGTCGTTCTTTTCATATTCTGATTTATAATATTCGAGCTGTTCTTCATATTTACCAATCTCACCATTCAGTTCATTGATTACAAGAAACGAGGTTTTATCGAAGAAAATCATCCACACCAAAAAAAGACATATCGCAATCACATATTTATTCAAAACATAATTCTGAAAAAATCTGATGGTTTCCGATTTGGGTTGAATGTCTTTAATTAATTCTTTTTCAGCCATTTTTTAATGTTTTCTCAGTGAATTTTTAATAACAGTCGTTAAAAAATCTATCGCCACAGAATTCTGTTTCATATTTGGAATAATCAAATCGGCATCGTTTTTTGATGGCTCGATGAATTCCTGATGCATCGGCTTCAAAGTTGTCTGATAGCGGTGTAAAACCTCGTTCAGATCTCTTCCTCTTTCCTGTGTATCTCTTCTAATCCTTCTGATCAGTCTTTCGTCTGAATCTGCATGTACAAAGACTTTCAAGTCAAATTCTTTTAGCAATTCTTTGTTCGTTAAAACCAAAATACCTTCTACAACCAATACATTTTTCGGTTCTACGGTAACATGATCGCCTGTTCTGGAGTGCGTAACGAAACTGTAAACCGGTTGCTCTATTGATTCGTTATTTTTCAGTGCTTTTACATGTTTCAGCATTAGCTCAAAGTCTATTGACTTGGGATGATCGTAGTTCAACGCTTCTCTTTCCGTCAATGTAAGATTGTGATTATCGTGGTAATAATTGTCCTGAGACAAAATATTCATTCCTTCAATATCAAGCTGCTGAATGATCTTATCAACAACTGTAGTTTTGCCGGATCCTGTTCCCCCCGCAATTCCTATTACAAGCATTCTAATATAGTTTTTACAAATATAAAACAATTAAGAGATTAAAGAATTGAAAGATCAAAATATTCAGTCAAAATATTTACTGTAAAATAACAAACTCTGGCAGTTTGCCAGAGTTTATTTTATACGATTTCGCTTGTTAAGCTTCTTGAAATTAATTTTTCATGCATTGGTTTCAACACATCCATAGAGCCTGTTTTTACTGTGCATTTGCCTTTGTAATGTACGAGCATCGTACACTGTTCGGCCTGTATGAAGTCATGCTTGCAAATTTCTATTAATGCTTCGATCACATCATCAAATGTATGAATATCATCGTTGTGTAAAATTAATTTGTACACTTCATCGGTTTCATCCAAAACAAGAACTTCTTCTTCGTACTGACGTTTCGGATTTTCGTAATCTTTTATGCTATTATAAAAAATCATTTTTTCTAAAATTTTTAATCTTCTCCAAATTTATCTAAAATATCATCTACGATATTATTAGGTCCATTATAAATCAGCTCTACCATTTCAACGCTCTTATTATTCATTTTTAAGATCTTGAAATGATAATTTTCCAAATCAAATTCCTGATTTTCTTCAGGAATATCTTCTAAGGCGTGCAGAATAAATCCGGCCAAAGTATTATACTCACTCTCTTCAGAGACAGTTAGTTTTTTAGGTAAAGATTCATTGATTTCATCTAAAGGCTGAGTCGCTTTTACCCAAAATATGTTGTCTCCTACTTTATCAACCAGTTTTTCTTCATCATCTTCTTCATCCTGAATTTCTCCGACCAGTTCTTCTAAAATATCTTCTAAAGTAATGATTCCTTCTGTACCTCCAAATTCATCAATTACAATTGCCAAATGCTGTTTTTTCTGTTGGAAAATCTTAAGCAAATCTGAAATCTTCTTGCTTCCGACCACAAAGAAAGACTCACGCATCAGTTCTCTAAGATCTTCATGACTTAGTTCCCCTTTCCTTTTAACGAATTCTCTGATAATTTCTTTTGTGTAAAATACTCCAATGATATTATCGATTGAGTTTTCATAGACAGGAATTCTAGAATATCCGCTATCCATGATTTTAGTAATGATTTCATTTAAATCATCTGCAAAATCGATTGACGTAATATTCTGTCTCGGAACCATGATCTGTTTTGCTGAGTGATCAGTAAAATCAAATGCATTTTTAATGATCTCGTAGTTTTCTTCTTCAATTTCACCGCTATCTGCACTTTGTTTTACCAAAAGCTGTAATTCTTCCGTAGAATGAATCTCCTGCTCCGAAGCCGGATGAATTTTCATTAATCTTAAAACTCCGTTTGACATTAAATTCATTAACCAGATAAATGGTTTGAAAACGGTATAAAACACTCGTAACGGAACTGCCGTTGCCATTGTTGTAGCTTCAGCTTTTCTAATGGCAATAGATTTCGGAATCAATTCACCAAAAACGATATGCATTACCGTGATAATCAAAAAACTGATCACAACAGAAATAGTGGTGACGGTAGATTCGCTAAAATTAATATTAAGTGAATGAAATAGGTTATCTATCACATGGTGCATCGCACTTTCACCTACCCAACCTAAAGCTAAGGAGGCTAATGTAATCCCAAGCTGCGTTGCAGAGAGGTATTCATCAAGATGCTTGATAATATGCTCAGCTTGTTTTGCCATCGAATCACCTTCGGCAGCTTTGAGCTGAATTTGAGAGTAACGAACTTTAACAATTGAAAATTCTGCGGCTACGAAAAAGCCATTTAATAATACAAGAAACAAAGCTAATAGTAGCCTGACTATGTCCGAGTCCATTTAGAAATTATAATTTATTGTACAAAGATATACAAAATAAAACTAACAAAAAAAGCACCGAAGATATCGATGCTTTAATATTTTTTGAATATTTTATTACGAGTTTTTCAAAGCTTCTGCTCCTGAAACGATTTCTAAGATTTCGTTTGTAATAGCAGCCTGTCTCGCTTTGTTGTAAAAGATGACCAAATCATTCTTCAGTTCCTGCGCATTGTCCGTTGCTTTGTGCATCGCTGTCATTCTGGCACCGTGCTCTGAAGCCACAGAATCTAAAACTGCCTTGAAAACCTGAGTTTTGATAGATTTCGGAATTAAATTATCCAAAATCTCATTCCTGTTTGGCTCAAAGATATAATCTGTTTCAACCTGAGTTTCTACAGCATCAGTTTCAACCATTGAAATCGGAAGAACTTTTTCTGTAATTACTTCCTGAGTAGCAGCATTGATAAATTTATTATAAATCACATACACTTCATCAAACTTACCTTCTCTGAAGTTGCTCATTACCGTTTCGGTAACGTTTGAAACTACATCAAAACTTAACTTATCAAAAACACTGCTTTCGTTTGAAAACACGGTACGGTTTCTTCTTACCGCATCATAAGCTTTTTTACCAATGGTAAGAACTTCAATTTCGTACTGAGAATTATTCTGAAACTGAATATTCAGTTCTTTCACAATATTTGAGTTAAATGCACCAGCCAAACCTCTGTTTGATGTAACAGCGATGAAAAGCACTTTTTTAACCTCTCTTTTTTGAGCATAAATAGAAACCTGATCAGGATCTGAACTAGAATTTACATTCTGGATGATCTCCTGCAATTTTTCAGAATACGGTCTCAACATTACGATGGCATCCTGTGCTTTTTTTAGTTTCGCTGCCGAAACCATTTTCATAGCACGCGTGATTTGCATCGTAGATGAAATTGAACTGATTCTTCCTCGTATTTCTTTTAAGTTTGCCATATTTGGTTAGTTGTTGGTTGTCGGTTGTTGGTTGCTAGTTTTAGAAAATTCTGTCAACTATCAACCAAAAACCATCAACTAATTTTTAGTTATATTTAGAAGCTAAATCATTAGCTGCCTGCTTAAGAACACCTGTGATATCGTTATCGATTTTCCCAGCTTTGATTGCAGCCATTGTTTCAGGGTGCTTAGATCTTAGGAAAGAGATATACTCAATCTGGAATTCTTTTACTTTGTTGATAGGAACGTTTCTTAATAAGTTCTCTGTACCTGCATAGATCATAGCTACCTGGCTGTCAACAGGAAGTGGAGAGTTTACCGGCTGTTTCAAAAGTTCAACGTTTCTTTCACCCTTAGAGATAACCGCTAAAGTAGAAGCATCAAGATCAGAACCGAATTTAGCGAACGCCTCTAATTCTTTATACTGAGCCTGGTCTAATTTAAGAGTACCAGAAACTTTTTTCATTGATTTGATCTGAGCATTACCTCCTACTCTTGATACAGAGATCCCTACGTTGATCGCAGGACGCACCCCTGAGTTGAACAAGTCAGACTCCAAGAAGATCTGTCCGTCAGTAATAGAGATTACGTTGGTTGGAATATATGCAGAAACGTCACCTGCCTGAGTCTCGATAATCGGAAGTGCAGTTAATGAACCACCACCTTTTACGATTGGCTTCAATGACTCTGGTAAATCATTCATTTGGCTTGCAATTGTATCATCAGCGATAACTTTTGCAGCTCTTTCCAATAATCTTGAGTGAAGATAGAAAACGTCTCCAGGATAAGCCTCACGTCCCGGTGGTCTTCTCAATAGTAGAGAAAGCTCACGGTAAGCAACTGCTTGTTTAGATAAATCATCATAAATGATCAAAGCCGGTCTACCTGTGTCTCTGAAGAACTCACCGATAGATGCACCTGCCATTGCAGAATAAACCTGCATAGGAACCGGATCTGAAGCGTTAGCTGCAACAATTACGGTATAAGCTAAAGCACCTTTGTCTGATAAAGTTTTAACGATTTGTGCTACTGTAGAAGCTTTCTGACCGATAGCAACATATATACAATATACAGGATTTCCTGCATCAAAAAATTCTCTTTGGTTGATGATTGTATCAATCGCAACAGTAGTTTTACCTGTCTGTCTGTCACCAATGATCAACTCTCTCTGACCTCTTCCTACAGGAATCATTGAGTCAATCGCAACGATACCAGTTTGTAAAGGCTCAGTAACCGGCTGTCTGTAGATAACACCCGGAGCTTTTCTTTCCAATGGCATTTCGTACAATTCACCTTCGATAGGTCCTTTACCATCGATTGGGTTACCTAGAGTATCAACAACTCTACCTAACATTCCTTCTCCTACTTTGATAGAAGAGATTCTGTTTGTTCTTCTTACTGTATCTCCTTCTCTTACCAATTTACTTTCACCTAAAAGAGCCACACCTACGTTGTCTTCTTCTAAGTTTAGTACGATACCTTCTACATCGCTAGCAAATTTTACCAACTCACCGTACTGTACATTTTCTAACCCGTATACACGAGCAATACCATCACCGATGGTCAAAACTGTACCTACTTCCTCAACGTTTGATTGAGTGTCGAAGTTGGCCAACTGTTGTTTTAAGATCGCAGATACTTCTGCCGGATTTATTTCTGCCATTATATGGTTGTTTTTTTCTTAATTTAAATGAAAATCTTTTTTGATATTATTAAGCTTAGATTTTACAGATGCATCAATCTGCTGATCACCTACTCTTAAAATATATCCTCCTAAAATATCAGGATTGATGGTAAGATTTAAGTCAAAGTTTGAACCTGCTTTTACTAAGTCTGTAGATTTTAAAATCTGATCAATATTTTCTTTAGAAAGCTGAGTTGCGGTAGTAAGAGTAATTCTCTGTACTCCATTGATATCTTCAACTTTATTAATGAATTCCTGAGCAATATTTTTCAAATGATTTTCACGACCCTGTCTGATCACTAAAGTAATCAAATTCTGAGAAACCGGTGAAAAACCTTTAAAAATCTCTTTAGCAACGTCCTCTTTCTTTTTTGCATCGATGTAAGGCGTCTTGAAAAATTTGTTTAAATCATCAGATTCAGACATCACTTTCTTAACATCTTTCATTTCAGAAAATACGGCAGCAGTCTGTCCGGATTCGTTTGTGAAATCCAGCAAACCTTGTGCGTATCTTTTAGCTACTTTAGATGTAAGCATTCTTAGTTAAGATTAGATTTGTTTAAATAATTTTGAACCAACTCGTCCTGAGCTTCAGTTTTCTCTAAATTTTTCTGCAAGATAGATTCTGCAATATTTACAGATAAAGCACCAATCTGAGTTCTGATTTCTGACATTGCAGCATTCTTCTCAGTCTGGATCGTTTGCTTAGCAGCATCAATGATTTTATCACCTTCAGCTTTAGCAACATCTTTAGCCTCTCCTACGATTCTGTCTTTAATTTCTCTGGCTTCTTTAAGGATAGAATCTCTTTCAATTTTAGCTTCACGAATAATTCTTTCGTTATCAGATTTAAGATCTTCCATTTCTTTTTTAGCCAATTTAGCCTGATTCAAAGCATCAACGATAGAAGCCTCTCTGTCATTTACTGCATTTACAATTGGTTTCCAAGCAAATTTAGCAAGGATAAATAATAGGATAGCGAATGTAAGCGTCATCCAAAACAAAAGTCCAATTCCAGGTTCTATAATTCCCATATCTGTAATTCTTTTTTTAATGTAATAATTTATGGATATCTTTTTTAAAAATCCTTAGCAGCAGCCAACCGCTTCACTGCTAAGAATATTTTTTCTGAGGATAATTACTTGATGAAAGCACCAAAGATAATCGCAATAAGACCAGCACCTTCGATAAGACCTGCAGCAATAAGCATTGCTCCTTGAATCTTACCAGCTTGTTCTGGCTGTCTAGCGATAGCATCCATAGCGTGCCCACCGATTTTACCAATACCAAGACCTACTCCTAATACTGCTAAACCGATACCTACGTAAATTAATCCTGTTCCAGTTGTGATGTCCATAATAAATAAATATTTAGTTAAAATTATTTTCGTTTAATTAAGCTACCATTGTGTCGTGACCTACACTGTCATCATCGTTGTGTGCATGATCGTGATCGTGTTCTGCAACTGCGATACCAATAAACAATGCTGACAATACTGTAAAGATATATGCCTGTAATGCCGCAACCAAAAGTTCCAATACAGAAACAAATAATGCCAATGGTACAGATGCAAATCCTAAGAATGGTGATTTAAAGATAAAGATCAAAGAGATAATCGCCAAGATCATAATGTGACCTGCAGTAATGTTTGCGAAAAGTCGCATCATTAAAGCGAAAGGCTTTGTAAAGATACCGATGATTTCGATTGGAACCATGATTGGATACAACAATAATGGAACCGGTGGCATAAAGATGTGTTTCCAGTAATCTTTATTGGCGCTGAATAATGTAATTAATAATGTAATGATTGCCAAAACTGAAGTGATTGCAATATTTCCTGTTAAGTTAGCTCCACCAGGAAAGAAAGGAATCAATCCGAATAAGTTATTGAACCAAATAAAGAAAAATGCAGTCAATAAATAAGGCATATATCTTTTATACTTTACAGAACCAATGTTTGGAATAGCCACTTCGTCTCTGATGAATACAATCACAGGCTCTAATAATTTCCCTGCTCCTTTTGGAAGCTGAGATTTTTTATAATTTTTAGCCATTCCTAAGAAAATAATCAGCATAAAAATTACTGATAAAAACATTGATGCCGTATTCTTTGTAATTGACATATCAAAAAACACATCGCTTGCTTTTTGTTTTCCTGAAATCACGGCAAAAAGAGTTGCTTTTTCGATTCCTTTAGTAGAAACTACCTGACCTTCGTGTAAAGTATAACCATCATGTTCGTGACCGTGTGCAATGTCTCTAGACAAGAAAGTATGCCATCCTGTATTATCCTTAATAATAATAGGTAATGGGATAGAAAAATGATCTTCTTTTCCGTTTTCATCTTTAGTAGTCCATAAATGCCATTCGTTTGAATCACTGATGTGTTCCATGATCATCTTTGTAGCATTGAAGGGCTTGTCGCCTTCTGCATGCTCTACCTTTTCAGCTGATTTTTCACCTTCAGTCTCGTGCTGTGCAGCGGCAAAACTACTCATAAACACAAATAAAAATGCGAAAAATAATGAAGAAACTTTTCTGTTCATATCTCTTTTTTAATCGTGTGCAAATATATTGATTTTATTAAACTCTACCAATATTAAAAATTGATATTTATCATCAAAAAAATCACGATTTGTTAATCTGCTTTATTACCGGCGCATATATAGTTACAGATGCAACGATAAAGCAAATTATAATCAATAAAAAATTATTTTTTGTCTTCTCTATTATTAATAATGAAATGATCAGCCACAATAAATCTTTAGAAATATTAAGTGTCAGAAATTTCATTCCGGCGTTTTCTTTCCCGTATAGATATTTTTTAAATATTATAAATACGATAATATTCAAAATTGCTATTAAAGAAATGACAATAAAGCTATCCCAAAAATTCATTTTGCAAAAATAAGATTATAATTTACATTCAAAACAAATCTCTTTATACTATATATGATAAATAATTAAAAATTCCTTATTTTTGCACACTATAATTTACAATCAATATGTTCAATAGTTTACAGGATAAATTAGACAAAGCACTTCACAATCTTTCCGGACGTGGAAAAATTACCGAAATCAACGTTGCGGAAACCGTAAAAGAGATCCGTAGAGCATTGGTAGATGCCGACGTTAATTATAAAGTTGCCAAAGATCTTACAAAAAGAGTTCAGGATAAAGCTTTAGGTGAGAACGTACTTACTTCTCTTACTCCGGGACAGTTGATGACGAAGATTGTACATGATGAGCTGGTAGATTTAATGGGAGGTTCTCAGGAAGGAATCAATCTTTCTGGAAAACCGTCTGTAATTTTAATTGCCGGTCTTCAGGGTTCGGGTAAAACTACTTTTTCTGGAAAACTTGCTAATTATTTAAAAACTAAAAAGAATAAAAAACCTTTATTGGTTGCATGTGACGTTTACCGTCCTGCTGCAATTGATCAGTTGAAAGTGCTTGGCGGACAAATCGGTGTTCCCGTTTATACTGAAGAAGGCGCAACAAATCCTTCTACGATTGCTGAAAATGCGATCAGTTTTGCTAAATCTAATGGTCACGATGTTGTTATCGTGGATACAGCTGGTCGTTTAGCAATTGACGAGCAGATGATGAGCGAAATCAAATCAGTTCATTATTTCATTAAGCCAAATGAAACTTTATTTGTTGTTGACTCAATGACAGGTCAGGATGCTGTAAATACGGCGAAAGCTTTCAACGAAGCTTTGAATTTTGACGGAGTTGTTTTAACGAAATTAGACGGTGATACCCGAGGTGGAGCTGCTTTAACGATTCGTTCGGTAGTAGAAAAGCCAATCAAATTTATCTCCACAGGAGAAAAAATGGAAGCCTTAGATCTTTTCTATCCGGAAAGGATGGCCGACAGAATCTTAGGAATGGGAGACGTTGTTTCTTTGGTTGAAAGAGCTCAAGAACAGTTTGATGAAGAGGAAGCAAAAAAACTTCATAAGAAAATTGCTAAAAATGAATTTGGTTTTGATGATTTCTTGAAGCAAATCAATCAGATCAAGAAAATGGGTAACATGAAAGACTTAATGGGAATGATTCCGGGAGTCGGGAAAGCCATTAAAGATGTTGAGATCAGCGATGATGCATTTAAACATATTGAAGCTATTATTTATTCGATGACTCCTGAAGAAAGAAGAAGACCTTCTATCATCAATACTCAGAGAAAAAGCAGAATTGCTAAAGGTGCAGGAAGAAAAATTGAAGATGTGAATGCTTTGATGAAACAATTTGACCAAATGGGGAAAATGATGAAAATGATGCAGGGACCTCAAGGAAAACAAATGATGCAGATGATGAGCAAAATGCCAAATATGCCTGGAATGGGCGGAATGTTTGGAAAATAATTTGACAAGATTTTTAAATATATAACTCCCAGAATTTCGGGAGTTTTTTTATATAAATAAAAATCCGACTCAGTTTTGAATCGGATTATTATTTTAAATCAAAGTGAGAGATTATTTATCTGTTTTCTGAGATTTAGATTTCAGGAAATAAGAAAAACCTAAATTAACACCAAAAGTATTTACCTGAGTTTTTACATCAACACCTGAATACGTTTCTTTGTTTGAAAACTGATCAAAAGAAACGCCTAAATTAATACCTAAAGACTGAGTAGCCATATAAGTAACTCCAGCTTTGGCTTTCCATGCAAGACCATCTGTTGTAGTCTCATCACTGAAAGTTTCACCTAAGAATTCTGTTTCTCCACTGTTTTTCACAGATGCATATCCTATTCCTGCACCAACATAAGGTACTAATTTGCTGTCATTTACAAAATAATATGTTGCATTTGGCATGATAGAAAAACTTGTTGTAGTAGATTTATCACCGTCATATTTAGTTGTAGCAGTCAAAAGATTTGCTTCAATACCGATTGCTAATTTATCAATAACAAAATATCCTACAGAAGGTGATACAGAAAAAGTGCTCACTTTGGGTCCGTCTTCAGACATTCCTTCTGCTTTAAATTTTGTGCTTACATTGTTAAATCCAGCACCTGTGTTTCCACTGAATACCCAGTCACCTTTAGTCATCTGAGCATTTGATAATCCGAAAAGTGCAACTGCACCAGTAAGTAATAGTTTTTTCATTTTAATGGTAGTTTAAAAGTTTTTATTAAGTTTAAAAAGTCCTGAGAACTAACTCAGGACTTAATTTTTGTATGTTTTTAGTAACTGTTAATTACTTTGAAAATACATATTTAACACCGATTGTAACTGAAGATAAGTTTAAACCGAAGTTATAGTTGTTGATCGCTTCAGCATTTTCCGGCTTAAAGTTGTTGTAACCAAATTCACCGATTGTAGCTTCAATAGTCCAGTTTTTATTTAAGAAATAATCTAAACCTGGTTTTACTGTCACCCCAACAGAAGTGTATTTTTCTTCAGAAGAGCTTGAATTTGTTCCTAAAGAACTTACTGTAGTATCTTCTGTTTTAACTTTACCGAATTCCATAGGAACTTGTAATTGACCGAAGATATATAATTTATCACCCAAAGTCCAATATTTTCTCACGAAAGGAGCTACTACGAATGCATCTTGAGTAAGTGTGCTTTCGTTAGTAAAAAATGTAGTTCCAACATTACCTGTAGTTGTAAGAGTTGCTTTATTGTTAGTATAACCTACTCCTAAACCAACTGCAGTATTTGTTCCAACGAAATAACCTACTGTAGGAAGAACGTTGAAGCTTTCTAATTTTGAATTATCATTATTATTTTCTTCCTGAGAATAACCAACAGATCCTGATAAATATACAGTTCCTTTAGCGATCTGAGCGTTTGATAAACCGAAAAGTGCAACAGCACTTGCAATCAATAATTTTTTCATTTTGAATAATTTTATACTTTCTGAGTGCAAATGTATAATGACAAAATCTAATATTAAAATTTGTTAACATGATAAAAATCACCCATGAACATTGACTTTTTCGGATTAAAATCAAATCAGTGAGAATTAATTAAATAAAATTTAAAGAAAGCAAATAAAAAACTCCAATTCTGCAATTGGAGTTTAATATGACCTGTTTTAAAAATATTTTACTTTAAAAAGAAATTGATTCCTAAGTTGACAGCTCCAAAATTGGAATCTACTCTTCTGTCTCTGTCGAAATCCCCTCTTTCACTGCCTATATTTTGGTATCCTAAATAGATTTCTGCTTTAGGCAACTGAAATCCTACTTTCGGATACACATATAAACCGCTGTCGATACCATCTTTAGTAGAAATCGCTCCACCAAGATCAAGACCAACGAAAAGAGGCAAACCATTAAATCTATACTTTCCTGAAGCCGCCAAAGGGATAAAACCGAAATCTTCCCATCTGTCTTTTCCGAAGAAATGTGAATATCCCGTTGCAATACCAACATCTAAGCCTTTCATCACGGTCCACATATATGCCGCATCAACACCCAATGTGAATGAAGCAAAATCTGCTGCATCACCAACCGGAGCACCAATGTGACCTCCCAATTTGAACCCTTCCTGCGCCTGAGCTGCTCCTCCAAACAATGCGAATGCACCTAATAATAGTAATTTTTTCATTTCTAATTATTTAAAGTTTATTATCAATTAATGATTCTCTACAGCAAAATAAATGCCGCAAGGTACCACACCATAAAAAAAGCAGGACAAAATTTGCCCTGCTCTATTATATTTATTAATTTTTAAATCTTAGTTTCCTCCGAATTTGAAACCAACACCAACTTGTAAGAAGCTGTTGGTAATCTTTCCTTCACTTTTAGAAAGATCTGATACACCATAGTTATATCTTGCATCAAAGAACAAACCGTTTTCCAACATGAATTCTGCACCTAAAAAAGGAGCAATGTTCAAAGTATTCACTTCATCTTTAATATCTACATCATCATCTCCTTCAAGTTCCAAACCAGGAATACCAATACCCGCATCTACAACAGTTTTTTGCTTTGCAGAAAGAATTACTCCAAAACTTGCACCTAAAGCTACCGAAAGATTTTCAGTAATAAAATATTTTGCAGAAACAGGAATTAATAGAGTTCCAAAAGTAATTTTTGTTTTTTCTCTAAAATAAACCTGTCCCTCACTCACGTTATAGTCTTCCTTTCCACCTAGAGGTGAATATAACAATTCTCCCTGAATACCAAATGTATCACTGAATTTATGTTCTACTAGTCCACCAACATAAAAAGTATGTGAAGGATCTGTACTTCTTTCCTCCAAGTCATCCTGATCTCCATCAACTTTTAAGGTGGTAAAAGAATATCCTGCTTTTACACCGAACCTTGTTTCCTGAGCTTTAACTGCAACTCCCATTAAAACGACAGAAGCAACCAATAATAATTTTTTCATAGTTTAAAGTTTTAACAAATTTTAAGAGGTCAAATATATCACTTTTTATAGAATGACAAAATATTTTCAAAAAAAATATCAAAACTTAAAAAAACTTATTCTTTAGACCTCTTATCTTCTTCATTGTACGCAAGAATGATTTTCTTTACCACAGGATGTCTTACAACATCTTCTTCAGTAAGGTAAACAAAGCCTATTTCTTTTACATCTTTCAGAATTCTCATGGCTTCTTTAAGACCTGAATGCTGTTTTGGCGGCAAATCGATCTGTGTTGGATCACCTGTAATGATAAATTTAGCATTCATCCCCATTCTCGTCAGAAACATTTTCATCTGAGCATGGGTTGTATTCTGGGCTTCATCCAAGATTACAAACGCATCATCTAAAGTTCGCCCTCTCATAAATGCAAGCGGAGCAACCTCAATAATTTTCTTTTCCATAAAACCCTCCAATTTCTCATGAGGAATCATATCTCTGAGCGCATCATACAAAGGCTGTAAATAAGGGTCAAGTTTTTCTTTCAAATCCCCCGGCAAAAAACCAAGACTCTCCCCTGCTTCCACGGCAGGTCTTGTCAGAACAATTCTTTTCACTTCTTTATCTCTCAAAGCCTTTGCTGCCAAAGCAACACTTGTGTACGTTTTGCCCGTTCCTGCAGGTCCGATCGCAAAAACCATATCTTTCTTCTCGGTTTCCTTTACCAGTCTTTTAAGATTGGTTGTTTTGGCTTTAATAATTTTTCCGTTAACTCCTTTTACAATAATATCCTGATCAAAAACCAGGTGTTTTTCATTTTCATCTTTCAGGTTAAGAAAATTTTCGATGTCTTTGAGACCGATAGAATTGTTTTTGGAAATAAAACTGACGATGTCATCGAGTTTCTGTTTAAATATATCAAGAGCTTCCTGATTACCCATTGCAAAAATATGGTGATCTCTGCCTGTGATTTTAAGGGTCGGAAAGCTGGATTTTATTAAATTGAAATATTGGTTGTTAACACCATAGAAGTTTTTTGAATCAATACCTTCTAAATCATACGTTAATTCAAACATGCAAATATTTTATTTTAGATTTTAAATTTAAAAGTTTTTTTTCAGATTTAAATCAAATTCTTATCCACAATATTTAAATCTTTTCCTTTATTTTAGATAAATTTGCAATTCTATCAGATTATTCATGTCAATTATTACCCTCACCTCAGATTTTGGACGTTTAGATTACAGAGTTTCGGCTATGAAAGGGAAAATTCTGTCTTTGAATCCTGAAGTAGACAGTATCGATATCAGTCATGATATTCAGGCATATAACCTTATTCAGACTTCTTATATTGTAAGAAATGCGTATCGCTATTTTCCTAAAGGAACCATTCACATTATTGCCGTTGACAGTTTTTTTCATAAATCAAGAAAAAATATTCTTTATAAAGCTGACGGATCTTATTTTTTGGCGGCAGACAATGGCTTGTTGAGTTTGATTTTTTTTGACATTAAACCTGAAGCAATCTACGAAATTACTTTAAACAACAGATTTGATGATGTTGTCAATTTTACTTCGACAGATGTTTTCGTTCCCGTTGCTGTACATTTGGCGAATGGTGGACTTCCGGAAGTAATCGGAAGAAAAATTGAGGATGTCAAACAGCTTTTATTTCCTAAACCAGTATACAATGAAGCCGAAAAAATGATCATCGGTGAAGTAATGTACATTGATAATTTCGGAAACATAATATCAAATATCAGTAAAGAATTCTTTGAAACTCTGGCTAAAGGTTTTGAAAAATTTACCATAAAGTTCAGAAATCTGAGTTTATCAAAAATTTATTCAAGCCACACCGAAGTGGTTACCGACTGGGACAGAGAAACCGAATACCATGGGCAATCCGCAGCCATTTTCAACGACAGCCAACAATTGGAACTGACCATTTACAAAGGCAGCAAAAAGAACGGTGCCAAAACCCTTTTCGGATTAAACGTCGGAGAAAATATTTACATCGAATTTTTCTAAAATTATCTATTTCATAAAAAAACCGATTTTTTTTATATATTTGTCAAAATCTAAAATTAGAAAATGGCAGAATACAAATTATTGCTTCCTTCTATGGGTGAAGGCGTGATGGAAGCTACGGTGATCACATGGTTATTCAATGAAGGTGATCAGGTAAAAGAAGATGATTCGGTAGTAGAAATTGCAACAGACAAGGTAGATTCAGACGTTCCGACACCAGTTTCGGGGAAAATCGTAAAAATCCTTAAACAAAAAGACGAAGTTGCAAAAGTAGGTGAAGCCATCGCTATTTTAGAAATTGAAGGAGAAAGCGGAAGCACAGCTACAGAAGAAGTGAAAACTGAAACTTCAGCTCCGGATGCAGAAACCATTAAAGCAATTGAAGAGCCTTTAAATCCAACTACTACTTCTCATGTAGAATTTTCGGGAGACCTTTATTTATCTCCACTTGTAAAATCTATTGCGCAACAGGAAAATATTTCTGAAACTGAACTAAAAACCATCAAAGGAAGCGGTTTGGAAGGAAGAATCACCAAAGAAGATATTTTATCACACGTTTCCAACAGAGGAAACCAACCACAACAAACAACTCAGCAACAAGCGGCTCCGGTTCAGACAGCGTCTACTCCACCAGCGGTGACTTCAGCTCCGGCTTCTACGATTTCTGTAGCTGCAGGTGACGAAATCATTCCTATGGACAGAATGAGAAAAATCATCGCTGAAAACATGGTGAAAGCAAAGCATATTGCTCCTCACGTGACATCTTTCATCGAAACTGACGTTACCAACGTTGTAAAATGGAGAGCCAAAAACAAAGATATGTTCGAAAAACGTGAAGGTGAAAAACTGACTTTCATGCCAATTTTCGTAAAAGCAATCGTAAAAGCTATTCAGGATTTCCCAATGATCAATGTTTCGATTAACGGTGACAATATCATCAAAAAGAAAAACATCAATATCGGTATGGCAACCGCTTTACCAGACGGAAATCTTATCGTTCCCGTAATCAAAAACGCAGATCAGTTATCACTTTCAGGTCTTGCAAAAGCAATCAACGATTTGGCTTACAGAGCAAGAAACAAAAAATTAAGACCAGAAGACACTCAAGGTGCAACATATACGATTTCTAACGTAGGAAGCTTCGGAAACCTTATGGGAACTCCTATTATTCCACAGCCACAGGTTGCGATTATGGCAATCGGAGCAATCGTTAAAAAACCTGCCGTTCTTGAGACTAAAGATGGTGATGTTATTGCAATCCGTCAGTTGATGTTCATGTCTCACTCTTACGATCACAGGGTGGTAGATGGTTCTTTAGGCGGAATGATGCTGAAACATGTTCATGACTACCTTCAAAACTGGGATCTGAACACAGAAATATAAGTAATGGAGTAATCGGTAATGAGTAATTGCCAATACTTTTAAATATAACCTTCGAAATTTTTTCGGAGGTTTTTTTGTTTAGTACACAAAGTTTGTCGTTTCGAAGGCATCTCGGTACGGCTTTTATATATGTTGTTTAGATTCCTCCGGGATGACAAACGTAGCGTTTGATGATAAATAAAAAGGCTATTGAATAAATAATTTTGATCAGGACTTTTAAATATTGTAACAGCATCTTTGTCATTCCACAGGAATCTAAATAAACTTTGTAGAGATGTTCACGGCATGACAAACTTCTCGTTAATTACTGATCATAACTACTCTTAAAAATTTTTATTGGATTAAATAATAACATCAGTAATTATAAATATCGAAATTATTAAACATCATTAACATCTAAAATTTTCATATTCATAAAAATTAAATTAAATTTGGAGTATGCGTAGAATTTTCATCTACTTACGAAACAGTCTTAAAAAATCATTCGACAACATCCGAAACGAACAACTGAAGCACAACCTTCTTCAGGCCATTCCTTTCTGGATCGGGTCAATAATTACCGGTTTTTTTGCCGTGATGTATGCTAAGATTTTTGCCTGGGGTGAAAAGCTATTACACTTGATGCTTGATTGGCACGACTGGATGATTTTTATCGTTGCACCAATAGGTTTCGTTTTGTCATGGTGGTTGGTAAAAGAATTTGCACCTAATGCAAAAGGCAGTGGAATTCCGCAGGTAATGGCAGCGGTAGAATTGGCAAATCCTAAAGAACACACCAAAATCAGAAGTCTTTTAAGTTTAAAGATCATTGTTTTTAAAATTATCTCTTCAGTAATTTTAGTCATCGGAGGAGGTGCAGTTGGACGAGAAGGACCAACTATTCAGATCGCAGGCTCAATTTTCAGAAAAGTCAATGAATATCTTCCGGAATGGTGGCCAAAAATCTCAAAGAAAAACATGATTATGACCGGAGCTGCAGCCGGATTGGCAGCCGCTTTCAACACTCCACTCGGCGGAATCGTATTTGCTGTGGAAGAACTTTCAAAAACACACATCAATTATTTTAAAACAGCCCTTTTTACAGCGGTGATTATTGCAGGTCTTACTGCACAGACTCTGGCTGGTTCTTATTTATATTTAGGCTATCCCAAGACAAATGATGTTTCACTGATGGTCATGTTTCCGATTATTTTAGTAGCCGGAGTTGCGGGAATTTTAGCAAGCCAGCTTTCGGTAACCATGCTTAAAATAAATGACTGGAAAAAAAGAAAATTAAAAACCGACAGAGCTAATGTAGCCTTTTTAATATTATGTGCTTTAATTATCGCTTTTATTTCCTTCTTCATCAGTAAAGAAATTTTGGGTTCGGGTAAAGAAATTATGGAACGTGTACTTTTCACTCAGAATAAGCATGAAGACTGGTATGTTCCGATTCTAAGAATGTTGGGTCCTGCCCTGTCTTTTACTTCTGGTGGCGCAGGTGGAATTTTTGCTCCGGCTTTGACGGCAGGTGCAAGTATCGGTTCGGTTATTTCAGGGGCAATTCATTTAACACCAAATGAAACCAATGTGGTAATTCTTGCAGGAATGGTGGCATTTCTTACAGGAATTACAAGAGCTCCTTTTACTTCAGCAATCATCGTTTTGGAAATGACTGACAGACATTCATTGATTTTCCACCTGATGTTGGCAGGAATGGTTTCTTCCATTGCTTCAATTTTAGTGAGCAGGCATTCTTTATATGATGTTTTGAAAGTTAATTTCCTTACTGAAATCAGAAATAAAAAAGATGAGGCTATTTAGATTTTAATTTTTAAATTGATTTAAACCATTTCATTGAATTAATTTCGTCATAATACATCTCATTTATTGTGTATTATAAATATAATTCATATTTTTGCACCTCGAAATAATTAACAAATTCATTTACATTATGAACAATTACGAAACTGTTTTCATTTTAACTCCCGTTCTATCTGATGCTCAGGTGGAGGAAGCAGTGAAAAAATTTGAAGATCTTATTAAAGAAAAAAACTGTGAGATTGTCACTAGAGAAAATTGGGGATTGAAGAAATTAGCTTATCCTATTCAATTAAAAAAGAATGGATTCTACACTTTGATCGAGTTTAAAGGTGAAGGAACTGTAGTTGCTGACTTAGAATTGGCATTCAAACGTGACGAAAGAGTAATTCGTTACCTGACTACAAAACTAGACAAGCACGCTGTAGAGTACGCTGTAACCAGAAGAACTAAACTAAAAGCTTCAAGAGCTTAATTACTAACCCAAATTTAAAAAAGACAAAGACATGGCAATAGATGATATGGCTAAACAAGCCTCTGCTGGAGGTGAATCTGAAGTAAAATTCCTTACTCCACTTGATATCAATACAAAATCTGAAAAGAAATATTGTAGATTCAAAAAATTCGGAATCAAGCACGTTGATTACAAAGATGCTGATTTCTTATTACAGTTCGTTAACGAACAAGGTAAAATTTTACCAAGAAGATACACCGGTACTTCTTTAAAATACCAAAGAAAAGTTTCTTCGGCTATCAAAAGAGCAAGACACCTTGCAATGATGCCTTACGTAGCTGACTTATTAAAATAAGACAAAAAAGAAACAAGAGAAAAGAGAAAAGATTTTTGATCTTTTTCTCTTTTTTTAAGTTGCTGAATAAATAATTAATTCTAACGATTTTTAGATTGAAGAAAAGAAATAATTTTTAAGACAACAGTCTTTTTTCTTTTTTCTTTGTTCTTTTCTCTAAAACTAAAAAACGGACAACAACAATGGAAATTATCCTTAAAAAAGACGTAGAAAATTTAGGTCTTGAATTCGATACAGTAAATGTAAAACCAGGTTACGCAAGAAACTTCTTGTTACCTCAGGGAATTGCTCTTTTAGCTACACCAAAAAACAAAGCGACTTTAGAAGCTACTTTGGAAGCTAGAAAAGAAGAAGAAGCTAAATTGGTTGCTGCTGCAAACGCTGTAGTAGATCAATTGAAGAAAACTTCTGTTACTATTCCTGCAAAAGTAGGTTCTGGTGACAAGTTATTCGGATCTATCAACAATGCAGATCTTTCTGCAGCATTGGCTAAAGCTGGTGTACAAGTTGAGAAGAAATACATCAAAATCCCAGGAAACACGATTAAGAGAACTGGTAAAGTAACTGCAGTTGTAAGACTTCACAGAAATGTAGAGTACAACTTCGAGTTTGATGTAGTATCTGATGCTCCGGTAGAAGCTCCAAAACCAGCTGCTCCTAAAAAAGTTGCAGTAGAAGAAACTCCTTCTGAAGAAGCTTAAGATTCTAAAGAGATTTTCTCAAATATATAAACCACTTCTTACGAAGTGGTTTTTTTATGGCTATACTTTGGCATATTTTTTACCGTAATTGATTTTCAATAAATAAAGAATGAATTATCAAGATATAATCCACTCCCAAAGGGAATTTTTCAACACGCAAAAAACGAAGAATGTAAAATTCAGAAAAATGTATCTCGAAAAGCTGAGAGATTTAATTATTCAGAATGAAAACCTATTGTATGAAGCAATTCATAAAGATTTCGGAAAATCTCAGTTTGAAACCTACGTTACAGAGATTTCATTTATTCTTAAAGATATTGATTACTACTTAAAAAATTTAAATTCACTTTCAAAACCAAAGAAAGTACCGACCAATTTATCGAATCAGATTGCGACCAGCAAAATCCACTCTGAACCTCTTGGCTGTACTTTAGTTATTGGTGCCTGGAATTACCCTTACCAACTTTCTTTATCGCCTTTAACAGCCTCAATTGCTGCCGGAAACTGTTGTATTCTGAAACCAAGTGAAATTGCCGAAAATACGATGAAAGCAATGGCGAAAATCATCAATGAAAATTTTCCTTCGGAATACATTTACGTTTTTGAGGGCGGAATTGATGAGACAACAGAAATTTTAAGATTAAAATTTGATAAAATATTTTTCACCGGAAGCACAAAGGTTGGCAAAATCGTGTACAAAGCTGCCGCAGAACATTTGACACCTGTAACATTAGAGTTAGGTGGAAAATCGCCTGTCATTGTTACTAAAGAAGCAAACATTGAAGTTGCTGCCAAAAGAATTGTTTGGGGCAAATTTTTAAATGCCGGACAAACCTGCGTTGCTCCAGATTATATTTTAGTGGCGGAATCTGTGAAAGAGCAATTTTTAGAAATGCTGAGAAAATATATCAACGAATTTAAATATGAGCCAGATTCTCAACAATACACAAAAATTATCAACAAGAAAAATTTTGAACGACTGGTCCAACTGATTAATCCTGATAAGATCTATCTTGGAGGAAAATATACTGAAGAAAATCTTTACATTGAACCAACCATTTTAAATAATGTCAACTGGGAAGATGATGTCATGCAGGAAGAAATTTTTGGCCCGATACTTCCGGTAATTTCATTTACCAATTTTCATCAGGCTTTAAATTCAGTTTTAGAATTTGAAAAGCCTTTATCAGCATATCTTTTCACCAATAATAATGAAGAAAAAGATTTGTTTACACAAAAATTATCTTTCGGAGGCGGTTGTATCAACGATGTAGTCATGCATTTAGGAAACGACAATCTTCCGTTTGGCGGAGTCGGAAATTCAGGAATGGGAAGTTATCACGGAAAATTCGGTTTTGAGACTTTTTCGCATCAAAAAGCAGTTTTAGATAGAGCAACGTGGGGCGAACCGGATCTGAAATATCCTCCCTACTCTGAAAATAAAATCAAATGGATCAAGAAACTTTTATAAATAAAAAACCGAGAAAATTCTCGGTTTTATTGTTATGATTTTGTAGTCCAGGTACTGAAAAATTCTTTTACTTTTTCAAGACTGTACCCTTTTCCTTCTTCCAGAACATCACTTTGCTGCACGTGAATCATCTTTCCGTTTTGATCTAAGACAATAAACACAGGATAACCAAATTTATCTCCCGGATTTCCGTATTTAGAAAAAACTTTTTCGTTTTTATTTTCCGGTGAATAATTCAGATGGTAATACAGATAATTATCGTCTACCAATTTTTTAAGCTCAGGAGTTGTCTGTACATATTGGTTGAATCTCAAACACCAGATGCACCAGTTTCCTCCTGCCTGAATCATAATATTTTTTTTCTCCTTTTTAGCTTTTGCTACCAAATTTTCAATATCTTTTTCAGCATCGGCTTTGGCATCATAGGGTTTTGGGAGTTTGGCTTTTTCTTCAGCAGCTTTTTTCCTAGCCTCAAGTTCCTGCTGATCAGTTTTTACTATTAAAGCTTTATCATCAGATTTTTTTACTGTCGGAATTTCTTTTGTATTTTGAGCAAACACTAAACTTCCGATTAAGAGAAATCCCAGGATTGCTATGTTGTTTGAAATCTTTTTCATAACTAGACTATAATTGTTTTAAAGGCATATGCAATCGCGCGCAATCGGTATTTGTGCGTTTAAAACACGGCGATTTCATACCATAAAATTAAAAAAATAATACTTATTTTCAGCAAAAATGAAACCATAATTTTATTATTGCTAAATTTGTAGACTTTATGAATTTTCTGATCAAAATACTTTACTTAATTTCGAAGATGCCGCTTAAAATATTATATATTTTTTCGGACATTATTTTCTTTTTAAATTATAATTTTGTCGGTTACAGAAAGAAGATCATTACACAGAATCTTAAAAATTCATTCCCTGAAAAATCGGCTAAAGAAATTGCGGAAATAAGAAAGAAATTTTATTTAAATTTTTCAGATTACTTAGCTGAAACGATTAAGTCTTTCACTATGTCTGAAAAAGAGACTAAGGTAAGAATGCAGCATATCAATCAGCATCTCTTTCACGAAGCAAAGGCAGAAGGGAAAAATATTATATTACTTGCAGGTCATGTCTTTAATTGGGAGTGGATGAACACTTTGGCGACCATCGTTCCTCAGGAAAATTGCCATCCGGTTTACAGAAGAGTAAACAGTAATTTCTGGGAAGATCAGATGAAAAAAGTGAGAAGCAAATTTGGCAATGTAGCTTTAGAAGCCAATGAAGTGATTCTTAATATTTTCAGGAATAAAAATGACGGCAATTCGATCTATTTATTCGTTGCCGATCAGACTCCGCATTCTTCGCATGTCAACTATGGTTTAGAATTTCTTAATCAAAGAACACCCGCTTTTATCGGTTATGATAAATTGGCGACAAGAATGGACATGGTATTTCTTTATACTGAAATGAAGAAAGTAAAACGTGGTTATTACCAGATTAATTATTACAGAATCGAGCCAGACGGCGAAAAATTCGTCAATAATGAGGTGGTCAGAAAGTTTCATCGTTTACTGGAAAATACCATTAAAAAAAGGCCCGACAATTATCTCTGGTCACACAGAAAGTGGAAATATCAGGATTCTATCAAAACGTTTGATTCAGAAAAAATTTAAACATTAATGTCAGAAAATTTAGCGATTGTCATTCTCAACTGGAACGGAAAAAGCTGGCTTGAAAAATTTCTTCCAGGCGTAATCAGCTATTCCCAAAATGCTGAAGTATGTGTTATTGATAATTTTTCTACGGATGATTCTGTCAACTTTCTTCGAACTCAATTTCCCACAGTCAAAATCATAAGAAATAATAAAAATTACGGTTTTGCAGGTGGTTATAATGAAGGTTTAAAATCAATTGATGCAGAATTTTACTGTCTTCTGAATTCCGATGTAGAAGTGACAGAAAACTGGATTGATCCTATTTTAGATTTGTTTAAAAAAGACATTCAAATTGCAGCAATTCAGCCAAAAATTTTATCATTTACAAATAAGAATTATTTCGAATTTGCCGGAGCCGGAGGCGGATTGATTGATAATTTAGGGTACCCTTATTGCAGAGGCCGTATTTTTGACGATGTGGAAGAAGACAAAGGTCAATATGATGACGAGTCTGAAATATTCTGGGCTTCGGGATGTTGTTTATTTATCAGATCTAAAGATTTTTGGGAACAAAATGGCTTTGATGAAAGATTCTTTGCCCATCAGGAAGAAATTGATTTGTGCTGGAGATTAAAAAATTCCGGTAAAAAAATATACTATACCGGAAAATCAAAAGTTTATCACGTAGGTGGCGGAACTTTAAACAAACAAAGTCCTCAAAAAACTTTTTTAAACATCAGAAATAATCTTTCAATGATGTTGAAAAATTTACCGTTTCCAAATCTGGTTTGGGTATTGTTTTCAAGAATGATTCTCGATGGGGCGGCAGCTTTTTATTTTGCTTACAAGAATGGTTTATCTCATCTTTGGGCTGTTCTACGGGGACATTTTGGCTTTTACATACACATTCCCGGAACTTTAAAACTTAGACAAAATAATCAGATTAAAAACTACTATCAAACTGAATGGCTTATTTTTAAGCATTTTTTATGAGGTAAAAAAAATTGAAATTATCTATAAATGGATTTCTGCGCAATAGATTTTGAAACGGCTACCCACGAAAGACATTCGGCTTGCGAGCTGGGAATCTGCGTGGTTGAAGATTCGCAGATTATCTCTACCAAAACATGGCTCATCAAACCACCCAGTTTCCCCTATTTTAATCAAAGAAATATTGATGTGCATGGTATTTTGCCAAATGATGTAAAAGATGCACCGACTTTTGATGAAATTTGGTATGAAGTACAGGAAATGATGTACGGAACTTTAATGATCGCCCACAATGCGAGCTTTGATGCAGGAGTTCTAAGAAGTTGTCTTGATTATTATGGAATGTTTAAACCTAATTTAAACTATCTCTGCAGCATTCAGTTGGCAAAAAAATCTTGGAACTATCTCCCAAAATATGGCTTAAAACATCTGGCAGAAACACATCAGATCAAATTTAACCACCACAGAGCCGGAGACGATGCAGAAGCCTGTGCGAGAATTTCTTTATTGGCTTTTGAAAAACTATTCATCACCAGGAATGAGGAAATTCGTGAGAGTTTCCAATCTAAGCTAAAAAAACTTTAGTCAGATATTCTTTAATTGATAAGTACAGCCGAAAGCAGATTAAATTTAGGAATATCAATTTCAAAATTATCCTGCGTTTCTTCATTTCTCACCAAATATTTGCCGCTCATATTTCCAACTCCCGAACGCAGCATTACATTAGAAAAATAAGCAAACTGATCATGAGGAACTATTTCCGGAGTGAGACCGATTACACCATCCCCTACAACTTCTGTAAACCCGAATCCTACATCGAAAATCAGCCATTTTCTTTTCAGAATTTTTATCGGGAAGTCACCTTCATTTTCTATCACGATGTTGTATTTAAAAACAAATCGGTTTTCAGAAGGGTACGAATTTTTGCTATCATATTCAGGCGTCACAGACACCTTAATATTCGAAGTAATTTTTGAAAACATTTTGTTCGTTTTTTTATCTGATACAAAAATCTCGCCTTTTTTTAGGAAGGCGAGATTGTAAATTTATATTGAAATAATCAATTAAAGCTCTAATCCTTTCTTCTCATCACCGCCAAGTAAAAACTCAACAGGATTGTCAATACCTTCTTTTACAGCAACCAAGAATCCTACAGACTCTTTTCCGTCAATAATTCTGTGGTCGTAAGACATCGCAACGTACATCATCGGACGAATTACTACCTGCCCATCAACTGCAACCGGTCTCTGGATAATATTGTGCATTCCTAAGATTGCAGACTGAGGAGGGTTGATAATTGGTGTTGATAACATTGATCCGAAAGTACCTCCGTTTGTAATTGTAAATGTACCACCAGTCATTTCGTCAACTGTAATCTTACCGTCTCTTACTTTTACCGCTAGGTCTTTGATGTTGGCTTCAACACCTTTGAAAGACATATTTTCAGCATTTCTCAATACAGGAACCATCAATCCTTTAGGACCTGAAACTGCAATTGAAATATCGCAGAAATCGTAGTTAATTTTAAAATCACCGTCGATTGATGCATTCACATCCGGATATAATTTAAGAGCTCTTGTAACCGCTTTTGTGAAGAAAGACATGAAACCAAGTCCTACACCGTGCTTCTGTGCAAATTCTTCTTTATATTGCTTTCTTAATCTGAAAATTTCAGACATATCAACTTCGTTGAAAGTCGTCAACATTGCCGTTTCGTTCTTTACAGAAACCAATCTCTGAGCGATTTTTCTTCTAAGAACTGAAAGCTTTGTTGTTGTTGTAGATCTTGTACCTGTAGCTGTTAAAGAGTTACCTCCCATTGCAGGAACAGCAGCCAGTTCAGCATCAGTTTTTGAGATTCTTCCGTCTCTTCCAGATCCTGAAACCTGAGAAGCATCAATTCCTTTTTCGTCAAGAATTTTCTTTGCAGCCGGAGAAGGAGAACCTGTAGCATAAGATTGAGGAGCAGCAGGAGCTGGTTTTGGAGCTTCTTCCTGTTTTGCAGGTTCAGCAGCTTTAGGCGCTTCTTCCTGTTTTGGAGCTTCTGCAGCAGGAGCAGCACCACCTTCAGGTTTAGCAGCATCCATATCAATTAAACAAACTACCTGACCTACCTGTACAACGTCACCTTCTTCAGCTTTTAAAGTGATGATACCACTTTGTTCTGCAGGCAATTCAAGAGTTGCTTTGTCTGAATCTACTTCAGCGATAGGTTGATCTTTTTCTACGTAATCACCATCTTTTACAAGCCAAGTTGCAATTTCAACTTCTGTAATTGATTCGCCCGGTGAAGGAACTTTCATTTCTAAAATTGACATATTGAGTATTTTTTATTTTTTAATTGAATATTATTTTAAATTAAGCGGTAACAGGTCTTTTTGCAGGAGCATCATCTCTGTCAAAAACTCTGTTGATCACCAAGTTCTGGTTTTTCTCAAACATTTTGTGACTTCCGGGAGCCGGAGCACCACTTGCAACCGGAGAAATTACCTGAATTCCTGTATCTCTGAAATTTCTTAAGATGTAAGACCAGGCTCCCATGTTTTCCGGTTCTTCCTGAGCCCAAATAATGGATTTCTTGTTTTCATATTTAGCAAAAACAGCATCGATAGCATCAGTCTGAAGAGGATACAACTGTTCAAATCTCACTAACGCAACATTTTCACAATTTAATTCTTCTTTTTTAGCTAATAATTCGAAGTACAATTTACCTGAACACAATACCAGTTTTTCAACCTTTTTAGGATCAGCTGTAGGATCATCTAAAATAGGCTGGAATCCTTTTTCTGAGAAATCTTCAAGCGGAGAAACCACTTTAGGATGCCTTAGCAAAGATTTCGGACTCATTACAATTAATGGTTTTCTGAAAGACCATTTCAACTGTCTTCTCAAAAGGTGGAAATAGTTTGCAGGTGAAGTGATATTCGCCACAACCATATTTTCATTAGCACAAAGTGTTAAGAATCTTTCCAGTCTTGCTGAAGAGTGCTCTGCTCCCTGCCCTTCTGAACCGTGAGGTAATAACATCACCAAACCGTCCTGAATCTTCCATTTTTCTTCTGCAGCAGCTAGATATTGATCAACAATAATCTGAGCTCCATTTACGAAATCTCCAAACTGAGCTTCCCAAATCGTCAATGTATTTGGAGATGCCATTGCATAACCATAATCGAATCCTAAAACTCCATATTCTGAAAGATGGGAATTGAATACATCAAATCTGTTTTCAGAAATATGTCTTAGTGGAATATATTCTTCTTCTGTATCTTCAGTTTTAATGACAGCGTGTCTGTGAGAAAAAGTACCTCTTTCCACATCTTCACCGGAAATTCTTACATTGTGTCCTTCTGTAAGCAATGTAGCATAAGCCAACCATTCTCCTAATGCCCAGTCTAAAGAATTGGCATCAATCGCTTTCAGACGGTTATCAAAAAGTCTTGTAATTTTATTGATGAATTTTTTATCAGCAGGAAGTGTAGACATTTTGATTGCCAACTCTTTCAATTTAGCTAAATCATATTTCGTATCAACAGCATTCTGAACGGCTCCTCTTTTTGCAATCGGGAAATTAGTCCAGTCTTCTGACATGAATAAATCCATTACGTTTTTTTCAATCTCTTTGGAAGCGTCAAAATCTTTATCTAAAAGAGTTTTGAAATCAGTTTCCATCGTTTTAAGAACTTCATCAGAAATCACGCTGTCCTGAATCAATTTATCTTTATAAATTTCTCTTGGATTCGGGTGTTTTGAAATTAGTTTATATAAATTAGGTTGTGTAAATCTTGGCTCATCCCCTTCGTTATGACCATATTTTCTGTAGCCTAATAAATCAATATATACATCTTTACCAAACTTCGCTCTGAAATCAGCCGCAAAGTGGATTGCATGAACTACCGCTTCAGCATCATCAGCATTTACGTGCATTACAGGAGATTCTGTAACTTTAGCAATGTCTGTACAGTATGTTGAAGATCTTGCATCAGCATAATTGGTAGTAAACGAAACCTGATTGTTCACAACAATATGAACAGTTCCGCCTGTCTTGTAACCTTCCAGAGTCATCATCTGAGCAACTTCGTAAGCAATTCCCTGTCCGGCAAGAGCTCCGTCACCGTGAATAACGATTGGTAAAATTTTAGAAAAATCTCCTTTATATCTGTCATCTACTTTTGCACGGCAAATACCTTCTACCAAAGCTGATACAGTTTCTAAGTGAGACGGGTTCGGAGTTAGGTTAATAGAAACCTCTTCTCCTGATGCCGTTTTTATTTTTTTAGATGAACCTAAGTGATATTTAACGTCCCCTGAGAACACATCTTCTTCAAATTCTTTTCCTTCAAATTCTGAGAAAATCTGTTTGTAAGATTTTCCGAAAATATTAGATAAAACATTTAATCTTCCTCTGTGAGCCATCCCAAGAACAACCTCATCAACTCCTAATTGAGAAGATCTTGAAATCAGCTGATCCAAAGCAGGAATAAGGGTTTCACCGCCTTCTAGTGAGAATCTTTTCTGACCTACAAATTTTGTGTGAAGATAGTTTTCAAATGCTACAGCCTGGTTTAATTTTAGTAAAATCTCAGTTTTTTCGTTGGCATTAAGGTTTGGATGATTTTCGTTTACCTGAATCCACTGTTTGATAAAGTCTTTCTCTTCAACATTGTTGATGTAAGTATATTCTACACCAATTGAATCACAGTAGATTGTTTCAAGATGTCTGATCAGCTCCTGTAAAGTTGCAGGACCTTTCATGCCTGTTTCTGTAGCGCAGTTGAATTTTGTATTTAAATCTGATTGATCTAAACCAAAATTTTCTATATCTAAAGTTGGCGTATAATGCCTTCTTTCACGGACAGGATTGGTTTTTGTAAACAAGTGACCTCTCGTTCTGTAAGCCTCGATAAGATTTACCACCTTAAATTCTTTTTTGATATGCTCCGGGACCTCACCATTGGCTGCTGCCTGTGAAATTTGCTGAACTGCAGGTGCAGAGTTTACAGAATTCTGTACAGTCTGAATACTGTCGTCATCACTATAGTTCTCCAATGCAAAATCAAAGCCTTGAAAAAAGGCTTTCCATGATGGTTCTAAAGAGTCCGGGTATTTTAAATATTGTTGGTATAAATCCTCAATTAACTGAGAATGAGCTGCGTTTAGGAATGAAAATCTGTCCATTATTACAGTTTATCTATTATTAAATTTTGTTAGTAATATTAATCTTCAAATTTAATAAAAAAAACCGACTTTGGGCAGTGCCAAACTATTAAAAAAAATATAAAGAAATGATTTGTATCATATTTATTTATAAACAGATAGAGAAAGCTTCATATTGACATCTTTATCTACTGCAGGCTGTTCTATAAAAGTCTGATAAATGTCGCCATATCTCATTTCGTCGGCTTTTGCTTTTTGCATTAACTGCTGTATTGCTTTTACTCTTCCGGCATAGGTTCCTTTGTAATAAATCACATAATTTTGGGTGGGATTGACAGATCTGAAACTAAAATTATTATCATTTACCCCAAATTTCTTTGAAAGGGGAATTCCGAAATAATAAGAAACCTCATTGTCTTTAAAATTGTCTGCGTCTGTAATCAGAACCGGATAACCAAATTCGTCATCTTTTTTACCTAAATCCATCGTCACAAAATTGTAGACTTTATTATAATTCATCACAATATTTCTGTACAATGCATCTTTTTTATTTGAAGTGCTTACACTGATTCCCAAGAGCATTCTCGCCTCTTCATTTTCAACCATCAAACTATCGTATTTTATGGAAGCCAACTGGTTGTCTTTTGACACTTTATTTCCTAAAACGTTTTTTAGATTCACCATACTTTTTTCAATATTTTCGGTGAATTTATCTTCCGTCCAGAAGTTTTGAGCTCTCGTCAAAACAGATAATTTCGGAGTGTGTACAAACCAGGTAATTTTTGTCTTTTCAGCAGACAGAGGTGTGAATTTAACATCAATTAAAGTCGGATTTTCATCTTCATCTTCAAAAAGCTGATATCTCAATGTTTTTTTTGGGTTTTCATAACGGATAAACATTTCGCCGCCGTCTTCGCTCTTAGGATCATTATAACTGATCGCACTTCCCTGCCCTTCGTATGGTGTATAATAATCAATGGTAATGGTTTTTGAACTCGTAAAGAAATTATTCCACCTTGTAAAATGCTGGAGATTATTAAACTGATTATACACTTTATCCAAAGGAAAATCTACTTCTTTCTCTACTTTGAAGCTTTTGCTTTCATCCACGAAATAATACATGGAAACAGCATAAGCTCCCAAAAGGAAAATGACAATTACGGCTATGATTTTGAAAAAACGCATCACGCAAAAGTAAGACAAATAAAAAAAGTGACCAATATATTGATCACTCTTGTGTTATTAATTTAGAACTTGTTTAATATTATAATTTATATGTTCCAGAAACAATGTTTGTCATTCCGCTGGAACTTAAATATTTAAATTTAAGAGCTATTGAAATTCCTACAGAATAACAAAAGCATTATTTATTCTTATAATCTGTTAAAAATTTATCCGATATGAGTTCCGGGAGGCAAAACTGCTCCTTTTTTCACGCAGACAATTCCGTCCTGTACAGAGTGCGTTCCGTAGTCTCCGTCACTGAGATGTTTACCTCCGATAATCCTTACATTATCTCCGATGTAACAGTTTTTATCAAGAATTGCTTTTTCAATATAACAGTATTTTCCGATTCCCATATTTGGCAGACCATGCCTGTCATTTATAACAATTTCGGCGGTATTCTGATAAAAATCAGCTCCCATTACATATGAGTTAACAATTGTACTGCCTTTATCAATTCTCGTTCTGTTTCCGATCACAGAATTTTCAATTTTATCCGCTAAAATGATACAGCCGTCGCCAAAAACAGCCTTACTTACATAAGAGCCGTTGATTTTTGAAGGCGGAAGCATTCTCGCTCTGGTATAGATCGGGGAAGATGAAAACAGATTAAACTGAGGGAAATCCTGGCAAAGATCCAGGTTTGCTTCATAGAAAGACTCAATGGTTCCAATATCCGTCCAGTAACCTTCATACTGATAGCTTAAAGTACTGTATTTACCAATAGAACTAGGGATGATATCTTTACCGAAATCGTCTCCTGCTCCGTCTTCAAACATTTTCTTTAAGATAGATTTAGTAAAAATATAAATTCCCATTGAGGCGAGATATTCTTTTCCGTCAGCTTTATTTTTATCAGAAACTTCAGACTGCAGACCATCTAAAAGCTCATAACTTGGCTTTTCAATGAATGATGTGATATTGCCTTCGTCATCAGATTTTAGAATTCCGAATCCTGTGGCGTCTTTTGCATGTACAGGAATGGTTGCAATCGTTACATCCCCTCCTTTTTCAATATGGAAATCAAGCATGGCATTAAAATCCATCTGATACAGCTGATCTCCGGAAAGAATTAAGATATATTCATAATCGTATTTTTCCAAATGCTTCATCGATTGGCGCACTGCATCGGCAGTTCCCTGAAACCAGCTTTCGTTTTCTACATTCTGCTCGGCAGCTAAAATATCTACGAACCCTTTGCTGAAAATATCAAAATGATATGAGTTTTTGATATGAGCATTTAATGATGCCGAATTAAATTGCGTTAAAACTAGGATTTTATTTAATCCTGAATTTAAACAGTTTGAAATGGGGATATCAACCAATCTGTACTTTCCGGCAATGGGTACAGCAGGTTTTGATCTTGAGTATGTTAACGGGAAAAGCCTTGTACCTCTTCCCCCTCCTAAAACGATTGAAATAACATTTGGATTCATAAATTTATTTGTGGTTTACCTTATTATTAGTATATTTTTTGACTTCTTAATTACATTTCAATCATTCTTCAATGCGAAAAATTTAACACTATTTTACGCTTAAATTAAATAATTTAATCTTTAAATTCTGAAATTTTAGTTCTTATATAAAGCTATATATTTTTCTGCAGATTTCTCCCATGCAAAATCAAAATTCATATTTGAAAGCACAAGGTCGTCCATTGCTTTTTTCTGATTATAAATTGCTAAACCGCGAATCATTGCATGAATAATATCATCAACTCCCGGATAGGTAAAATTTAATCCTGAACCGCCAGTAGAAATATCTTTCACAGTATCTCTCAATCCACCGGTATAGCTTACCACAGGAACCGTTCCGTAGCGCATTGCATACATCTGATTGAGACCGCAAGGCTCTACCCTCGAAGGCATCAACAAAAAATCTGCCGAAGCGTATATTTTGTGAGACAAATATTCTTTATATCCTATATCTGTAGCAAAATTGGCGTAAACGTAGTTTAATTCCTTTAATTTATCTTCAATATAAGAATTCCCGGAACCTAAAACCATAATATTAAGCGAACCATAAGTCTGCTTGATACTTCTCCATACCACTTCAGGAAGCAAGTCTGCTCCTTTTTCTGTAGCAAATCTTCCTATGAACGCAAAAAGCGGTAAATCAGGATTCAGACCATATTCTTTGCAAAGTTTTTGTTTATTTTTCTTTTTAATTTTAAGAACATTTTTTTTATTAAAATTAAAATCAAGCATAGGATCGGTTTCGGGATTCCAAACATCGGTATCGATACCGTTGATGATTCCGTACGCTTTACCAAACTCGTCTCTCACCAAACTCTCAAGACCTTTAAAACTTACAAAAAGTTCCTCAAGATACCCTTCCGAAACTGTAGTGAATGCATGAGAACATTTGATCATACTTGCTAAAGGATTGATAAACCCGTTCCAGTCTAGTAGTCCCCATTTGTAATGATCAAATGCGGGCATGAAATGCATCATATCCCAAAGCATCATTCCCTGATATTCTCCGTTATGAATCGTTCCGATGGTCTTCACACCTTTTAAAAAACCAAATTCAGGACAATGCTCTACCATAAAGGGAACCAATCCTGTATGGTAATCGTGACAGTGAAGAACATCCGGACGAATCTTCATTGCAGTCAGCCAATGCAAAACGCCGTGCTGAAAAGCCAGAAACTGAAAACTTTCGTCCTGATATCCGTAAGGATTTTCGCGATCTAAAAGTCCGGGAATTTTAACCAAAAACAACTCAAAACCTAAAGTGTTTGTTTTCTCTTTCATTACCTGAACCTGAAGCATATTTTGCCCCTGATGAATGAAGCCGTCAAAAACCACTTCAAAGTCATGATCGTATATAAAAGCTTTGTTGTACCACGGCATTACTACTTTGGCATCAACATCTTTTATCTTATTCTGATATTTCGGAAGTGCTCCCACAACATCTGCTAAACCTCCGACTTTGGCTACGGGATAACATTCTGTGCTAAGGTGATAAATTGTCATTCTTATTTTATAATTTAATTATTTTAAGAAATTATCTTTAAAAACTTTTATTAAGATTTTGATTTAACTCAAATAAATATACAGCCTCATCATCAATAATCTGATTTTTAATAATGATACTTAATTTTTCTGAATGAAATGTTATACGACTATACATATCAAGATTATTAACGTCAAAAACTAACGAATTATCGAATTCAAATCTTTTGAATTTCCATTCTAAAAATCCCTCTTCTGAATCATCATCCTTATTTAACCATTCAGTATTTTCAATCTGCTTATTAGTATAAAATTTAAATTCAAAAATATTCTGATTTAAAAGATCCTGAATAATGTAAGCAGTTTTCTGTCTGTCACAAACAAAAAGAATTTCAAAAACTTTATTTTCGAAAAAAGAAATCTTGTTCCTCTCAATTTTAATCTCAAAAAAATAAATTTCTTTTTTGAGTTTTGCGTCAGTCAAAGGTGGATTAATACCAGCATCAGAAAACGATTTTAACGTTTCCTCATCAAAGTCTGTTCTTATGATTAAATCTTTGATATCATCATAATCTTTACCTAAAATATCTGAAACCTGAATCATTTTTTGTGTTGCTTTATTCTTTGAATCTTATACTTTTTATCTTTTTTCATCTTCAAAACGATTCCTGCAAGTGGCGGCAATTTCAGGGAAACTGATTTCGGTCTGTTCATCCATTCTTCATTTTCTTCTTTGAAAACGATACTTTCTACCCCACTTCCGGCATATTTTACATCATCGGAATTGAAAATTACATCCCAATGAGTTCCGGCATTGACGCCAACTTTATAATCAAAACAGTTTGGAGTAAGATTGAGAATCACCATCAAAACATCATCTCTTTTCTTTCCTTTTCTTAAATAAATATATACCGAATTATCAGTATCATCAGCTTCTACCCATTCAAACCCATTTTGATTAAACTGATTTTCGTAAAAGGCTGTTTCGTTTTTATATAAATGATTCAAATCTTTAACCAAATTCTGCAAACCTTTGTGAACGGGAAAATCCAGCAAATGCCAGTCTAAGCTTTGTTTAAAATTCCATTCACCGGTCTGTCCGAATTCATCTCCCATGAAAAGCAGTTTTGCACCAGAATGAGTAAACATATACACAAATAAAGCCCGCAGATTGGCAAATTTTTGCCATTCATCACCTTTCATTTTATAAATAAGACTCGCCTTTCCGTGTACAACTTCATCATGTGACAAAGGCATCATATAATTTTCATTGTACATATACATTGATGCAAATGTCAGTTTATGATGAGTATTTTTTCTGTTTTCATATTCTTCTTTGAAATAATCCAGCGTATCGTGCATCCAGCCCATCATCCATTTCATCCCGAAACCTACTCCGCCGTCATGAACGGGTTTTGTCAGTAAAGGAAAATCTGAACTTTCTTCTGCAATTGTAATAATACTGTTGCCAAATTCTTTGTAAACTGCAGTATTGAATTCCTGCAGAAAAGCTTTGGCTTCAAGATTGACGTTTTCGCCGTAAATATTTGGTTCCCATTCGCCCTCATTTCTTGAATAATCAAGATGAAGCATCGATGTTACTGCATCTACACGCAGACCGTCTGCGTGATAACGGTCAAGCCAAAACATGGCATTTGAAATCAGAAAAGATTTAACCTCGTTTCTTCCATAATTAAAAATGTAAGATTTCCAGTCCGGATGAAAGCCTCTGCGTGGATCTTCAGGCTCATAAAGATAACTTCCGTCAAAACGATGCAAACCATTGGCATCACCGGGAAAATGAGAAGGAACCCAGTCTAAAATAACTCCGATATCGTTTTTGTGAAGCTCATTAATTAAAAACATTAAATCCTGTGGCGAACCGAAGCGGGAAGTTGCAGCAAAAAAACCGGTAATCTGATATCCCCAACTCGGATCGTACGGATATTCCATCACAGGCATGAATTCTACGTGAGTAAAGCCCAAATCTTTAATGTAAGGAACCAATTTCGCAGCAATTTCTCTGTAATTAAGAAATCTTTCAGGATTATCGATGTCTCTCATCCAAGATCCCAAATGCATTTCGTATACGGAAATGGGAGATTCGAGACTGTTTTTTTTCCAGCGGTTTTCAAGCCAGAGATCATCATCCCATTCGTACCATGTTGTAGAAACCAATGAAGCAGCCTGGAGATTCTGTTCCCAGCTCAAAGCATAAGGATCACTTTTTTCTAAAATTGTCCCTAAGCTTTCTATCGCATATTTGTAAAGAGTTCCCCAGGTAAGACCGGCAATAAAGCCCTCCCAGATCCCAGACCCATCCCATCTTGGGAAAAGAATATGATCCTGATGATTCCAGTTATTAAAATTACCAATCACCGAAACTTTTTTGGCATTGGGAGCCCAGACTGAAAAGTACACTCCTTTCACTCCGTCTTTTTCAACTGAATGTGCCCCAAATTTTTCGTACAGACGATAATGCTTCCCCTCCCTAAAGAGATATACATCATGATCAGTAAAAAGCGTATACGTTTTTACAGAGTTCATCATAGTGTTTTTTTAACCCGACAGCATCATTAACTATCTTACAAAGACCAGAGAATATTATGTTAACCGGCTTATTTAGTAGTTTCGATGACTATCAAATATATGAATTTTTCTCTGGTAAAAGTTTAGTTTTTTTATTAATTTTAAATAACTTACATAAAAAGATTTTTATACATTTATCGGCTTAACGAATTATTTAGCTTTAAACACAAAAATGAAGTTTATACTTTACACAGAGGAAGCAGATGAAAGACCGATATTTATAACGGGTAACTTCAATATCTGGAATCCCAAAGACCAGCGTTATCAACTGATACAGACAGATCAAAACAATTATTACCTCGAAATAGCTGATGAATTCTTGCCGGAGATTGTTGAATTTAAATTCACAAAAGGAGGCTGGGAAAATGTAGAACTTGACAAATACGGAAGCATTACGCCAAACAAAAAAGTACAGAAGTCAGAAGGAACTTTTTCGCATACCGTAGAAAAATGGAGGTTTAATTGGGGACCATTTAAACAGGAATTCTTTCCTATTGTTGAGATTATTTCAGAAGAATTCTATATTCCTCAGCTTGAAAGACACCGTAAAGTCTGGGCACTTTTGCCTTATGATTATTATGTTTCAGACAAAAAATATCCGGTGCTTTATCTTCAGGATGCTCAAAATCTGTTCAATGAAGGAAGCCCATACGGAAACTGGGAAATCGACAAAAAACTATCAATTCTGGCAGAATATGGTCGTGGAGATGTGATTATTATTGCCATTGAACACGGAAGTGAAGAAAGAATTAAAGAATACATTTTTGATAATGACAATATTGCAAACGGGTCTGAAGGCAAAAAATACATCCGCTTTATCACAGACACCTTAAAACCTTTTGTGGATGAGCACTACCGCACCAAAAAAGACCGCGAAAACACAGGAATCGGCGGAAGTTCCCTGGGAGCACTGATCAGCATTTACAGTGGATTTTTGTATCCGGAAGTTTACTCAAAGCTCTTGATTTTTTCCCCTTCACTTTGGGTTGAACCAAATAATAATTTTCCAATGATGAGTTTCAGAGTTCCGTTTAAAACTAAAATTTATCTTTATGGTGGAGAACAGGAAGGCTCTAAAATGGTGAAACGAATTCAGGTTTTTGAAAATTATCTGAAAAGATGGGAAAAGAAAAATCTTTTTGATTTCGAATTTAAAACCAATATCAATCCTGAAGGTTCTCACAATGAATTTTACTGGTCGCAGGAATTTCCGAGAGCGATTGAATGGTTATTTTACAACAATACAGAAAATCCTGTGGAAGTTACCCCGCATCAGGATACAATAGAAAACTAAAACATTATGAAATTATTAAATAAAAGAAATAAGAACTACACGCAGATTTTCGAACTATTCACAGAAGAATCATGGAAAGAAAACAGCAAGAAATACTCCAAAAATATACTGCTCTTTTTTTCAGGAAAGAAAAATGAAATTTTCATCGATGCAAAAGAAGAAACCATCACTTATTTCATAGGGTTTGGAAAGTCTGATCTGCAGAATTTTGAATTTCAGCAGGTCGCAACGAAATTTTCTCAGAGTTACAAGAAAAATTTCCTGGCAGTTTCTACTTTAATTTTAGCAGATTTCATCAATGAAAAACAGTTTGAAGAATTCATAAAAGGACTTTTTCTTGGAACTTACAATTACCCTTTTGAGAAAAACCATCCATTCTGGAACGATAAATTTGAATTTCATTTTGGAAATTTAAGTCAGAAAAAATTAGATAATATAAGCAACAGAGCCGATGCAATTTGTGAAGGACAAACCGCTTGTCAGGATTGGCTCAACAAACCCGCCAATTTAAAAAGACCGGATGCTGTCAATGCTTATCTGAAAAATTTAGCCAAAAAAAATGAACTAAAATACACTGTATTCAACAGAAAAAAATGTGAAGAATTAGGTTTGGGCGCTTTCCTTTCTGTAAATCAGGGGAGCGCTTACGACGCCGCATTCACTATTTTAGAATACAAAACAACTGTAAAAAACGCCAAAACTATTGGTTTGGTCGGGAAATGTGTCTTGTTTGATACCGGCGGAATCTCCATCAAAGCATCCGACAATATGCATTACATGAAATCTGACATGGGCGGTGCAACAGCCGTAATCGGTGCTTTGATTTATGCTTCGCAAATGAAATTGCCCGTCAACATTATTGCCATTTTACCAATCACAGACAATGCTGTTTCCGAAAATGCCTATTTACCAAGCGACGTTATCAAAGCTTATAACGGAAAAACGATAGAAGTTCTGAATACCGATGCAGAAGGAAGAATGACTTTGGCAGACGGACTCTCATATATGTCTAAAAATTACAAAACAGATGTTTTAATTGATCTTGCAACCTTAACAGGGAGTTCGGTAAGAATGTTTGGTGATACTTGCGGAGCCATGTTCTCAAATAATGAAAATTTGAAAAATCTACTGATCAGAACGGGCGATAAAACCAACCAAAGATTATGGAATTTACCTCTATGGGATATCTGGAAAGATGATTTTAAATCTGATGTAGCTGATTTTAAAAATATCTCAATGAAACCTATCGGTGACTGTATTGTTGCGGCAAAATTTTTAGAAGAATTTATAGAAGGGCACAAAAACTGGGCTCACTTAGACATTGCCGGTGTTGCCTTTGGAAATGTAGGATATGCAAAAGATAAGGCTGCAACAGGTTATGGTGTGCAATTATTAGCTGATTTAATTGAAAATTATCACTAAAAATTAGTTTATTTCAAAAAATCTCTGTATAATTGATTAGTGATTTTCAAATACGCATGGAATATTGATTTTTAACATTAAAACATCAATAAAAAATTGCTTTTATTTTTGAATATTCATCAAGAATTAAAAAACATTATATGGAGGAGAAAACTATTGTATGCATTTCGTGCTATTACAAGGGTTATGATTTTATGGACGAAATGAAAAAGCTCGGAAATAAAGTAATCCTGGTTACATCTGAAAATCTCAAGGAAAAAAACTGGCCATGGCATGCTATTGATGAGGTTTTCTATATGCCCGAAATGAAACCGTCTGTCTGGAATCTTGATCATCTTGTTCAGGGATTTTCGCACCTCATGAAAACCCGAAAAGTTGATGCTGTCATTGCATTAGATGATTATGATGTAGAAAAAGCCGCATTAATCCGCGAAACATTCCGTATTCCGGGGATGGGACAGACTACACACCGCTATTTTAGAGACAAACTGGCAATGCGTCAGAAAGCGAAAGATTCAGGAATCAATGTTCCTGAGTTTACAGCCGTTTTTAACGATCAGGAAGTTGAAGATTTCACCAATAAAGTAAGCGCACCCTGGGTTTTAAAACCAAGATCTGAAGCATCTGCATCCGGAATAAAAAAACTGAAAAATAAGGATGAACTTTGGACCGCTCTGGAAAAACTGGGAGAGGAACGTCATCTTTTTCTATTGGAAAGCTTTAAACCCGGTGATGTCTATCATGTTGACAGTCTCACTTTTAATAAAAAAATTGTTTTTACATCGGCTTCAAAATATCTTGCTCCGCCGATGGAGGTTTCGCATGAAGGCGGTGTTTTCAGAACTAAAACTTTGGGAAGATATTCTGAAGAATTTATTGCTCTGGATCAAGCCAATTCTAAAGTTCTGATGAATTTTGGTCTCATGAACGGGGCAACTCACACAGAATTTATCCGTGGAAAAGAAGACGGAAAATGGTATTTCCTTGAAACATCTTCGAGAGTCGGAGGTGCACACATTCCGGATCTGGTAGAAGCATCAAGCAATATCAACATCTGGCGCGAATGGGCAAAGATAGAAGATGCACTTTTGAGAGGCAAAAACTATGAAGTTTCTAAACCTACAGGATATTATTCAGGATTGATCGTTGCTTTAATTAAAGATAAAGAACCGGATTATAATGAATTTGAATGTGAAGAAGTGGTAAAATTTCTTCCGATAGATTATCATGTAGGAATCGTTTATAAATCGAAAGATTCTGAGAAAGTGGTAGAAAGACTGGATCGTGCTGCAGAAAAAATTCATGCCCATCTTCTCAATATTATTCCGCCAAAAGAAAAACCAACTGCGTAACGATTAGTTATTATTAAATTAATTGAAATTCAGCTCATTAATAAATTTACTATATTAATTTAGAGCTTGGTGATAATTAATTAAATTGAGAAAACTTCAATTAAATTTAAATCAAAATCTATAGTACATGCCACATATAGAACACACAGATTATTACTCAAATATTTTAGGAACAAGCCTTAAAGTAGAAGTTACAGGACATTTCGGTTATCCGATTATTATGTTTCCGACTTCGCAGGGACAATATACTCAAAATCATGATTTTCATCTGAACAGCAGCATCAATTGGTTTGTTGAGCAGGGGAAAGTAAAATTATACAACATTCAGACAATTGATGCGTGGAGTTTTTACGATGATAGAATTTCGCCTCAGCAAAGAATCAGAAATTATGAAAAATATGTACAGTTTCTGATTCAGGAATTTGTACCGTACATTCAGAAATTGCATCAGACTCATCGAGTTGCAGTTGCCGGAGCAAGTTTCGGAGGGTATCATGCTTCTAATTTTGCTTTCAGGTTTCCAGACGTAGTTTCTCATTTATTCAGTCTTTCCGGAGCGTTCAGCATCAGAAATTTCATGGATGGATATTCTGACGAGCTTGTATATTTTAACTGCCCGAGAGAATTTGTAAAAAACGATGAAGCATGGAAATACAAACATATGCATATTGTTCTAAGTACTTCAGACGAAGATATCTGCAAAGACAAAAATATAGAAATGGCAGAAATTCTCCGTGCAAAAGGAATTGACTTTTGGTATGATGAAAAAAGGTGGATCAACCACGACTGGCCACTCTGGAGAATGGCATTCCCAACCTTTATTGGAACATTCTTTTCTTAAAATTAAAACTATTCAAAATATTAAAACATTAAAAAACAAATTATGGCAAAAAAAGTAGGAATTTTATTTGGTATGGAAGACACTTTTCCGTGGGCATTTATAGATAAAGTAAACGAACTTGGAAAAGGAGAAATAGTTGCAGAAGCAGTAACAATCGATAAATTGGAGCAAGGTGCAGATTATGGTTATGCGGTTATTATTGACAGAATTTCTCAGGATGTTCCTTTTTACAGAGCGTATCTTAAAAACGCTGCATTGAACGGAACTTACGTCATCAACAATCCATTCTGGTGGAGCGCAGACGAAAAGTTTTTCAACAATGCATTGATGTCTAAACTAGGAATTCCATTACCCAATACAGTTTTGCTGCCTTCATACGAAAGACCAACCGACACTTCGGAAACATCATTCAGAAACCTGAAATTTCCGCATGATTGGGATTATATCTTCAATTATGTTGGTTTCCCGGCTTATATGAAACCTCATGACGGTGGTGGCTGGAAAAGTGTTTACCGAGTAGAAAGTCCGGAAGATCTTTGGGACAAACTTTCTGAAACGGAGCAGTTGGTGATGATGGTACAGGAAGAAATTGTATTTCAGGATTATTACAGAGTATATTGTTTAGGCAAAAAATATGTTCACATTATGCCTTATGAGCCGAGAAATCCACATCATTTGAGATATGCAACTACGCATCAGACAGAAGGGAAAGATTTAGAAAAATTGTTAAAAGTTATTCATGATTATACGATTACAATGAATGAAGCTTTGGGATATGATTTCAATACCGTAGAATTTGCCGTAAGAGACGGAATTCCTTACGCAATTGACTTCTGTAATCCTGCACCAGATGCTGACAGAAATTCTGTAGGAGAAGAAAACTTCGCATGGATCGTTGAGCACTCTGCAAAATTGGCAATCGAAAAAGCTAAAGAATATGTTCCGGGAAAACAAAATATCTCTTGGGGAACTTTCGTGAAAGATTCAGTAAAATAAAAACCATACAAAACACAGGAAAAAAATGCATCAGTTTACTATTGGGATTGAAGAGGAATATCAGATTATCGATTTAGAAAGCAGAGATTTGGTTTCTCATGTTTCAAAAATCATCGAAGGCGGAAAAGCTGTTTTAAGCGAAAACTTAAAACACGAAATGCACGAATCAATGATTGAGATGGAAACCGGAATCTGCCAAAACATTCAGGAAGCACAGGCTGAACTGACAAATCTCAGAAGACACCTCATCAATACAGCTCACGAACAAGGACTTCGCGTTTCCGGTGGCGGAACACATCCGTTTTCAAATTGGGAACACAATACCATCACAAACGGCGAACGTTACAACAAAATTGTTGACGATATGGGAGACGTTGCCCGTGGAAACCTTATTTTTGGTCTGCATGTTCACATCGGAATACCCAATCGTGAAGAAGGGGTAAGAATTCAGAATGTGATGCGTTATTTTCTTCCCCACGTTTATGCGCTTTCTGTAAATTCTCCTTTTTGGATTGGCAGAAATACAGGATTCAGATCTTACAGACAAGAGATTTTCGTTAAATTTCCAAGAACAGGAATTCCAAGTTACTTCAATTCTTTGGCGGAATTTGACAGCTATGTTGATCTTTTGGTGAAAACCGGAACAATTGATAATGCCAAGAAAATCTGGTGGGATTTGCGTGTTCACCCATTCTACCCTACGATTGAATTCAGAATTTGCGATATGCCGTTGAGAATCGAAGAAACGGTTTGTCTGGCTGCAATTATGCAAAGTTTAGTAGCTAAAATTTACAAATTGCATCAACAGAATTTAAGTTTCAGAAGTTACAGAAGATTATTGCTCAATGAAAATAAATGGCGCGCGTCAAGAGACGGAATTCATTCTCATTTAATTGATTTTGGTAAGGAAGAATCTGTACCTTATCCAGATTTGTTAAAAGAATTGCTTGAATTCATCGATGATGTAGTAGACGATTTAGGATGCAGGAAAGAAGTTGAATATGCGTGGAAAATATTAGAAAACGGAACAGGTGCCGACAGACAGCTTAAAGTATTCGAAGAAACCGGTGATCTGAAGAAAGTCGTTGATTATATGATCTCTGAGACCGAATACGGAATCACTCATGGCGGAAATGCTTCATAATATTTTTAATAACTTTGCATAAAATATGAAGTTATGAGAGATGTAAGAATTGCTTTGCTGGATATGAATAATAATCAGGCGAATCAGGGATTTAAAAATATTAAAGAAATATCTGAAGCCTTTCAGCAACAATCTGAAGAAAATATAAGCATTGAAGTTTTTGATGTAAGATTTAAAAATGAAATTCCTAATATTCAAGATTTTGACATTTTTATTTCATCGGGAGGTCCGGGAAATCCGCATAGAGAAGGTCATGAATGGGAACAGAAATTTGCTGATTTTTTAGACTCAGTTTACAAATACAATCAACAGAATGAAGCTAAAAAATTTCTGTTTTTAATCTGTCATTCATTTCAGTTAGCAAGCATTCACTGGAAATTGGGAAATATCTGCAAAAGAAATTCTTATTCATTCGGTGTGATGCCTGTACATAAAACGGAAGTTGGTGAGCAGGAATTTTTATTTAAAAATCTGCCAGAACCTTTCTACGCAGTAGATTCGAGAGCGTATCAATTTATAGAGCCGGATCATAATCGTTTTACAGAATTGGGAATGAAAATCGTGGCAATTGAAAAATTCCGTCCTCATGTAAATCTAGAAAGAGCTGTGATGGCGATTCGTTTTTCAGAAGAGATTTTCGGAACCCAGTTTCATCCTGAAGCAAACCCTGCAGGAATGATTGAGAACCTTAAAGATGAAAAAAACAGACAAGCCATGATCGAAAATTTCGGGATGGAAAAATATCTGGAAACTATTGACAGAATGGATGATGAAGAAAAAATTCTTCTTACCCAGTCACAGATTCTTCCAAGATTTTTGAGATTAGCAAAAAAAAACATTTTGAAAGATCTTGAAGCAATGGCATAAATTTTAACAAAAAATAAAGCAATCAATAAAATCGGGCACAATTGCTCGATTTTTTAAATCACAAAAGAAAAAGAAATATGATTTCAAAATACCGAAAACAGTTTAATCAGGAGTTTACTCAGGAAAAATATGAACAATTCAAAGAAATTTTAAAAGAAAAAAGCGGCTTAACACCTTCTTTCAGGCTTTCCGAAAGCCCGATGTTTCTTACTAATGAGTTTAAGGACAAACTTATTGATGCGAGTGAAAGTATTATCGATCAAATCAAAGCTTTACCGGAAGGTACTTTAGAAAAAGCCATTCCCGAAAACTGCAAAGTCCCGAATGACACCAAACAGCCACACTTTTTCACGATAGATTTTGGAATCTGCAAAAGCGAAAACGGCGAAATAGAACCTCAACTCATTGAGCTACAAGCCTTCCCTTCTTTGTATGCTTTTCAGAAAGTTTTTGAGGAAACGTTTTGTGAAGTTTATCCGTTTTTAAATGAAATCAAGAGTAAAATGCCACAGGAAGAATTTCAAAATTATTTGAAAGAATTGATTGTTGGTAACGAAAATCCTGAAAATGTTATCTTACTTGAAATTTTTCCTGAAAAACAAAAGACGGCAATAGATTTTGCTTTAACTGAGAAATTATTGGGAATAAAGACAGTTTGCCTGACGAAAGTGAAAAAAGAAGGCAAAAAATTATTTTACGAACATGAAGGTAAAAAGATTCAAATCAACAGGATTTACAACCGTGTCATTTTTGACGAATTAGATAGAATTCCTGATCTTCAGCTTGAATTTGATTTCCGTGAAGAAGCAGACGTAAACTGGATCACTCACCCTAACTGGTTTTTTAAAATTTCAAAATTTCTTTTACCGATGCTGAAACATCAGTTCGTTCCGAAAAGCTATTTTCTACATCAATTTCCTGAAACTGAAAATCTTGAAAACTTTGTCTTAAAACCATTATTTTCATTCGCAGGAAGCGGAGTTAATTTAAATCCGACAAAAGAAATTACAGACGCGATTGAAGATAAAGAAAACTATATTTTGCAAAGAAAAGTTACTTACGAACCTATTTTCGAAGACATCAACGGAGAATTTTCAAAGGCAGAGATTCGTTTGCTTTACATTTGGAGAGATGAAGATGAGCGTCCTATTTTATTAGAGAATTTAGGGAGAATGACGAAGGCAGCAATGGTTAACGTTGATTTCAATAAAAAAGATGCCATCTGGATTGGAAGTTCTAATGCGTTTTTTGTAGAAGAATAAAATTCAAACCATAAAAAACCTCAGAAATTTCTGAGGTTTTGTTTTAGGATGTCCAGTATTTGCACAAGCTATAAAAACTATTTTCATATTCTATTACAAAACAATCATAATAGAAGGTTTTAATTCTTTGAACAGATGTTATATCCCTTAAGAAGATTGCTTTAATCAATCCTGCTAACATATCGGCATAATAGTTCCGCTTTTCTTGCTCATTTAAAAGTTTTTCTATAAATTCTTTAAGTTCGCTTTCGTAGTAAATTACTGGTAAATAATATGGCTCTTCCGTCTTTTTTTCGAGTAAATAGTCTAACGAATTACCTTTAAAAAATTCAAAGCCTTCTGAATAACTAGCTCTTCCGAAATTTACTAAAAGATATCTGTTTGCAAACATTAAAAATCCTTCGATACGATCTAATTTTGCCTGCTCATTTAATATTCTTCGCTCATATTCTTCTGAAATTGGATAACCTTTATTTTCAAAATATTTAAAATTCTTATACGGATTATTTATATGGTCATAATAAGGATTATTTATATAATTATAATCGATGAGATCTTTTCGCAAATCATTTATGGCATTTTCTAAATAAAACTCTCTTCCTCCATTCAAATTATCACGCCTTATGTAATCTGCGAGGCTACCATCAATAATATAATCTTCCAAAGTAAACATCCGATGAATACAGAAGTTATCATCAGCAATAAAATAAAATCGCGAATTGTTCTCATCAAAACCAAACCCTATGACCAAATAGTCATCTAAGTTTTTAAAATTTTGACGATCATTAAATCTTACTTTCATAAAATATTTTTATAAAATTTCGGCGGCATTTTTGATGCCGCCGAAAATTTTAACTCTTTTATTTTTAATTAAACCTTTCCATCTTCAAGCAATTCTCTCGCCTGATATTCCTGCACCAAATCTATGGCATTAGAAATCACATCACTCAAAGCAGTAATGAAAGTACCTTCTTCAGCCATTCCCATAGCGTGTTTTAGAGCATCAATTTCTTTTGGAATCGTCTCATAACTCACATCTCTTCCAGAATCCTGCATTCCATCGATAATCAAACCATTAATTTCTTCCTCAGTTCTTCCTCTAAGGTGTTTTTCATTTCTTATAATGATATGGTCAAACATTCTGCCTGCAATTTTACCGCATAATCTGATATCTTCGTCTCTGCGATCTCCAACTCCTGAAATAATACCGATCTTCTTGGTTGATTCTACATTTTTAAGATAATCTTCAATCGCTTCATATCCTGCAGGATTGTGAGCAAAGTCGATCAGTACCTTAAAATTTTTAAATTTAAAAACGTTCAGTCTTCCAGGTGTAAGCTGCGCACTTGGGATGAATGTACGAAGTGAGTTTGAAATATCCTCAATCCCGAACCCATACAGATAACATGCTAAACTTGCTGCCAAAACATTATCAATCATGAATCTTGCCTTACCATCCATGGTAATCGGGAAATCTTTTGCTTTTCCGATTCTGATTTTCCAGTCACCTTTTTTGATTGTAACGTAGCCTTCTTCATAAACGCAGGTCGTACGTCCTTCCTTCGCAAACTTTTTGATGTGTTCGTTATTTTCATCTAAACTGAAAATCGCTACATTGCTTGGCAAATCATTGACGATTCTCATTGAATACTCATCTTCAGCATTCAAAACACTCCATCCGCTTTTCTTTACGCTGTCGAGTACTACCCTTTTTACTTTGGTTAAATCTTTAAGGGTGTGGATGTCATTTAAACCTAAATGATCTTCTTTAATATTTGTTAAAACTCCGATGTCACATTGAGAAAAACCTAAACCAGAGCGAAGGATTCCACCTCTTGCAGTTTCCAGAACTGCAAATTCTACCGTTGGATCTTTTAATATAAATTCAGCAGAAATAGGACCTGTAGTATCGCCTTTCGTCAGCATTGTATTTTGAATATAAATACCATCTGAAGTTGTGAAACCTACTCTGTATCCGTTATTTTTAACAATATGAGAAATAAGTCTTGTCGTTGTCGTTTTACCGTTGGTTCCCGTCACTGCAATGATTGGAATGGTAAACTGCTTTCCTTGAGGATACAACATATCTACAACCGGAGCCGCAACGTTTCTCGGAAGACCTTCACTTGGTGCTAAATGCATTCTGAAACCGGGAGCAGCATTTACTTCGATAATTGCTCCACCACTTTCTTTTAACGGCTGAGTAAGATTTTCTGCCATAATATCAATTCCGCAAACATCTAAACCAATGATTTTAGAAATTCTTTCAGCCATCGTGATATTTTCCGGATGTACCATATCAGTAACATCAATCGAAGTTCCGCCTGTTGAAAGGTTTGCGGTTGATTTTAGATAAACAACTTCCCCTTTTTGAGGAACTGATGATAAAGTGTAATGAAGTTTATCAAGCAATTCTGTAGTGTCTTTGTCAACAGCAATTTCGGTAAGAACATTTTCGTGACCGTAGCCTCTTCTCGGATCCTGATTTTCTTTATCAATCAATTGCTGAAGATTCATCTCACCATCACCCACTACATGGGCAGGAACTCTTCTGGCTGCTGCAACCATTTTATTATTAATAACCAGAACGCGGAAGTCATATCCTGTAACATATTTTTCAACGATTACTTTATTAGAATATTTCTGAGCATGTTCGAGACCTGTTTTTGCAACTTCCCAATCGTTCACGTTGATCGAAGAACCTTTCCCGTGATTTCCGTCTAAAGGTTTGATTACGATCGGATAGCTAATTTTCTGAATGACATTTTGCAATTGCTCTTCATTGGTAACCAAATCACCGATGGGAACAGGAATTGCTGCCTCGTGAAGCATTCTTTTTGTCAGTTCTTTGTTGCACGCAATATCTACTGCAATTGAGCTCGTATTCCCTGTAATGGTAGCCTGAAATCTTTGCTGATTGACTCCATAACCCAATTGTACCAAAGAATTGCTTCCCAATCTGATCCAAGGAATTTTTCTGGAAACCGCTTCTTCTACAATACTTCCGGTAGAAGGACCTAGACGTACTCGTTCCCTGATTTCTTTTAGTCTTTGGATACAAGCATTGATATCATATTCATTTCCGTCTATCAAAGCACGGGCAATTTCCACAGCCTGTTCGGCAGCATAGATACCGGCATTTTCTTCGATATAATCGAATACAACATTGTAAACTCCGGGAGTTTTTGTTTCACGTGTTCTTCCAAATCCGGAATCCATTCCTGCAAGAGTCTGAATTTCTAAAGCAATATGTTCTATAACGTGCCCCATCCATGTTCCGGTTTCTATACGGTGAAAAAAACCTCCGTGGGTACCTTCAGAACATCTGTGAGTAATTAATGAAGGAATCAGATTTTCTATTCTCTCACGGAATCCTTCAATTTTATTGGTAGGAAAATTCTCCATCTCTTCAAGATCCAAACGCATCTGTATCAACTTCTTTCTTCTAATACTCCAAATATTAGGACCCCTCAAAGCTTGTATCTTCTCAATTTTCATAATTTAGTGCCGAAATTTATATTAATAAAATTATCTTTTAAAATCAAAGATAATGTAAAACCTTAAAAAAAACCACAGTGTCGTTAAAGATTTATTAAAAAACTTTAAATTTCACAATCAATTTAAAATCAATACAAATGCATTAAAACTCCCTTGAAATTTTCTCAACAATTAATAATTTTCTAACTTTGCCAGCTATGAAACCTGTTGGAAAATTAATTATTATCGGGGGAGCTGTTAATAAAGGCAGTTTCTCAGAAACCGATTACGATCAGAATATTGAAAAAAATCTTAACTTTTTTGAAAGAGGAATTTTAAGAAAAATCATCACTGAATCAAAAAATAAAGAAAACTCAATCATTGAGGTAATCACAACTGCATCACAAATTCCCCAAATTGTAGGTGCAGAATATAAAAAGGCTTTTGAATTTTTAGGAGCAAAAAATGTCAACATTCTTGATATACATAACCGTGAAGAAGCCAATTCTGATGCTATTGTTGCAAGAGCAAATGCTGCAGATGTTGTCATGTTTACCGGTGGTGATCAATTGAGATTAACTTCTATTCTTGGCGGTACAAGATTTCATGATACGATTTTACTGAAATATATGGAGCAGGATTTTATCTACTCCGGAACCTCTGCAGGTGCTGCTGCTGCTTCTGAAAATATGATTTATCAGGGAAGCAGTTCTGAAGCTCTTCTAAAAGGAGAAATAAAAACTACACAAGGATTAGGATTAATTGACAATGTGATTGTTGATACACATTTTGTACAGAGAGGAAGAATCGGTCGTCTTTTTCAGGCGGTTGTTAATAATCCGAGAACTTTAGGAATTGGTTTAGGTGAAGATACCGGACTTTTTATTTATAATGATACAATGACGGCTGTAGGTTCCGGATTGGTAATTATTGTTGACGGAAGATTTATAAAAGACACCAATCTTACCAATATCAATTTGGGTGAGCCAATTTCAATTGATAATCTTACCGTTCACGTAATGTCGATGAACGATCATTATGATTTAACGACAAGAAAACTGACGATAGAAAATTCTCAGTTTAATCCTATACCTCAAACATAAAGTATAAAGTGAAGATTTCTTCACTTTTTTTATATATTTAAAAGTAAATACACTCTATGAAAATCATAATACACGGCGGTTTTTTCTCTGAAAGCGATCAGAGCCATGATGTAAAAGTTGCCAAACAAAATTCTTTAAAAGAAATTGCTCAAAAGACTTATCAATATTTAGAATCGCATTCAGCATTTGATACAGTTGCTTATGCAGTTTCACTTTTGGAAGATGATGAATTGTATAATGCCGGAATCGGCTCACAGATTCAAAGCGATGGAATTATCCGAATGAGTGCTGCAATTATGGATGGTGAAACTCAGAAAATGAGCGGAGTAATCAATATTCAGAATGTGAAAAATCCGATTTTTGTAGCTAAAGAATTAATGAAAGAAGATGACAGAGTTTTGGGTGGAAGCGGTGCTAAAAATTACGCTAATGAACACGGTTTTGAAAACTTTTCAACTGAAATTCCTCAGCGAAGAAAAGAATATGAAGCTAAATTAAAAACTGGCGGAAAAGGAACAGTTGGCTGTGTTGCATTAGATAAAGAAGGAAAACTCTCTGTTGCAACTTCAACGGGAGGAAAAGGCTTCGAAATTCCGGGAAGAATTTCAGATTCTGCAACAGTTGCAGGAAATTATGCCAATGAATTCTGTGCCGTAAGTTGTACAGGGGTCGGTGAAGACATTGTAAGCAATGCAACCTCAACAAAAATCGTCACTAGAGTGACAGACGGAATGAATCTGAAACAGGCTTTTGACAAAACATTCGCTGAGCTAGAAACAATCGATGGTTTTGCAGGAGCAATTGCGATTGATAAAGATGGAAACATATATCATCAGGATTCTTATCCTACAATGGTTTTTGCAAGTTATGACGGTAAAAATTTTGAAATCTTTAATTAAATTTTAACATTTATTTATCAATCCCATTTATTTTTTGGCACGTATTTTACATACTTAGTTGTATAACAATTTAATATAACTTTTAAAATCAGAAATCATGGGAAATAAGACAAATGGATTATTAGCATTACTAGGAATTGGAGCACTTGCATATTGGAAATATAAAAAGTCTACTCCGGAAGAGCAACAAGCTGTAAAAGACAAAATCAACAGTGCAAAAGATAACCTCAACAAATGGGGAAATGATCTGAAATCCAAAGCAAATGATGTAGCTTCTCAGGCTCAGAGTAAATTTGATGAAGCTAAAACCAAAGTTGAAGATACCGCTTCAAACATCTAAGGTCAGATAACATATTTTAATATTATTTACATTTATATAAGGAAAAAGTCATCAATTATGATGACTTTTTCTTTGCTTTTATGGCGTAAACCATTGGAATTTTGTTTCCGAATTTATTGATTCTCCATTTTCCTTTTTCGAACTCGTCAACATGCTTAAAACATGGATATGGTGACCAATCAAATTCCTGAAATTTTTCAACAATTAAATTTTTATTGATCAGATTTTGCAAAACATCAGACAAAGGATGATTCCAGGAAATATAATCTTGCACAATGTCTGCCGAAGTATCTGCGTAGGTTCCTTCAGAGGTTTCTATAATGGGCTTTTCATTAAAATAATTATAGGCAACTCCATTAAAATCATCATCGTACATCCAAACTATGGGATGAAATTCTGCCATGATAAATTCTCCGTCAGGTTTTAAAAAATGACTGACAACATTTGCCCATTTATCAAGATCCGGCAACCAGCCAATTGTTCCGTAACTCGTAAAAACAATATCAAATTTTTGGTCTAAAACATTGGGTAGATCGTAAACATCTGAACAAATAAATTCAGTATCTGTTTCGCATTTTTCAGCTAAATCTTTCGCAGCCTGAATTGCTTTATCCGATAAATCAATCCCTGTAACTTTTGCACCCAACCTCGACATGGAAATAGAATCCTGACCAAAATGACACTGCAAATGCAAAATAGTTTTTCCTTTTATATCGCCTAAAAGTTCGAGTTCGATAGAATTTAAAGAATTTCTTCCTTTTAAAAATTCATCGACAAAGTAGAAATTTGATTCCAGATGGGGTTCTACTCTTGCGTTCCATGAGTTTTTGTTGATTTCTAAATAGTTTTTCATGATTTAGTTATAGTTTTTCAAGCAGTTTTTTCTTCTGATCAATAAATTCATCTTCTGTCAAAACACCACTTTCTTTTAATCTTCCGAGCTGTTCTAACTGATCAAGAATAGTTGGTTCAGACTTAGATTGAGAAAATTCTTTTGGACGAGACATGAAATCTCTTACTTTTTCGCAAAATAACTCTGCTTCGTACTTTCCTACTCCATCTATTTCTACAATATATCCGGAAACGTTCACATCAATTGAAGCTAACATCAATGAAGTTTCGTACTGAATGGAAGCTACTTTATCGTAAGAATAGTCTTCAACTTTCAATCCGTACATAAATTCTTTATCGATAAAAATCAGCCTTCTGTCGGTTCCCACTAAAATGATGTGATGTTTTGATGTCTTGTTTCTTCCTTCGACTAGATAAACAATTTTTTCGTCTGTAGAAAGAATATTGGGTAATTCGCGGATTTCTTTTCTCGCAAAAAATGTAGGATTTATATCTAATTTATCGAGTTCGTCTTTTATTTGTTCTAATCTTGATTTTTCGTTCATTGGTTTTTGTTTTTTTTTATCTTTAAATGTTTAGAAATATAGCGATTATGGTAATAAGTCCAAGGCAATAATGAAATCAGTAGAAATAGAAATACGCTCTTAAACTTATCTTTGTAATCTTTTACTTTGTAAATATACTCATCATATTCTTTAAGGTAATAAACACTGATTGTTGATTGCTCAGAAAAATATGAACAAGCTTTAAAACTTAGTTTTATTGAATATTCTTTTCCATCCACATTAATTACTACACTACATGAGCTTCTTCGGTAATTCCCACAATTTTGACGTGTAACAATATGTGAACTCTTCACACCATTTTCAGTAGTTTTGTGATATTTATTATCTGTATACAAAGCGTATATTAACATAATAATCACCATTCCAATAAAGAAAAGGTGATTATTGCTATAATATTTTTTTCGTTCGAAATTCAAAATTCTTACCCTAAAAACTCCTCCAAAGAAACTGTCTTTTGCTCTCCAGCTTTCAGGTTTTTAAAAGTCACTGTTCTATTCTTAATTTCCTCTTCACCTAAGAAAACAAGATTTTTAATTCCTTTCTTTTCAGCGTACGTAAACTGTTTATTGATTTTTGAACTTTCAGGATATAGCTCTGCGGAAATTCCTTTTTCTCTTAACTGAATGATCAGTTTTAAAGCTTCCAAAGTTTCTTCTCCTCCAAAATTAGCAAAAAGATATTCTACGTTTGAAGTAGCATCTTCAGGGAAAAGATTTAATTCTTCCATCACTAAATAAATTCTGTCTAAGCCAAAAGAAATTCCAATTCCGGGAACATTTTTTACTCCGAAAACTTCAGTCAGATTATCATATCTTCCGCCGCCGCCGATAGAACCCATTTGGGCTTCGTCAGCTTTTACTTCGAAAATGGCTCCGGTGTAGTAATCTAATCCACGCGCCAAAGTAATATCAAAAACTAAATTCTGAATATCAACTCCTAAATTTACCGACTGAGTCAGAACAAATTCCAATTCTTCGACACCTTTTAATCCCGTTTCGTTTCCTGCAAATTTTTCTTTTAACTGAAGAAGATTTTCCAAAGCATCATTGGATTGACTAAATAAGAAATCTAATTTATCGATTGATTCCTGTGAAATACCTCTTTCCAAAAGTTCTTTCACGACTCCATCCTTACCAATTTTATCCAGTTTATCTAAAGCTACTGTAAAGTCGATCAACTTATCTGTAATTCCGGCATACTCTGCCAAACCTGAAAGAATTTTTCGGTTGTTGATGTGAATGGTTACCGAAACTTTTAATTCAGCAAAAGATTTTAAATACAATTGCACCAAATCAACTTCCTGCCAAAGACTTTCGCTTCCTACAACATCGGCATCACACTGATAAAACTCTCTGAATCTTCCTTTTTGTGGACGGTCTGCTCTCCAAACCGGTTGGATCTGATAACGTTTATACGGGAAAGTCAGTTTCCCATGATTCATGGCAACAAATCTTGCGAAAGGAACTGTTAAATCATAACGAAGTGCTTTATCAGTAAGACTTTCTGAACTGAAAGGTTTATCTAAAGCTTTCTGAAAATCATTCTGCATCTGAATTTTCTTATCATCTTTAGCTTCATTAATGCTTGAATTCAAAATCTTAAAAATCAAACGATCTCCTTCTTCTCCATACTTCCCTGTCAACGTGGAAAGATTTTCAAAACTTGGAGTTTCCAAAGGCTGAAATCCGAACAATTCGAAATTCTTCTGTAATATATTGATGATGTATTTTCTTCTAGAAACTTCCAATGAAGTAAAATCTCTCGTTCCTTTTGCTAAGCTTGGCTTCATATTTAATCAGTATAAATAATGGGTAATGAATAATTGCTTGCAAAAATAAGGAATTGAAAGGACTTTTAACACCCGGAAAGCCGGAGATAAAATTTCTCCGGACTTTCACTTGATCATTTGTATTTTATTTTGAGAATAATCATACACTTTCTAAGATTTCCAAAATCTCTTCGCCATAATTTTCAATTTTATGTTTTCCGAAACCTTTTATGTCAAGCAGTTCTTCAATTTTTGCAGGTTTGTACTTTGCTACAGAAATGAGTTCTTTATTGGTTGCAATAAAATAAGATGGAAGATTCTGTTCTTTTGCTTTTTCCGAGCGCCAGATTTTTAAGGCATCTAAAATTACTATTTCATCTGGATTCAGCATTTCGTCTTCAGCAGAATATTTTGCAGTTTTTGAATCTTTGACAACATTTTTGTTGACTGCAGTTTTATATTCATTAAAATACAAAACTACAGACCAGAAACTTTCATCATGTACAAAAGCTGTTTCTACTTTTACAATCTCGTGATTGTTTAGAAAATCATCAATCATTTTTTGATCTTGCAGCAAGAATTCGTCTGCAATTCTTACTTTTAAAACTTTGATATTCATCATTTGTGATTTTAGAATTTAACATTTATTTTCCGCTTAGAAGTAAAAGCTCATCTACTCTTATTTCTGTAACATATCTCTTCACTCCGTCTTTATCATCATACGATCTGTAAGTAATCTTTCCTTCGATGGCAATTTCTTTTCCTTTCGGAACATACTTCTGAAAGATCTCGGCAGTTTTTCCAAACGCAACCAAACTGTGCCATTGTGTTTCTTCTACTTTTTCACCTTTTGCATTGGTGTAATGATCGTTTGTTGCCAATGATACTGTAGCTCTTAGAGTTCCGTTGTCGAATGACATCATTTCTACTTCCTTTCCTGTGTGACCAATTAGGGTAACTTTGTTTCTTAGTGACATAACTTTTATTTTTTTAATTAATTATTCAGATAAGAGACGTTCACTGTTTTCTCAAATCTCTGTTGCAAAGATTCTTCAAGTTTCGAAATTTAATCGGGTGAAAATTATTTGAATACGTTTGTAGTCGTTTGAAAACTAATTTACATTTAAAAATCAACCACTTAAACAAACGCAATATTTTAATTCCAGTAAATTTTATTATGTATATTTGAATCCTGCAACTCCTTTAAAAAAAAACGATATGGATATAAAATGTTTAATTTAGAAAACGATTAATGGCAATAAGCAAGAAAAATAAAAGTAGAACCTATGTCGATGGTAAAGAATATCTATGGTGGATATTTGACGAGCATGATCAGACAGAATTTGATGGCGTACAAATTAAAGCTGTATGCTTTGACTCTACCCATTTTATAAAATATGGATTGCAACAAGAAGAAGATAATAGGAAGGTAGTTCTTGTTTTGAAGAATTATACTAAATTGGTTCATTTGTCCTCACCTCCCAAATTTGAAAACGAAGAAGGAATAATTACTCAAAGTGGGATTAACAGAATGATTAAATGGTGTAAACAAGATGTACATCAAATTGAATATGCATTGGATGGAATTAACAACAACTTGACTGAAGGAGAGAAACAATCGTTGCTTACAGAAATACAACAAATAATAAACTAAACTGTAAATAGGCAAAATTGCATATTTGCACTTTTATTTCTTACCATCATAAAATCACCAAAATGGCGAAATAAATTTATTTAACCCCAACAAATAATTAAGATTCCACAAACTCTCTCCTAAAATTAGAATGCTGCGTTGCCGTAAAATAATCACAAAAAATCTGATAAATAACAGAATCTGTATGCGTTGCTTTGATTCCCAACTGAAAATAAATCTCCAAAATCTGATGCGATAAACTTTCGACCAAATCTGTCGAGTAGTTGTGAATTTCTGTCTGCTTTTCAAAATTTATTAATTCGAAATCATTCAGTATATCTTCAATCTCGTCTGCAAAATGCATTACATTTTCTTTTTGCTTTTCTATGTTTTGATTAAACAATTTTAAATCAAGTTGAGGTCGAATTTTAATCGCTTCCTCCGAAAAATGAGAAGCCATTCCAAGATAATTGACCAGCAAAGTCAAATCTGCAAAAACTCTAAACGGAATTTTGTCAATTGCATCATCAGTAAAAAATTCATCATAAACAAAACTGTAATCTTCCGAAACTTTTACATGGTCAACTTTAAAAGAATAGGTTCCGGTTGCTTTCATCCCCATCGATTTCCAGTTGGGAATAATTTCTGCCTGATCTTTGGAAATGACAAATGAACGAACGATTTCACAGCCAGATTCATCAAGCAAAGGAATTCCGTTTTCAGTTAATGTAGCATTTAAAGTAAAATGACTTAAATGTGGCGCTCCGGTTGCAAAATGCCAAAGCCCGTTGATCGTGAAAGTTCCGTCGTTTTGTTTTTCGGCAGTTCCGCCGATCATTCCGCTACCTCCGAAACAGGTTTTTGAATCGGCAAAAAATTCTTTAGCAATATTCGGATGTAAATTTCTTGAGAAAAAATTGGCTCCCGAACATAAAGTCAACATCCAACCTAAACTTCCATCGATTTTTGACCAATCAAACAATACAGACAAACCTTCTTTCAAACGAAAACCCAATCCGCCATAGATTTTCGGAACCCAAATCTGAAGCAATCTTTCATGATGAATTTGATTCATGATTGACGCAGAAACTTCAGAAGCTCCCAACATTTCTTTTTTGATTTCTTCAGGCGTAAGCATTCTCTTTTTTATTAATTATTTTTCTCCACTCCAGGTATCCAGAGATAGCGATGATGAATAAGAAAGCCGTTAAAATTGCATACAAATAAAGATCTTTGTGAATCAATAAAGGAATTGCAATGATATTGCTGAGATTCAGTAAAATCCAGTTTTCAATTTTTCTTCTTGCCATCAACCACATTCCTGCCCACGCAAAAGCACTGACCAAAGAATCCCAAATCGGAACATCAGAATCGGTAAAATGCGTCAGAAAAAACCAGAAAAGGCTGAAAGTTCCAATGACAATTCCAACAGTAATTAATTTTTCATTCTTTGTTGTTTCGGAAATCACAGTTTCAGATTTTCGCTTTCCAAATTTCCAGTAAAGCCAACCGTAAATGCTCATGATTAAATAGTAAAGATTGAGCGTAAACTCTGCATAAAGTTTAGAGGTAATCATTACATAAAGCGTGAGTGAAACTCCTGCAATACCAAACAGATAATTGTTTGAGTTGTTTTTTCGGGCTAATAAAACCTGAAAAACCGAAAAGAAGACCCCAAACCATTCAGGCAAGGTTGTCTGTTGTAAAATTTCCTGCATCAAATTAACTTTTATAAAATTAAATGATGAGATGATAAAATCAAATTCCCTACGCCGGTATTATCCGGATCAGGTGTGGAAGATTCCTGGGTATCATCTCAGCCGCAATCGTGCAGCACCCCATTGATTGCGCAAAATTGGAACTTTTTTCTGACAATAAAAAATTAATTCAAGCTAAATTTATTTGTCAAATGAAATTGCCATCCGTTTTCAAATGGATATTTTGTATATTTAAATTTTAATACCAAACTGTGAAGAAGACACTACGAAGAACTTACCGTGTATCAAAATATGTGATTTATAGAGAAACGCTTGTCGATTATAAAGAACATTTCTGGTCGTTTCTTGGTGCTTTTTTTGGAATTGGAATCATCGCTTTTTTGCAGTCTCATTATTTGTTGGAGCAGGAAAATGTTTTTCTTATCGGTTCGTTCGGCGCATCAAGTGTTTTGATTTACGGAGCAATTCAAAGTCCGCTTGCTCAACCTAGAAATCTTGTTGGCGGGCATGTACTTTCTGCCTTGGTTGGAGTTACTGTCTATCAGATTGTTCCTGATATTTTATGGCTTTCCGCTCCTTTGGCTGTTGCACTTTCAATTGTTTTAATGCAATATACCAAAACACTTCATCCTCCAGGTGGCGCAACAGCTTTGATTGCTGTGACCTCAACTGGTAAAATTCCTGAACTGGGATATTGGTATGTATTATCTCCTGTTTTGTCGGGATGTATTATTTTACTTTTGGTCGCCTTATTTTTTAATAATATCACAAAAAACAGAAGTTATCCTACAAGCAATAAGTGGAAAAAACTTCTTCATAAAAAACACAAACACTCTTTGAAAAATTAATTATTATGGACTGTCTCGAATGCGGCGAAAAAATCATTGGAAGATCAGATAAAAAATTCTGCAATGACGCCTGTAGAAATGCTTACAACAACAAGCAAAACAAAGATTCTAGCAATCTGATGCGGAATGTGAATAATAAACTCCGCAGAAATTACCGTATCTTGAGCGACATCAATATCGAAGGAAAAACCAAAATTGCCAAGTCAAAACTTGATGGCTTAGGTTTTGATTTTAATTATTTTACGCAAATCAAAGTCTATAAAAACGGGTCGGAATACAAATTTGTTTACGATCAGGGTTATAAAGTTTTAGACGAAGATTATATTTTAATTGTTAAGAATTAAAAAAAATTCCAAAATCAATACATGAAAGAAGTTGTAGTAATCACCGGAGCCAGCGGATCTGTCGCAAAAGTTTTAGCCAAAAAACTTGAAAACGAATATTCTGTTCGCTTTCTGACACGAACTAAAAAACATGAAAATGATTTTGAATGGAATATTGAAAAAGGAACTATTGATGAACGTGCATTTGAAAACGTCAATCACATCATTCATCTTGCCGGAACCAATATTTCGGAAAAAAGATGGACAGATGAAAGAAAAAAAGAAATCATCTCAAGCCGTGTTGATTCTGCGAAATTGATTTTAGAAACATTAGAAAAGAAAAATATTCAATTAAAATCTTTCATTTCGGCTTCTGCGGTTGGAATTTACGGAGCGATTACTTCCGAAAAAATATTTAAAGAAGATGATGAAAAAGGAAATGATTTCCTGAGTGAAGTTGTTATTCTTTGGGAGAAAGCAGCAGACGAATTTTTAGAAAAAGGTACTGCGGAGAGAGTTGTAAAAGTACGAACATCAATTGTGCTTTCCGAAAAAGAAGGTGCTTTGAAAAAGATGTCGGTTCCTGTGAAACTTGGAATCGGATCGCCAATTGGAACAGGAAGACAATATATTCCGTGGATTCATATTGATGATCTTTGCTCGGTTTATGAATTTGCTCTAAAAAACGAAAGCATGAATGGAGCTTACAACGCTTCTGCACCTCAACATACTGACAATGAAAATTTTACGAAAGAAATTGCGGAAGTTTTAGATAAACCTATGTTTATGCCAAACATTCCTGAATTTGTGATGAAACTTATCTTTGGCGAATTGTCTGTTGCACTGCTTGAAGGTTCCAGAACTTCTTCCGAAAAGCTTCAAAGTGTAGGATTTCAATTTAAATTCCCTGAATTAACACCGGCATTAAAAAATCTTTTAACTGAAAATTAATTAAAAAAAATATCTTATCAAGATTGTAAAATCTATGAAAAATCCAAACATACATATTGAAAAAACCGAAATCTTGTCAGATAACTGGTATACTTTGAAAAAGGTCACTTTCAATATTCAGAAAAAAGACGGAACCGTTGAATCTCAAAGCAGAGAAGCCTATGACAGAGGAAATGGCGCTGTTATTTTATTGTACAATACAGCCACAAAAACAGTAATTTTAACGAGACAGTTCCGAATGCCGACTTACATTAACGGAAATTCTACAGGAATGCTGATCGAAGCCTGCGCAGGTTTGCTGGATAATGACAATCCTGAAGAATGCATCAAAAGGGAAACTGAAGAAGAGACCGGTTATAAAATATCAAAAGTCGAGAAAATATTTGAAGCGTATATGTCACCGGGTTCTGTCACAGAAATTCTGCATTTTTTCATTGCCGAATATTCAAGTGAAATGAAAATAACGAACGGTGGCGGTCTTGAAGATGAAGGTGAAGACATTGAGGTTCTTGAAATTGATTTTGAAAAAGCCCTTGAAATGATTGATTCCGGTGAGATCAAAGATGCAAAAACCATTATGCTGCTTCAGCATTTGCGTATCAAAAACAGGTTGTAAAATATTTATAAAAAATAGAAATTATGAAACTTCAGTTTTCTGTAATACTTTGTTTGTTATTTTCTGTTGCAGTATTTGGACAGAAAAAAGAAGTATTGAGTTCAAGAGATCAACACGCTGTTCAGCATTTTAAAAATGAATACAAAAAGAAAAATTATAAAAAGTTTGAGGGTAAAATCATTACAAAAGATAACCATATTCTTTTTGATAATAAAGCGCTTTTTTTTGAAAAAGCTGATAAATTAACTGTTTCTGTCTTACAGCAAGGACTGGTTTATCCTCAACTTCTTACGGATTACCAGATGAATAAATTTCTTGATGAAACTACCGATAAAACTCAGAAAAGATTTTTAAAACTGCAAAAAGATCCGAAAGCATCTTTTGATGTAAATAATGTTTCAGTCAAAATTTCTGAACTTCCTTTTTTAGATGTAAATGAAAAGGTAAAACGATTCCGATTGTCAACCAGAAACAGAAATCTTCCGAACTCAGTCATTTATCTTTTAGAATTAACGAATTCTAAAGCTACTAAAAATATGAGTTTTGATGAATTTGTGAAAGATGCTAAACTGACCTATCTTGATCAGGAAAACTAAACTTAGAAAAAAACGTAGATGAATCCATTGGAAAAAAAAGGTCAGAGAAGAACTTTTTCTATTTTTGCTGCAATTTTGTTGGTGAGTTTATATACCATTTATTTCTATCAATCTTCGGTTCCAGAACTTGATGTTAAAAAACTAATTTCACAAATCATTCGCTTTTGTCTGACAGTAGGACTTTTATATTTAGTTTATATCGGTAAAAACTGGGCACGAATTCTTTCTATTATTTTATTCTCGCTTACGATTATTCTTGCTCTTTCAGTTATTTTCTCATCAACCTTTACGCCTTTGCAGGAAGTTCCATTTTATGTGATGATTTTCATTTATGCTGATGCGATTTTTCATCTGGGGTTTTCTGAGAGTTTTAAGGCTTTTGCTGAATTTCAAAGGAAAATAAAATCATGAAAAATATTTATATAAGTTCAATATTAATTTTACTAATTTCTTGTCATCCAAAAATGAAGAATAAAGAGGTTGTAAATATTAGTTCTGATCAAGTACAAATCAATGACACAATAAATAATAAGTCTCAAAAAAAATCTAATAAAATGAGTGAGAAAGAATTAATTGAGAACGTTAAATTATCAATAAGCCCTAAATTTCAGGATTGGGTACTTTTCAAAAATGGTACTTATATTATTTTTGATGATATTACACAGGTGAAAAATATCAATGATGAAGCAATTGTTATGATGAAAGAATTCGGACCTGTGTTTGCAGGAGGACCTGCAGGAGATTTTAATACAATCCGTTTATTAAAAACCGAAGGTTGGATTGTTGCAGGTCACGGATACGGAATGTACACGTATGTTTCTCCCACTGAAATTGAAAATAAATCTCCAAATGATCTTGAAGTTGGATTATTTGGCAGATCAAAAAGAGATCTTGATGGTAAAAATCCCGAGATTATATACATTAATACCGCCAATAATACACTGCATTAGAACTATTTTTATCAAATACTTTATTAATTTTAATTAAAACATTGTTTCCAAATAAATTAATAATGAATAAGTTACGCTTTTCTCAATTAAAAAGCCTAATTTTGCATCCCGTAAAAAGGATCATCCGTTATGAAAAGAATAGGCGAACACAGAAAACTTCTTGGGGTAGATAAAACTGCTACGTTAAAAGATTTAAAAACAATCTACAGGAATACGATGAAAGATACGCATCCTGATAAATTTATCAATGATGAAGAAGGGAAACTGGCTGCAGAAGAAAAAAGCAAATCAATCATTGAAGCCTATCACTTTTTGGTAAGCATCAACCCTGAAACTCAGGAAAAATATAAAGAAGAATATACTGAAACGATCACGAAATCTAATATTCAGGATTTCTATCTTGAAAAATCGATTTTGAAAGTTCAGCATTTGAACGGAAAAATGTTTGAATACATCGGAGTTCCAAGAAATACCTACATTAAAATGGTGAATGCAGATTCTCCAAGCCGTTTTGCCAGAAGACATATCTATGGAAACTTTATCTTCAGAAAGTCTGGTGAAGTGATGGCTGACTAATTTTTTTGAAAATAAAAGTTGCTGTAGCAACAGTTTAAAAATATAAAACCGTATTCTCTGAATGCGGTTTTTTTGTTTGATAATAATCAGCTTCTCGATACGGTTTTCTTCAAAAACCTACTCGAAGTGACGTGGTTGAGGTATTTGAATTTGTAATATCAAAGTGCTTAATCTAATAAGTAATTAAATTCTTTTCTATACTGAGACGGGCTTTTCCCGGTATATTCTTTGAAAGTTTTGTTGAAATAACTGAAATTATTAAAACCCGATTCAAAGCAGACGTCAGTAATACTCAACGGTTGTTCGGCGAGAAGTTTCAGGGAATGGGTAATTCTGTATTCGTTCACAAACTGAGTGAAAGTCTTATTGGTAATTTTCTTGAAATAACGGCAGAATGAAGGCACTTTCATGCTTGCCAGATCAGAGATCTCTTCTAAGGTAATCTGATCTTTAAAATGATCTTTTACGTAATTGAAAATGTGATTGATTCTCTCATTATCTTCCACCTGCGTCTGAAGATAATATTTCCCGGCATTTAAAATTCTGTATTCGTTTGTAGAGGCAAGCTCTTCCAGAATTTTAATAAATTTCATCAGCTTATCCAGCGAAGACAATTCGTGCATTTCTGCAATTTTTAGCCCTATTTCTTTCTTGATATTTTCGGAAAATACAATTCCTGCTTTTGCTTTTTCCAATAAATTAGCAATCTTCTGCATTTCAGGTAAAGTCCACATTTCTTCGCCCAAAAAATCAGGTTTGAACTGGATGACCATTTCATAGTCGTTGTTGGTATTTTCGTTGGTCATGCCACAATGAGGGAGATTGGTTCCCATTAAAACAAGATCCCCATCTGAAAAATAAGAGATATTACTTCCGATTTGTCTTTTTCCTGAACCTCCACAGACGAAAATGAGCTCAATTTCAGGATGATAATGCCAGACGTGAGACTTGATATTTTCGTTTTTTAAAAACTTCAAACTTGTAAAACTGCTTCCCAGATTGGGTTTTACGGCTTCAAAGGCGGGATGCGAATGTTTCATTTTAATATGATTATTTGTATGCAAAATTAACAAATACTATTTAAATAATTAATCTTAAGGTTAAAATAACACATATATAAGAAAATTGTATAGTAGAATGGCGTTGAGGTTTGATCTAAATTTGCAGTATTAACAAGTGAAAAATTACTATTATGAAAAAAGTATTTAAATCAGTTTTGATGATCGGTTTCTTATCTATCTCAATGAGTGCGATGAGTAAAGAAAAGGACTTTTCTCTTTCATTTGGAAAAAACGAAGCAGAAACGGTAACCTTTGAAGTGGCAAACGCAAAGAATGTCTCTGTAACAATCTACAGTGACAACGATGGCGAATTACTTTCTGAAGCTTTGAATTCAGACGAGAATGTTTCAAAATCTTACAATTTTAAAGATCTTGATTCCGGAATTTATTATTTAATCGTAGAATCTGATCAGAAAATTGAGAAATATAAAATAAATGTAAGTGCTGATAAGAAAGTAAACATTGATAAGAAACCTGTAGCAGAAATTGCAAAACCTGAATTTTCTGTAGACGGAAATAAAGCAAAACTGCATTTCTCTGGTTTAAAAACTGCTGTAAAGATTACTGTATCAGATTTTTCAAATACAATCTATTACAACTCAACTAAATCTGCAACAGATGGTGAGCTGGATCTGACTTTTGATCTAAACCCCAATACAGCTGAAAACTACATTATCACGGTAGAACAAGGTGGTAAAGCTTTTAATAAAATAATCAATATGAAATAATAGTCTGTTTATCAGATTAAAGATTTTTATATAGTTTTTAGAGTTAGATTTTGCTGAAAATTTCAGAAAATCTAACTTTTTTTGTTTCAAAAATTTAATATTTAGGTATTTTTTATATGTGACCCCTTGTTACTTATTTTAAACCCAATCTTTCACGTTGTCTACGGAACTGATGAGGTTATTTATAGATCTGTTGGGTTTCGGATCTACCGGTTGAGGTTGATAAACGGAATTTTGAGGCTGCGGAATTATCCGTTCATTTGTTTTCCTATCCGTTATTTTTGTTTTAAGACAAAAGACATATTAAATTAAAAATAAAAAGCGCATCAATCAATTGATGCGCTTTGAGGTTAATTAAGGTTGTTATATTAGTCTACGTGTTTCGGAGTAAATCCGTCTTCACTTAGTTCTCTGTGTTCATATTCAGCTTTGATTTCAGCTTCATAATCTACTTTTTCACCTTTACCCATTCTTCTAAGAATTGAATCAAATAGTGAATACACTACAGGAACAATAATCAAAGTAAGAAATAATGAAGAAGTCAGACCCCCGATGATTACCCAGGCTAGACCATTATTCATCTCGGCTCCGGCTCCTTTTGCAATCGCAATCGGAATCATACCGAAGATCATCGCAATCGTTGTCATCAGGATCGGACGAAGACGTGCATGGTTTGCCTGAATCAAGGCATCATGCGTATTTGATCCGGCTTCTTTTCTCATATTGGCAAAATCGACAATCATAATCGCGTTTTTCGCTACCAAACCAATCAACATGATCATCCCTAACATCGTAAAGATGTTCAGTGAATTTCCGGTGATCGCCAAAATAACCATTACCCCGATCAATGCCAAAGGAATTGAGAACAATACTACAAAAGGATAAACGAATGAATCATACAACGAAACCATTACCAGATAAACCAATACGATAGCCGCCAATAAAGCGATTCCTAAAGTACCGAAACCTTCGGTCTGGTTTTCCATATCACCACTCCAGATGTAGCTTACTCCTGCAGGTTTTGTTTTTTCGTTCTCCATAAACTGAGCAGCCCATTCGTTGGCAACATCTCCTACAGGGCGACCTACTACTTTAGATTTTACCTTAACAGAAGGTGCTTTATCTCTACGTTCCAGCAAACTCGGTCCTGATCCCATTTTCACATCTGCAAACTGGCTCAGTCTGATCTGCTCTCCCTGCGGATTCGTAAACATCAGATTTCTTACATCATCAATCGACTGTCTGTTGGCGTCACCAAAACGGATGTTGATATCGTACTCATACTCTCCTGCTCTGAATTTTCCGTCTGTATTTCCACTGAATGCAGTCTGCATCGTTTGTCCTACGCTTGAAAGATTTAAACCTAAAGAAGCCATTTTATCTCTGTCGATATTTACCTGAACTTCCGGGTTTCCTGAGTCAGTTGATAATTCAGCATCTACAGATCCCGGAACTTTCTTCAGCAAAGCAAGAATTCTGTTGGCTTCCTTATTTGCCGTTGCGTTATCCTGAGCCGTTACTACCATCTCAATCGGTGCATTATCTGCTCCCATTAATCCGATTGGTGCTGTTTTAAATTCAACTCCTGTGAATTTTTCTTCTAAAGCTCTTTTAATTTTTGCTGATTTAATATCTGTACTTTCATTACGCTCAGATTTATCTACCAAGATTACCTGAATTTCTGATTGATACAATGTTGCCTGCGCTCCACCAAAACCTGACGACTGCTGGCCAACTGTGGTGATCATATCTACAACATCTTTATCATTTCTAAGATATTTTTCAACAGCTAAAGTAACCTGATTGGTTTTTTCTACAGACGCATCTTTTGGTAATTCCATCTGAACAAGGAACTGTCCTCTGTCCATTTTAGGGAAGAATTCGCCCCCGATGAATCCGAATGCCACCAACATAAATGAAGAGATCAAAATAATGAATGTTACCACTACTGTCATCACTCTTCTTAAAGTTGATTTTAAAGCCCATTCAAGAATTCCGGAAATCCAGTGTGTGAATTTTTCCAATTGTTTTTCAAACCAAAGGATAAATTTCTCAAAAGGATTTTTGCCAGTCAAATGAACCAGTTTACCAAATCTTGAAGACAACCAGGGAATAATGGTAAACGAAGCCAATAATGAGAACATTGTCGCGATAACAACCGTGACACAGAACTGCGCCAAGATATCAGCAACCAAACCGGAACTCATTGCAATTGGTAAGAATACCACCACGATTACCATCGTAATCGCTGTTACCGTAAATCCGATTTCCGAAGCTCCGTCGTATGCTGCACGTATTCTGCTTTTCCCCATTTCCATGTGACGGTAAACGTTCTCCAAAACCACAATTGCATCATCCACAAGAATACCAACTACCAACGATAGCCCTAATAAACTCATTAGGTTTAAGGTATATCCCATTAAATACATCCCAATCACAGTTGCGATCAAAGACACCGGAATCGAAACCATTACAATGAATGCGTTTCTGATATTGTGAAGGAATAACAACATTACCACTGCCACCAAGATAATTGCAAGGAATAAATCGAAAATTACGTGATCTGCAGCCTCTAAAGTAAAGTTAGTAGAATCATCTACAATACTAACGTTGACAGCCTGAGTTTTATAATTATTCTGAACCTGAGCAATGGTCTTCTGAACTGATTCTGAAACCGATACCGCGTTGGCATCTGACTGTTTCTTTATCTGCATCAAAATCGTAGGATTCTGATTGAATCTTGCCACTTTCTCTACATCTTTCTGTGTATCAAAAACTGTCGCAATATCAGAAAGGCGCACTTGCGCTCCGTCTTTATTGGAAACCACAAGATTATTCATCTCCTCTACATTTCTATACTTTCCTGAAAGTCTGATAGTAGATCTTGAAGTTCTTGTTTTAAGAGCTCCCGTAGGGAAATCTAAATTTGATGAAAGAATTGCCTGCTGCACATCTCCGATAGAAAGCCCGTAACCCTGCAGTTTCTTTTCATCTAAACTTACCTGAATTTCTCTCTCCTGCCCACCAACAAGGTCAACCTGAGCGACACCGTTTACACGGGAGAAAATAGGTTCTATTTTTTTATCTAAAAGATCATAAAGCTCTTTATTATTCAGTTTATTACTGGTAATACTCAACGTCATGATCGGTAAATCATCCAGTGAGAACTTCTGTAAAGAAGGAGGATCTGCGTCTTCCGGAAGATCTGCCAAAATAGCATTTACCTTTCTTTGTGCATCATTCAAAGCATAGTTTACATCGGCTCCTGTGTTCAGCTGAACCATGATTACCGATAAACTCTCGTAAGAAGATGATTCTACTTTTTTCACGTTTTCCAAAGAACCTACAGCATCTTCAATCTTCCGGGTCACAGAAGTTTCCACCTCTGCAGGTGAAGCTCCGGGATATACCGTGGAAATGGTTACCATATTGGTTTCAAACTTCGGAATCAACTCATACCCCATCATGGAGTAGCTTAATAAACCTCCTAAAGTCAGAATCGTAAACAATACGATAACCAGGGATGGTCTTTTAATGGATATTTCTGCTAACTTCATCTTCTGTTACTTTACGATATTGATTTTTGAACCGTTATCAAGATTGATCTGTCCGCTGGTAATTACCTGTTCGCCACCATTCAGTCCGCTGATGATCTGTACTTTATCACCATATACTTTTCCTGTTTTTACAGTAATCATTTTAGCAGTTCCGTTCTGAACGATGAAGATTTGTCCTGAGCTTACACCATTTGCAAAAGCTTCCGCAGGAACAGTCAGCATATTCTGAGTTTCTGCCCCATTGTTTGTTTTAAATAAAGCTGTTGCGTACATCCCTGCTTTCAGGTTTCCTCTGTTCTGTACTTCAATCTCTACAGGGAAATTAAGAGAAGCATCACTTTTCGGAGCAATAAATGTAATTCTTCCTGTGAAAGATTCTTCAGGTAAAACGTTCACATTGATTGCCACTTCCTGGCCCAAAGCAATTCTTCCGATCTGGCTTTCGTCTACCAAAACTGACAGTTTCAGGCTGTTGATATTTACAATTTCGAATAAGGCTGTTCCCGGTGCAACCACCATTCCCGGCTCTACCATTTTTTTGTTGATCGTACCGCTGATTCCGGCTCTGATGCTTGTGTCATTGATTTTCACTCCTTGTGCTCTTACTGCAGCCTGCATATTTTTCAGCTGCAATCTTGAGTTGTCAAGCTGTTGTTTTGTAACACCTCCTGTTTTGTAAGCATTTTCGTAACGCTGATTATCTGCAATGGCATTCTGCAAATTATTCTGAGCCTGAGTGACGTCTACTTCAATTGCATCTCTTTTGATTGTTGCCAACACTTGTCCGGCTCCTACTCTTGAACCTTCTTTCACAAAAACGCTCACTACTCTTCCCGAAATATCAGCAGACTGATTCATCTCCTGTTTTGGGATAAAAGTTCCGTTTGCCGAATAATCTGTGTTGATGTTTTCTCTGGTAACAGTAATTACATTGACGTTGATCTTGTCAACCTGCTTTGCAACCTCTTTTACTTCAGTTTCCTGCTTTTTTTTGTTATCAGCAATTTTCCAGGCTGCCAAACCAATAAGCACTGCGGCTACGATGATATATATTAAAGTTTTTTTCATTTGTAATAATGATTATTTTTTAATGTAATTAGAATTTCTTTTTTTAAATATCGAAGAAACTCATTTAGTTTATTATGGGTTTTGTAATGTATTAAGTTCGCCTTTAGCTTTGATTAGTTTAATTTCTGCCTGTTTGTAGTCTAATAATGCTGTGGTGTAATTTTGTTTTGCATCAGTCAAAGCATTTTCAGAATCAAGAACCTCTGTCAACGTTGCCAAGCCATACTGATAGTTTGCCTGAGTATCTTTCTGAACTTTTTCAGCCAACGTAACATTATTTTTCATGCTTTCGATATTGATTAAAGAATTCTCAATATTGGTGATTGCATTTTTATAATCCAGGCTTAAAGAAAGCTGTGTATTCTGAATATCCTGATCAATATCTAAAATATCAATTTCAGCCTGTTGAATCTTTGATTTTGTAGCACCACCGGTAAAAATCGGGATATTGATATTTAAGCCAATCGCTGAATAATCACTCCAGAGAACTCCATTATTGATACCATTCGTCAAAGGAAATTTAGAACCTTGTCCAGCCCAACCGTAATTTGCCTGCAAACCAACTGTCGGATATAAATAAGCTTCTGTCGCTTTCTTATTAAATTGCAAAAGCTCTCTGTTTTTCTGTAAAACCTTCACTTCTGTTCTTGTATCTAAATCTACAGTTCCGGCTACCAATTCAGGTTTAGGCTCAATTGTTTTTTCCTCAAGTTCGATATCGGTTTCAATAGGAACTCCCATATAAAATTTAAGAGAATTTTTTGAAAGCTCAACGGCATTCACCAGCTGTTGTCTGTTGGAACTGATATTTGTGAGCTGAACATTGGTTCTGTCTAAGTCAATACCTTTTGCGAGACCGTTTTCTACCAAACTTTTGATTACATTTCTCACTTTTTCAGTGTTTGTGTAACTTACATTTAAAGTCTTAAGATTTTCTTCCTGTACAAAAACCTGATAATAAGCAGTCGCTACATTTTCGATAATCTGCTCATTAGAAAGCTGAGCATTTAAAACATAAAATTCTCTCGTAGATTTTGCAGCTTTAAGCCCCGTAAAAACTCTTTGGTCAAAAATTGCCTGATTGACAGTAACTACCGCACTAGAGCTCCATGGCTGTCCCAATTGAGCACGGATTCTCTGCCCTCCAAATTCTAATAATGATTCCTGAATGATCGGGTTGTAAGTCAAACCTGCAGTAGCACTTACCTGTGGCAATGCTCCTGCTCTAGCTTCGGCAATTTTATACTCAGCTTTTTTGATCTGCAAAGCGGCTTTTTTGGCCTCCGCTTTATTTTGCAAAGCCTGCTTGATGGCTTCCTGCAGCGACACCTGTTGCTGTGCGTAGGCAGATGAAGAGCCGAAAATCATAAATGCTGCAGCTATCCCAATTTTTAGCTTTTTTGCAGTTATACGTTTTCTATTCATAATTTATACTTCGTTTATTTTTTGTAGTTGTTTTCTGAGATACTTTATCCCTAAAGGACGATTGAGTTTTATAATTACTTTAACAGTTTTTAATTAATTTTTAAAAAGCATATTGAGTATGATATCTTTTCTTTCTGAAATGATCTGATCAAATTCTTTGTTGGTGATCATCAAATTTTCTAAGAATAAAGGACGAACCGCACTCGGAAACACCAATAGCGAAACCATATTGATAAGAAACTGTACCGGTGCCATTTTCACAATATTTCCCAACTGCATTTCTCTTTCGATGTCTGCGTACAGTTTTTTCAATTCATCTTCTTCAACATCTTTTTTATGACAGCTTCCTTTGTTGATTTGCGAAACAATATAAGTCTCGAGATATGGGTATTGAAGGCTTGTAGACAAACTTCCATCAATAAATTTTGCAATTTTATCTTTAAAAGGAAGATCAGAATTCATAATAATCTCAGATTTCTCTTTCTCTACCCGATGAGCTTCATCAAAAATAATCTGAATCAAATTGTCTCTTGACCGGAAATAATAGTTGATCAGCGTTCGGTTGACCCCCGCTTCGTCTGCAATCTCCTGAGTAGTTGCATTAAATTTTCCCTGCACAAAGAATAAATTCTTGGCAGTCTCCTTGATTAATTCCTGGGTTTGATCTTTTTTTTCTTGTTTTGACATTTTTGTTAAACAATTTTGTGCAAATATATATCAATCATTTGTTTTAACAAAATTGTTAAACAAAATAATTAAGAGAATTATTATGATATGAATCATATTTAATATGACTCTCACCTATTCATGGTTTATTAACTCTGAAAAAACAATGATTTTAATATATTTGCGGAAAATTAATAACTGATGCAAAAAATTTTATTTTTCTTCTCTCTTTTCTTTTGTACTATTTTGTTTGGGCAAAAAAAATTTCAAAAGAACAACGAATATCATTTCTATGAAAATAAAGGTCAGATTGTTGATCAGAATGGAAACGAAAACAAAGATGTGAAATACCTATTTCATTCCGCTGGTTTGAATGTTCAGTTGCGTTCTAACGGATTTTCCTATGATGTTTATGAAACTGTTAAAAAAAACAATCCGAATTTCCGAAAAAAAGCAGATAATGAGTTACCCGAGAAACTTGCTTATCTTAATAGAGAATTTAATTATGAAAAATTGATTCATAGAATAGATATAGAATTTTTAAATTCAAATAAGAATGCAACAATAATAACTCAAGGAAAATCAAGTGACTACGAAAATTATTTTAATCTCGAACATAATCCGGACGGAATAACAAATGTTCATCGCTATCAAAAGATTATTTATAAAAATATCTACAACGCCATAGATCTGATATTTTTCAAGCCAAACGATACTTTAAAACCTGTTGAATATAATTTTATCATTAATCCCGGAGGAAAAATATCAGATATTAAGATGAAATTCTACGGAGCTCCGACCTTACTTAAGGAAGGAAAACTTATGATGAATTTGCGTTTTGGAGATTTATATGAAAAGATTCCCAACAGCTGGATTCAGGATAGGAATAAAAAAGATATTACGGTAACCTTTAAAGATTTTGGAAATCAAACTTTTGGATTTACTTCTCCTTTAAATTCATCTAATAAAAAAATAATAATTGATCCTGTGCCAACAAGAATTTGGGGAAGTTATGCAGGTGGATTCGGAGAAGATTATGGCGAAGCAAAAACTGATATTCAAAATAATGTTTATCTATATGGAGCAACAGCGAGCACCACAAATATTGCGACAAGCGGAGCCAGCCAAACCAATATTACCAACTCATATTTTGATGCTTATGTGATGAAAATCACATCAAATGGGCAAAAACTTTGGGGAACATATTACGGAGACATAAGAGATGATAACTTTAGCTCTATAGATTTTGATGAGAATTTAAATGTATACGCCGCTGGTGTAAAATTTAAAACAACAAGTGCAAATGATGTTGTGATGGTTAAATTTAGTTCTAATGGAACTTTAGTATTACAAAAAAATCTTGGTGGAAATAGTTCGGATATATGTTATTCTGTTTCATATAATAACAATTATATTTATCTAGCCGGACAGACTAACAGTTTCGACTTTCCTGTCTTAAATGCTTTTCAACCTACCAAACTAAGCCAAAGTGGAAGTAGTGACGGATTTCTAACTGCATTAGATTCCTTAGGAAATATCGTTTGGTCTACTTATTTAGGGGGTAATAATTCAACGTCTCTTCACAACATTTTTTCTTCAACAAATGATCTTGAAATACTGGGATTAACTACATCACAAAGTATAGTGATGATAAATCCTTTTCAGTCTACAAACTCAGGGGTTACTGATATTTTATATCTAAAATTTTCTAAGACCGGAAATCTACTAAGATCAAGTTACGCGGGATTAGAAAATCAAGATGTTACCTACGATGCAAGAATTATAAATAATACATTAGTAATTCCTGGTCATTATTTTTCTTTAGCACAAGGAATAAATAATCCTGGTGTATTTAGAGTAGATTTAGCAACCAATGTTGTGACTAAAAATTACTACTCTCCTCTTCCAACTTTTCAGTTACTGTCATATGTAGATAAACATGGAAATATATTCTTCACAGGATTATCAAACGGTTGGCAACCAGATATTGCTACTCCAAACGCGTATTTATCACAAATAGGTCCTTATTCTCATACTTTTCTCGTTAAGTATAATTCAAATAACGTAAAAGAATGGGGAACTTTTTATGGAGGAAACGGAGGAACACAATTAGGTCAAGTAACGAAAGACAATAATGATTACATCTATTTCACAGGAATGTCTAGCAATAATACAACAGGAATAGCAACACCGGGAACTTTTCAGCAAACAGGTGGACATCCTTCCAACGACGTCTTTATCGCAAAATTTCAGGATTGTACTTCAACTGGAATGGTAAATTCAAATTCCCCAGTTTGTAATAATTCAAATATTCAATTATCTGCAACTGGCGGAACAACATATGCATGGACAGGACCAAACGGATTTACCTCGAATCTGCAAAACCCAACAATTCCAAATGCTACAGCAGCTAATGCAGGAACATATACGTGCCAAATTACCGGAAGCGGTGCTTGTGACGGAAGTTTTACCGTAAACGTTGTTGTAGGAGACAATGTTCCTCCACTTCCAACAATTGCATCTCTGCCAAATATTACAGGAGATTGCAATACTACAATCTCCGCCTTTCCGACTGCAACAGACAACTGCGCAGGAACTGTCACAGCTACAACTACAGATCCGCTCTCATACTCAACTCCTGGAACACATATTATCCATTGGACTTACACTGATTGGAATGGAAATACAGCTACTCAAAATCAGAATGTAATTATTTCAGCAACTGCTATACCTGTAACAGCAAATACTTCTCAGACTTTCTGTGCAACAAACCAACCGAAAATATCAGACATTCAAATTACAGGTCAAAATATAAAATGGTACGATACAGCAAATAATATTCTCCCTGTAAACACTCCGCTTGTCAACGGACAAACTTATTTTGCATCTCAAACTATTAATGGTTGTGAAAGTACTAAAATCTCGATTCAGGTAATCATAAACAATACTCCAAAACCAACAGCAACTTTAACGCAAGACTTTTGCGCATCGTCAAATCCTAAATTATCAAATTTAGCTGTCACCGGAACAACTTTGATCTATTATGACTCAACAGGAAATATCTTGCCACCTAATACTCCACTGGTTCATGGACAAACATATTTTGTCACACAAACGCTAAATAATTGTGAGTCTGAAAAGCTGGGCATTTCAGTTACTTTATCGCAGAATAATGTTCCTGCAAATAATTACAGAGCATCTGTATGTAACACTTCTACCGGAAATACGATGACTGTAGACCTCACTTCTTATCAGGGAAATTTAATTGCAAACCCTGCTAATTATATTTTCATTTACACAGACCAATTAGGAAATCCGATTGTAAATCCTTCAAATCATATCTTGATTATTGGCACCAATATTATCAACGTTAAAGTCTCAACAGTTGATGGATGCTTTAAAAATGTAATTCTTGAACTGAACTTAAATCCAAAACCAATTGTCACCCTTCCTGAAGATTTCGATTTCTGTAAAGGTAAAACGGTAATATTAGATGCGGGAAGTGGATTTGCAGCTTATTTATGGAACACAGGCGCAACCACTCAGACCATTAGTGTTTCAACTCCCGGAATTTATTGGGTAAAAGTAACCAATAGTTTTGGATGTGAAAATACAGATAGTATTCAGTTAACCTATTCAGTTTTGGGTGAAATTGTTTCGGTGAATATTTCAAATAATTCTGCAACGGTGATCATGTCATCGCCCGGAAATTATGAGTACTCATTAGATAATCAAAACTGGCAAAATTCTAATGTGTTTTCAAACCTGACTCTAGGTGAGTATAAAGTCTACGTGAGAACAAAATCTGGCTGTATCATCGGAGAGAAAAACTTCTCAATATTCAATATTCCGAATATGATTACGCCGAATGGAGACGGGACAAATGATAAATGGCGAATTGCCGGATTGGAAAATTATTCAGGTACAGAGATTTTAGTCTACGATCGAAAAGGTTTAATTGTTTTTAAACAAACAATCACCAAAAAACCATTTGAATGGGACGGCAAATACAATTCAAATCCTCTCGCTACCGGAAATTACTGGTATACCATAAAAGTTTCAGACGGAAGAGTTTATAACGGCTGGCTTTTAATTAAAAATAGAAACTAAACAAAGAAGAGCAGAAAATTTCTGCTCTTCTTTTATTTTGATATGTAGTTACCTTTTATAATAGTTTGATCTTGTCATTCGAAAGATCCACAATTTTATCTTTGTACAAACCACCAATTGCTTTCTTAAAATTCTTTTTACTCATCTGCAGTTCTGCTTTGATGTCTTCAGGAGAAGACTTATCAGAAAGATGAAGCAAACCAAAGTTTTCTTCTAATTTATTTAAGATTTTCTGTCTAAATTCATCTATATTTTCAAAGCCTTCAGGTTGCAGTGAAACATCAATCTTTCCATCCTCACGAATTGTTTTGATATAGCCTTCCTCTTCAGAAAGCGGATATAGTTTTTTGTATACATCTGATGTGTAGACCAGCCCGATATATTTTTTATTGATGACAACATTCCATCCCAATTCGCTTTCATTCATCATGATGAGATCCACTTTGTCACCTTTCTGAAAAGGCAGATCTTCGTATTGCGGATTTCTTTTGAATTTTGTGGTTCCAGTGATTAATTCCAGTTCGTCATCAACGTAAAGTTTGACAACATACCTCTTACCTTCAATAATTTTTGTCTTTTGCTGTTTGTAAGGAATAAAAAGGTCTTTGATGATTCCCCAATCCATAAAAGCACCACTCGGAAGGCTCTGTACACAGCTCATCACAGCAAATTCGCCCACTTCCGCCAAAGGAGTTTCGGTAGTTGCTTTCAGTTTGTGATCATCCTGATAAACGAAAACTTCAATCTCATCGCCAATTTCTTTTTCGTCACGAATGAAAACTTTAGACATGAAAGCGGTTTCGCCTGTCTCTGATTCAAGCATCCATCCTGAATTATTTTTTTCTGAAATTTTTAACGTCTGAGTTTTTCCGATTTTCATTGATGATAATTTAATTGGCAAAGGTACGGAAATTAGTTTGAGAGTTTAAGCGTTGATGGACCGGAGTTTTAGCAGTTCTGAAATTTTCTTTATTTATTATTTTTCCTGATGACTTTTATACTGAGGAACTAAAAAGGAGAGACAAAAAGCCTCTCCTGTTATAATCTTAAAAAATAATATTTCTAGAAATCTAAAATCAATATTAAGATTTATTCTTTAATCCATTTTAATGTCTTATCGATTGTTTTAGATTTAATATTGATTAAATATTCTCCTTTTACTAAATGATCCAGATAATATGTAGAAATTTTATCACTATTCGTACTGTTTTTTAGTTTTCTGAAAACCAGTTTCCCACTCAAATCGTACACTGAAATATCATGAACATCATTTTGTCTGGTAAATTTAACATTCAATATTCCTTTACTCGGGTTTGGATATATCACAAAAGCATCATTATCCTGATTAGCTTCGTTAACTGCCAATACCTGATTAATCGTAAAATTAGAAGGATTGATATGATAGAAAACATTTCCTACGCTTGCTACCATAATTCTTGCTTGGGAAGAACCAACATTCGGAACAGTAATTGTTTCTGAACCGTCATTGGGTGTAGATGCTAAAATTGTAATCGGGTAAGTAAAGCCGCCATCTGTAGAAAGCAAGATGCTCACATTAGCACAGCTCACAGGAGCAGCAGTAGTATTGGCTACATTCCAGGTTACTGTTTGTGTACTGTTTCCTGCCCATACTACTGCTGTAGCAGGTGCAGTTACCCTGAACGGACCAGAACTGCCATCAACAGTAATCGCCACATCGTCATTTGCAACACCGGCACAACCTGCATTATTATCTCTTACTGTTAATCTGAATTCCAAAGATCTTGCATAATTTGGCCAAAATTCACCTCTGGTAACAGTATTGCTCAGAACATCGGCAATCTTCGGAAAATATCTGAACGGAACCGTTGCAGGAAGATATGATCTGAATAATGGTGCATTTCCTGTAGGAACATTCCAGCTTCCTGAGGGTCCCACATCATTTTGTTCCCAAGAATAAGTAAGTCCTGTGTTTTGTGCATCTGTAGCAGATCCGGTTAATTTAAAAGGTGTATTTACAGGTATTGTATAATCACTTCCGGCATTGACAACCGGAGCTGTATTAGAAACGGGCGATGTAACCTGACAGGTTTTTCCCAAAACTGTTGCAGTTATCGTTTGAAAAGAACGAGTGTGAAACGTAGCAATACTATTAGGCGCAAGATCATTTGTATTTCCACAAATTCCCGCATAAGCCATGATTGTCACACCGCTTCCCGGCTCTACTGCATTGGAAGCTGATCGGTTACCATTACAACTGCCTGTGATCGCATTGAACGTATGTGGTCCCCCAAACTGATGACCCACTTCGTGTGCTACATAATCTATATCGTAAGGATCTCCTACCGGATTTGAAGAACCTGTGATACCACTTGCTTTTTGATTGCTGATACAAATGACCCCCAATCCTGCCAATCCGCCACCTCCGGTACTGAATGTATGTCCAATATCATAATTTGCAGACCCAATGATAGAATTTATATTGATCTGGCTTTCATCAATCAATATACCAGCGTCATCATTTCCGCTGAAAGGATCTGTAGCGGGATCTGTAAAAACAATACTGGCTTCATTAGCTACAAGTATCAGTCTTACAGCTACTTCCTGTTCATAAACACCATTTACTCTGTTTACACTCGTAACGATTGCCGAAAGGGTTTGTGAAACAGTAGGAAAAGGCAGACCTGTTGCTGCAATTGCATATTCGCCAGTACAGGCAACTGCCAATCTGAAAATCCTGATCTGATTACCTACGCTCGGAGTTACAGTTTTTTGTGCGTTTTTTTTTTCATATTCCACATCATCTTTTACACCGCAGCTTCTCACATGAGTATTTACCAAGTCATTTTTTTTGTATACAATGTAATGATTAACATCATTTTTTGAATAGGGATCAATATATAAATCTCCTGTGACTACAGATTTTATCTGAGCATGAAATCCTAATTCTGTAAAATCTAGTTTTACAGTAGCGTATATATCATCAATTCCTTGTCCTGTAAATGTTATGATATTTGGAAATTGCACTGCCAGTTGACGATCCATAACAGAAGATTTCCAAATTTTAAATCTGGCCTTCGTTCCGTCTGGCATTGGTAAAATAATAATGCTTGCATTATTTTTAGGATCATTATCATTTAATTCGGGAACAGAATTAAAATAATTTTTTATGTTTCCTACATTTAATTGATAAGTTAAAAACTTTTCCGGTTGTACTGTTCTGTTTTTGGGATCAGCTTTTATACTCCTTTCGTTAACAGGAATGAAAAAATCTTGTGATTTCACAAAAGAGACAGTCAGAATAAACACCGCTAAAAAAAGTAAACGTATATTTTTCATAACATATATATTTGATTTAATCAAAAATACCATTTTATTTTATAAAAATAATGCAGAAACTCCCAAGAATTTCTGCATTATTATCAAATATTTATTTTAAGTGTTCTAAAACACTTAAATTTTATTTTTACATATGAATTGATCTTTTTCCTGTAGCATCCAAAGCAGCTTCTTTCACGGCTTCTGCGTACGTTGGGTGAGCATGAGAACTTCTCGCAATATCTTCTGCACTTGCACGGAATTCCATAGCAATTACACCTTCAGCAACCAAATCTGCAGCTCTGGCTCCGATCATATGGAAACCAAGAACTTCATCCGTTTTTTCGTCTGCAATGATTTTCACCAAGCCATCAACATCACCACTTGCACGGCTTCTTCCTAATGCTCTCATCGGGAACGTTCCGATTTTATAAGCTACACCTTCTTCTTTCAATTGCTCTTCAGTTTTACCAACTCCGGCAACTTCAGGCCAAGTATACACTACTCCAGGAATTAAGTTATAATTAATGTGAGGCTTTTGACCAGCCAAAGTTTCAGCAACAAAAGTTCCTTCTTCTTCAGCTTTGTGAGCCAACATTGCCCCTTTGATTACATCACCGATCGCATAAATATTTGCCACATTGGTCTGCAAATGGTCATTTGTTTTTACTCTTCCTCTTTCATCTAATTCTACACCTGCTTTCTCCAATCCAAGACCGTCTGTGTAAGGTCTTCTGCCTACAGAAACCAAACAGTAATCTCCTTCTACAGTTACTTCTTCTCCTTTCTTATCTTTTGCAGTAACTTTTACAGTATCTCCATTTCTTTCAACCGCTGAAACGGCTGTAGAAAGCATGAATTTCATCCCTTGCTTTTTAAGAACTTTTGTCAATTCTTTGCTTAAAGCTCCATCCATAGTAGGGATGATTTTGTCCATAAATTCAACCACAGTAACCTGAGCTCCAAGTCTCAAATAAACTGAACCTAGTTCAAGACCGATTACTCCACCACCGATTACCACCAAATGCTTAGGAATTTCTTTTAAATTTAAAGCTTCTGTAGAAGTAATCACTCTTTCTTTATCTAAAGTGATAAAAGGCAAAGATGATGGTTTAGAACCTGTTGCGATAATTGTATATTTAGAATCGATGGTTTCAACAGAACCATCGTTTTTTGTAACTTTAATCTGAGTTGCAGATTCAAAACTCCCAAGACCCTCAAAAACAGTGATCTTATTTTTATCCATCAAAAAGTTGATTCCTTTTGTGGTCTGCTCTACCACTTCATTTTTTCTCGCAATCATTCTTGCGATATCCGCTTTTGGCTCATTAATGATAATTCCGTGGTTTTCAAAATTGTGTTTTGCGTTTTCGAAATGCTCAGAACTGTCAAGAAGTGCTTTTGAAGGAATGCATCCAACGTTAAGACAAGTTCCGCCTAAAGTTGAATATTTTTCAATAATTGCTGTTTTGAAACCTAATTGTGCAGCGCGTATTGCAGCCACATAACCTCCAGGACCAGAACCTATTACGGTAACATCGAATTGACTCATTTTATTTTTATAATTTATTATTAGCTATTCTTAGATCATTACAAATTTACTGATTAATTGCCACGCTGCAAAGTGAGATTTGTCAAGTTTAAAGCAAAAATTTAAAGATATTATAAATCCACATTTAGTTTCCCCTGCCCAAAAGTTCCCGTACTTTCAAAATAAGAACCACCGTAAATATACCAATCAAGATTTTCCAGATATTCAACTGCATTTTCAGGTTTCATTCCGGCGACCTCCTTTTTTGCGATAATTCCTTTGTACCACCTCCCTGATTTTGTAAAACTTTCAAATTCCACATATTTAAGCCAAATTCTCTGACAGAGTTTGCATTGTAAAATACTTACCTCAGCATATCTTCCATTGGTTTCATCTATTCCTACATCTGAAGTTCTGTAATCCGTGTGGTGTAATTCAGGTTTTTCGCAGACACAGCCCAACTTTTGGATCTTATTCATGAAATTTTTATTTAAAATTATTGAGAGCCAAATTTAGGAAAATATAAAAATTTACAAGGTTTAATAAGTATTTATTTCTTCATCAAATCCAACAAAACCTTCTCGTAATTATCTAAAATCATCTCCTTAGAAAATCTTGATTTTATAGAATTGATAATCCATTCCTTATCGTAATTCTGTTGTAAAATAGATCTTATTTTTTGGGCAAAATCTTCATGATTGTCTATATTCCCAATCTCACCGTTGATTTCATTTTGGATAATTTCATTGATTCCTCCAGGACAATTATTGGCTAAAGAATACGTTCCGCAGGCTCCGGCTTCCAACAAAACATTCGGAAAACCTTCATATCTTGAAGAAAGAATAAACAAATCTGCAAATTTCAAAAACTCATATGGGTTTTCCTGTCTTCCGTGGAAAACAACATTTTTTAAACCTAAAAAATCTTTCATCTGATGAAGGATCTCACGGTCTTTTCCGTCACCTAAAATATGGAGGATAATTTTTTCATTCTTTAACCTCGAAAAGACTTTCAAGAGATTATCAAAGCCTTTTCGGGCAGATAAATTTCCGATGGCGACAACGTTTTTATAATTGTATTTAAAACTTTCGGGTTTATATGAAAATAATAGTTTTTCATTAATAAAATCAAAATCTACAGGATTATTAATTTTAATGATTTTTGACGGATTGACTTTAAAGTTGTTGACAAGATCAGTCATCATGTCATCACTCTGTGCGATGATCTGCTGATAATTATTGTAGAAATTATAGAAAAATCTGATCTCTTTTTTAGTAACGTGTTCCGAAACAACATTGGTTTCTCTGGCAATGAACTTAACTTTAGGAAAAAGCTTGATAAATAAAGACAAATACGCATTTACTTCACCAAATCCGGAGAAAACAATATCAGGTTTTCTTCGGTAAATTTCTTTTAATATAGGTTTTAGCGAATGTCTGATTCTTTCGGTATTGATGTCAATAATCTCGACATCATTTTTAAGAAAATCTAAATATCCACCCTGCTTGCGTAAAAGCAAAATCTTTGGCTCAAACTTATCTCTGGAAAGATGGTTTGCGATGGTGGTAACAATTCTTTCTGCACCTCCGGTTTCGAGATCCGGCAGAATAAATATGATAGAAATTTTCTTTTTCATTGTAAAGATTTCATTTGAAAAAATCTTTTAATTAAGTTTTTTCTTAATTTACTATTAATAAAAATCAAACTAAATAAAATCAGGAAAATCCTGAGAATGATTGTTTAATACATGGTTAATTAAGAATTGATTCCCTCTTTGATCGAAGAAAATATACCAAAAAGTATGATTATTTGCTTTATATCTCAGAAATTTTTCGCCAAAACTTTGGAAAGATTGAGGTGTTTTTCTATTGATTGGTTTATCAATATTATTCTCTATAAAACTATAAATCTTTTCAGCATACTCTACAGCATAATCTTCAAAAACAAAATATTTTTTATGAAACAAAATATCTACGAGATCATTAATTTTATTTTCAAAATCTTGTTTATAAAAAAATTATTACTTCCAAGGTAAATTTCTAATGTGTTCAATTGTTCTTCTTTTCATTTCTGTATGAGAAATTCCTTTAGCAAATCTTTCATCAAAATCATCTTTTATTAAGTATTCTTCCTGGGTTTCAGCAACTATTGTATTTGAAGTCATTCTATCCTTGATTTCCATCAATTTTGAGATCTCCTCCAACTCATTCATATCTTTTATCCATTGAATGAGTACTTTTTTAGCTTCAAATATTGGATTTTCCATTTTAAACCTATTTAAAATTAATTCGCAACATCACTGATAAACTTAATTCTCAGCATCCTAACTTCTTCGTCAGAAAGCTCATCTCCAAACTCATCCAGCAAAACTTTCATGCTGTCGCTTTCAGATTCTGTCATAAATTCCATGAATTCATCTACAATATCTTCATCAAAATTCTCTTCGATATAATAATCGATATTTAGTTTTGTTCCCTGATAGACAATACGTTCCATTTCTTTCAATAAATCGTTCATTGAGAGATTCTTGGCTCTTGCAATATCTTCAAGGTCAATTTTTTTATCAGTGCTTTGAATAATGAAAACTTTATGGCTCGATTTATTTGCCACATTTTTCAGCACCATATCCTGAGTACGCTCTATATTGTTGTCTTCAACATATTTAGAAATAAAATCAGCGAATTCTTTACCGTATTTTTTTGCTTTTCCTTCGCCAACTCCGTAGATTTTTGCAATTTCTTCAAGAGTAATCGGATATTGAACGGTCATGTCTTCCAAACTCGGATCCATGAAAACCGTATAGGGCGGAATTCCATGCTTTTTGGCAACTTTTTTTCTAAGTTCTTTCAACTGACTAAATAAATTCTGATCCAAACCTCCAGCTGCCTGCATTTGTACTTGGTCACTGTCTGCTTTGGTTTGCGAAAGATCAAATTCGCGGTCTTCAGCTATTAAAAAAGATTCTTTGAATTTTCCTTCAATCACCTGATGACCTTTTGGCGAAATTTTCAGAACACCATAGGTTTCAATATCTTTCTGTAAAAAATTCTGAACGGTTGCCTGTCTCAAAATAGTTTTCCAGTAATTGTCTTTTTCATTTTTTCCGAAACCGAAAAATGAAGTCTGCTCAAGTTTATAAGATTTTGTGACTGCGTTTTCTTTACCCACGATCACAGAAATCAGATCTTTAGATTTGAACTTTTCATTGGTTTCCTTTATCAGTTCCAGAACTTTTTCAAGATCCTTAGTTGCATCTTTTAATTTCGGCGGGTTTGATGCGTTGTCACACATATTGGCTCCTTCACCTTTTACCGGGTCGAAAGTCTCGCCAAAATAATACAGTATATATTGTCTTCTGCTCATGGAAGTTTCGGCGTAACCTACCACTTCATTTAAAAGCTGTAACCCGATTTCTCTTTCGGAAACAGGCTTCTGAGCCAAGAATTTTTCTAATTTCTCAATATCTTTCGGATCGTAGAATGCCAAACAGTGACCTTCTCCTCCGTCTCTTCCTGCACGACCTGTTTCCTGATAATAGCTTTCTAAAGATTTTGGAAAGTCGTAATGAATCACAAAACGAACATCCGGTTTATCAATTCCCATCCCAAAGGCAATAGTCGCAACGATAACATCGGCCTCTTCCATCAGAAATTTATCCTGATTCGTCACTCTTACTTTTTGGTCTAAACCTGCATGATACGGAAGTGCATTGATTCCGTTTACCTGCAAAAGCTGGGCAAATTCCTCTACTTTTCTTCGACTTAAGCAGTAAACAATTCCTGATTTTCCTTTATGTTTATTAATAAATTTTACAATTTCTTTATCAACATTTACTTTCGGGCGAACTTCATAATAAAGATTAGCTCTGTTAAAGCTTTCTTTAAAAACCAAAGCATCCGTCATTCCCAAAGTTTTCTGAATATCATCCTGAACTTTCGGTGTTGCAGTTGCCGTAAGAGCAATCACAGGCACATCGGCAATTTTGTCGATTATTGATTTTAGATTCCTGTATTCTGGTCTGAAATCGTGTCCCCATTCTGAGATACAGTGTGCCTCATCAATGGCAACAAAAGAGATTTTTACATCTCTGAAAAATTCAAGATAATCTTCTTTGATCAGAGATTCAGGAGCTACATAGAGAAGCTTCGTTTTTCCGCTTTTTATATCATCAAACACCTGTTTGGTCTGAGTTTTGTTGAGAGAAGAATTAAGAACGTGTGCTACTCCATTTTCAGAAGACAAACCATTTACGGCGTCTACCTGATTTTTCATTAAAGCAATCAATGGAGAAACTACAATAGCAGTTCCCTCTGAAATAAGGGCGGGAAGTTGATAACACAAAGATTTACCCCCTCCTGTAGGCATCAAAACAAAAATATCTTTGCCCTGTAACAGTTCTTCAATAATAAGTTCCTGCTGACCTTTGAAAGTAGAAAATCCGAAGTATTTCTTTAACTCGCCTGATAAATTGGCTTTTTTTGCGCTCATCTAAATTTGTATTGCTAAATTTGCATCTAACCCAAAGTTATAACTTTTTTACTGAAAATAAAAGTAAACAGATTTATAAAAAATAAAACCTGCGTTAAAGATTCTTAAATATTGCAGTTTTACTTTGGAATAGTTTAGAAAGAAATCATACCGGAAAAATGGATATATCAAACATTATTTCAATCGCCAAGAGCACTTTAGCCATAGAAATCGAAGAATTAGAAAAATTAAAAAACAGAATAGATAATGACTTTGTAAAAGCAGTAGAAATCATTCATTCTGCAAAAGGAAAATTAATTGTCGTAGGAATCGGAAAATCTGCTCATGTCGGGAACAAAATTGTAGCCACTTTGAATTCTACAGGAACCCCGTCACAGTTTTTACATGCTTCCGAAGCCATCCATGGTGATTTGGGAGTTATTCAGAAACAGGATGTTGTTTTATGTATTTCAAACTCCGGAAATTCTCCGGAAATTACCAATCTTGTTTCTTACCTTAAAGATTATTCTTCAGCATTGATAGGAATGACCGGAAACCGAAAAAGCAAACTGGCAGAATATTCTGATGTCATTCTTGATACTCATGTTGATCTGGAAGCCTGCCCGAATAAACTGGCTCCTACAAGTTCTACCACGCTGCAAATGGCTTTAGGAGATGCTTTGGCAATCTGTTTAATGGAGCTTAATGATTTCAAAGAAAATGATTTTGCAAAATTTCATCCCGGCGGAAGTTTGGGTAAAAACTTAACGGCAAGAGTTGAGCAGTTTGTTTCGTCACAAAAGCCACAGGTTACAGAGGAATCTTCAATCAGAGACGTAATTATCTCGATCAGTGCTTCAAGCCACGGAATTACGGTTGTTACGAACGAAGAAAAAATTGTTGGGGTCATTACAGATGGAGATTTGAGAAGAATGCTATTGAATGGTGATGATATTTCTAAAGTTTTGGCACAAAATATCATGTCTGCCAATCCTAAAACCATTGAAAAAGATTCTTTGGCAAAAGCAGCGATGAAAGTCTTAAAAGATAACAATATCGGACAGCTTGTCGTGACAGAAAACGGACAGTATTTTGGGATTATTGACATTCATAAACTTTTGGACGAAGGAATTAATTAAGACTCAGATTGAAGTTGAGAATAGATTTAAATTGATAAAAAAAACTTTAAAACGTTAATTTTAAATATTGAAACCATAACTTCTGACTTCTATCATTCAACTCCACACTTTTTTTCATAAATTTGAAAACATTAAAAAAAATTCTGTGAGTGAAGGTAAAGAAATGTCCTTTTTTGGGCATATTGGTGAACTGAGAGGTCATCTTATCCGTTCAATTATCGCTATTGTTATTGCTGCCGTAGTCGTAGGATTCAACATCAACTGGATCATGGATCACGTTTTTTTCGGACCTACCAGAAATGATTTTCCTACTTTTAAAATCGTTAATCATTTTTCGAGAATGATTTTGGGTGAAGACAGCATTGAGCTTCCCAAAGAATTTCCGGTGCGTGTACAGCGATTGTATCAACAGTTTAATGTGATGATGGCGGTTTCTATTTTTGGCGGTCTTGTCATTGGTTTCCCTTACATCGTCTGGGAATTATGGCGATTTATCAGTCCGGCTTTACATCCAAACGAAAGAAAAAACTCAATATTCATCATCAATTCTGTATGGATTCTTTTTATGACAGGAGTTTTGTGCGGATACTATTTAATATTACCATTCGCAGTAAATTTTGGAGTCATCTTTAAAATCTCAGACATTATCATTCCGCTTTATGATTTGAGCGATTATACAACCCTTTTCCTGCAGGTAGTTTTAGGAATGGGTGTTGTTTTTCTTTTCCCGGTTTTAATCTATTTCCTGACAAGCATCGGAATTCTGAATCCTGCTTTCATGAGAAAATACAGAAGACACGCAATTGTTTTGATTATGGTTGTTGCCGCAATTATCACTCCTGCCGATGTTTTGAGTATGATGATGGCAGCTTTACCGCTGTTATTCCTTTACGAATTCAGTATTTTAATGTGTGCCTATACTTATAAAAAAGTCCAGAAAAGGGAAGCAAAACTTCCTGCCGTAAGATAAGAGTTGAATTAATAAAACGATTATATCAAATAGTTTGTCAAAATAAAATCTGACAAACTATTTTTTTAATTTAATTTTCAATAATTACTGAAAGTTCAAAAAGATTTATTTATATTTGTTAGAAATAAAACATTAATCAAGATGAATAAAATATTAAACTATTTCATTGCAACAGTCTGGCTCATCAATGGTCTGTTTTGTAAAGTTCTCAATTTAGTTCCCAGACATCAGGAAATTGTAGGAAGAATTTTAGATGGTAATCGTTCAAGGACTTTAACAATTATTATTGGAATTTCAGAAATAATTATGGCTGTCTGGATTTTATCCGGATTTAAATCAGGACTGAATGCAGCAACACAGATGATCATCATTATATCAATGAACATTCTTGAATTCATTTTAGTTCCCGATTTATTGCTTTGGGGTCAGTATAATTTACTTTTTGCCTTCCTTTTTATTCTTCTTATTTACTTCAATGAATTTTATTTAAAAACTAAAACTACAATATGATGCTGAAATTTTTAAAAAACCATCCGTTTGCTGTAGAAGCTTTTTTTGAAAGTTCGCTTGTTTTCACATTTGCAGTTCCGAAAGAAGAATTACAGCATCTCATTCCTGAATGTCTGGAGTTGGATATTTTTAAGGATAAATGGGCTTTTGTAGCTGCAGCAATGGTGCAGACAAAAGATTTACGCCCGAAAGGTTTTCCGAAATTTTTGGGAAACGATTTTTTCCTGATTGGCTATCGCATATTTGTACGATACACCAATAATGCAGGGAAAAAGTTGCGTGGTCTATACATCCTAAAATCTGAAACCGATAAAAAGAAAATGGAATTCATGGGAAATATTTTTACCCATTACAATTATACGACAACCGATATTCAACAATCGGAAAAAGAAAATTTAAGAGAAATTCATTCAATTCAGTCAAAATTTAATATAAAACTAAGTCAAAACGAAGAAAATGTTTCTCTTCCTGACAACTCTCCATTTGCAGACTGGAAAGAAGCCAGAAGATTTGCGGGACCTTTACCTTTTACTTTCACTTATAATAAAAACACAAAAGAAGTTCTGATCATTGAAGGGATAAGACAAAACTGGACTCCGACACCTGTAAAAGTTATCGATTATCATTTTGATTTTTTAGATCAATTAAAACTGAAAAATCCAATCTTAGCCAACGCTTTTATCATTAAAAACGTTCCATATTACTGGAAAAAAGGAAAACTCGAATCATGGAAATAAAAAGAAGAAAATTTCAGGGTGTTTTGAATATTTTAAGCTTCAACCGGCATTTCTATATCATTGGAATCGGAATTTTAGCTTTGATTATCATCAGTCATCAAATCTTAGGGTGGTCAGATATTTTGTATTGGATCATCATCGCTGCTTTCATTTATGGATTAATTATGCCGTTAATTGTCTCTGCATATGTTTATGATTTTTCAGGATATTATGATTTTAATTGGCTGAAAAGATGTGCTGTTGATGATTCAAAAGTTATACAAATTATCAATATTAATGCAGGTTTTGACGAGACAAGTTTTATTATTAAAAATAATTTCCAAAATGCAGATCTGAAAGTTTTTGATTTTTATGATGCAGAAAGACATACCGAACCTGCAATTATCAGAGCAAGAAAAGTGAGTTTATCTTATCCCGGTACACAACAAATGAAATCAGATTCAATAGCAATGAATGATGATTCTGCTGATCTTATTTTTTTGCTTTCTGCTGTACATGAGATCAGGTCAAATGATGAAAAAATTCAGTTTTTAAAGGAATGTCACCGTGTATGTAAAGCTAACGGAAAGATTATTATGGTAGAACATTTACGTGATTTTCCGAATTTCTTAGCCTTCTCTGTAGGATTTACCCATTTTTTCTCTAAAAAAGTCTGGGAAAATGCTTTTAAAGCTTCCGGTTTTAAAACTTTTGAAGAAGTCAAGTTTACTCCGTTTATGTCTATTTTTATCTGTAAACCTTAAAAATTCTTTACAATGCATACTCATTTAATTGTCATCGGGATTATTTTCATTGTTTTAGCATTGATCCATATAATTTTTCCTAAATATTTTGAATGGGAAAAAGAATTCAGATCATTGAGTCTGATCAACCGTCAGATCATGAAAGTTCACACCATTTTCATTGCTTTAACGGTTTTTTTAATGGGTTTACTTCTCCTTACTTCATCAAATGAATTAATCGAAACCAATCTCGGTAAAAAAATAATATTCGGACTGGCAATTTTCTGGACTACCCGATTGATCATTCAGTTTTTCGGCTATTCATCAAAATTGTGGAAAGGCAAATTGTTTGAAACCACAGTACATATCATCTTTTCAGCGCTTTGGATGTACATAAGTTTTGTGTTTTGGATCATATATTTCAGTTCATATGCAAATTATTGAAATTAAATTTTATATTTTTGAAAGCATCAAATTTCGCATCGAATGAAAAAGCTTTCACATTCTATTTTCTTAGCTTCCGGATTGGCTTTCGGGCAGTTTTTTGAGCAAAATAAAACTTTCACTAAACAAGATACTCTAAAAGGATCAAATACCGAATTCCGTAATTTTTGGGATGTCAGAAAATATGAATTATCGGTAGAACCTGATTTTCAGAAAAAAAGTATTGTAGGAAATAATAAAATCAGTTTTGAGATTATAAAAGATGTGACAAATCCTGTTTTTCAGATTGATCTTCAGCAACCGATGAAAGTTGATGTGGTACAATGTAGTTTTCCTACTCCAAAACCATTTAAAAGAGAAGGAGATTTTATTTTCATTTCGTCTCAAAAAAACTTTAAAAAAGGAGAAAAATACACGATTGATGTAATGTATTCGGGAAATCCCACAATTGCACAAAATGCACCTTGGGACGGAGGTTGGGTTTTCACTCAGGACGAAAAGGGAAATCCGTGGATGAGTGTTGCTGATGAAGGATGCGGCGCTTCTATCTGGCTTCCGGTAAAAGATATCTGGAGCGATGAGCCTGAAAACGGAATCGTTATGAAAATTATAACTCCATCAGATTTAGTAGGGATCGGAAACGGAAAACTGACTGATAAAAAAACGGAAAACGGAAAAAACATTTTCACCTGGGAAGTTAAAAATCCGATCAATGCTTATTCCATCATTCCGAATATTGGAAAATATGTCAATTTTAAAGATTCTTATAACGGCGAAAAAGGAAAACTGGATCTTGATTATTGGGTCATCGATTATAATTTAGATAAAGCAAAAAAACAGTTTCAGCAGGTAAAACCAATGCTGAAAGCTTTTGAATATTGGTTCGGACCGTACCCTTTTTACGAAGATTCTTACAAATTGGTAGACTCACCTTATCTGGGAATGGAACACCAAAGCAACATTGCTTATGGAAATCAATATGTGAATGGATATTTAGGGAATGATCTTTCCGGAACAGGAATCGGTTTAAACTGGGATTACATCATCATTCACGAAAGCGGTCACGAATGGTTTGCCAACAATATTACCGCAAAAGATAAGGCAGATATGTGGATTCATGAGAGTTTTACGATGTATTCTGAAGTACTTTTCACTGAAGATTATATGGATAAAAAATCTGCGGATATTTACGCTCAGGGGATTCAGAATAATATTGCAAACGATATTCCGATTATCGGAAAATATGGTGTGAGAAATGAAGGAAGCGGCGATATGTATCCGAAAGGTGCAAGTATGCTTCACACGATCCGACAGGTTATTAATAATGATGAAAAATTCAGACAGATTTTGAGAGGTTTAAATAAAGACTTCTATCATCAAACGGTAACCTCCGAACAGATTGAAAAGTACATTTCAGAGAAATCAGGGATTGATTTTTCGAGTGTTTTTAATCAATATTTAAGAACAACAAAAGTTCCGGTTTTAGAATATTCACAAAATGGAACTGAACTGAAATACCGTTTTACAAATGTGGTAAAAAACCTAAATCTACCAATGAGATTTGGTAATCAGATGATTTCTCCTACTGAATCGTGGCAGAAAACTACACTGAAAAGCGGATCTCCTGTCGAGTTTAATAAGAATTATTATGTGAGATATAATAAGATGCAATAAATGAATATTGATTCGAAAATGACAGAAAAAATCATCTTTATTTCATTTTATGAAAATTTTAATACTTAAAACCAAAATGCCCTGTAACAAAATCAATTTTCTTTCAACTACTTATCTATAAAATAAACCTAATGAAAAAAACAGCACTAAGCTTAGGAATTCTTGCAGCAGCTTTCGTTAATGCGCAGTCGATTAAAGCAAATATTGATTTGGTAAATGTAAAAGACGACAAAGTTGCCGTAACAATGGAATTTCCGAAAATGAAATCTGGAGACGTGAAATTTCACTTTCCTAAAACCGTTCCGGGAACTTATTCTGTGGATGATTACGGAAGATTCATTGAAGGAATCAAATTTTTAGATAATAAAGGAAAAGAATTGGCTTTTACAAAAGTCGGCGACAATACATATTCTTTAAAAAATGCACAGGCTTTAACTAAAGTCACGTATTTCGTCAATGACAGTTTTGATGAAGAAGGTGACGCTACAAAGCATAAAGCAGTATTTTCACCATCCGGAACCGACATTGAGCAGGGAAAAATCTTTATGGTCAATACTCACGGATTTGTAGGATATATTGATAATATGCAGGACGTTCCTTATCAACTGGTCATTCAAAAACCAGCCGATTTCTATGGAACAACAGCATTGGTAGATCAGGATAAATCTGAAGCTACTGACACTTTCACTTTGGCAAATTATGCTAAACTTACAGATTCTCCACTCATGTATTCTAAACCGGATTACATTACATTCAACGCAGGAGGAATGGACTTGGTTTTGGGTGTTTATTCACCGACAGGAAAATACAAAGCAGCAGATTTTAAAGAAAATTTGGAAAAAATGGTCGTAGCCCAAAAGAAATTTTTGGGTGACATGAATACCAATAAGAAATATGCCATCATGCTTTACCTTGCAGGAACAGAAGGTCCGCAGATTAAAGGTTTCGGAGCGTTGGAACATCATGAATCTACAAGTGTGGTTTTGCACGAAATGATGCCGAAAGAAGCAATCGATGAAGCAATTGTAGACGTGGTTTCTCACGAGTTTTTCCATACAGTAAATCCGTTGAAAACGCATTCGGAAGAAATTCATTATTTTGATTATGCAGATCCGAAAATGTCTCAGCATCTTTGGATGTATGAAGGCGGAACCGAATATTTTGCCAATTTATTTCAGATTCAGGAAGGTTTGATCACCAAAGATCAGTTTCTTCAGAGAATAAGCGATAAAATTAAAAACTCAAAAAGCTACAACGATACAATGCCGTTTACGGTAATGAGTAAAAATGTTTTGCTGGATGAATACAAAGATCAGTACAGAAATGTCTACGAAAAAGGAACTCTTTTAACGATGTGCCTTGATATTGAATTAAGAAAATTGTCAAATGGCGAAATGGGTTATCGTGACATGATCAGAAAACTGTCGCAGAGATTTGGTGAAAACAAACCTTTTAAAGATGACAAACTGATCGATGAGTTGGTAACGATTACAGGATATCCTCAGGTAAAAGATTTTTACAGTAAATACATTGCAGGAAGTCAACCAACGCCATACGCAGAATATTTGGCACAAGTTGGTGTAGAAATCAACAAGCAGGAAACGCCGCCCATCTTCTGGTTTGTAAAAGATCCGAACCAAACAGGTTATAATGATAAAAACAACACTTTTGTGTTTGACGAAAGCTCTGCTTTATCTCCTTTTGCAAAAAGCATCGGATTTAAAATCACTGATGAGATTGTAGCTTTAGATGGTAAAACAATTAATATTCAGAACGTACAGGAGTTTATTAATTATTCTAAAACAATCAAGGACGGACAAAATGTTACCGTGACTATTCTAAGAAAAAACAGTGATAAATCTGATAAGATCGATCTTAAAGGAAAGGCTGTTTTAGACAAAATGACAATGGAAACATTGCAGTTTAAAGCAAATCCGACACCAGCCGAACAGAAACTTCAAAACCAGTGGCTGACTGGTAAAAAATAAATAAACAAAAGCGGAGAAAGTTTCTCCGCTTTTTATTTTAAAATCTTCTGAAAATATCATCACATCATTTAGTGACAGGGAAATTAATTTTGATGATTTTATTTGTATAAATCAGGCTCAATAGGATTGTTATTCTTTTTAAAACCTTCTTTCGCTTTCTTTTCCATCTCTCTGAAAACCTGATTCGGATCTGAAATTTCTTTTCCGTTTGCTGATGTTGTTTTGAAAACTACCTTGTTTGTTTCGGTGTTCTTCATCATCATTTCTCGCATATTTTTCGTAGGATCATTTACGTAAGATTTCCAGGCTTTTTTGAATTGGCTTTTATTAATTTCAATATCTTTTCCGCCCATTCCATAGACCTGAACTCCTTGCGGAAGTTCCGTCTCTTTTTCAGCAGCAATTGCAATCGTTTTATTTCCAACCAACGTCATCGAATGAGAACCTGTTTTATCTTCAATTTTTACAATTAAACCGGGAAGTCCGTAAAACTTATACGGCCCATCCTGAAACGGTAAATCTGTCGAAAACCAAGCCGTCCATTCTCTACCTCCAAACTTTGTTGTAGCTTTTTGAGCATTATACTCCCCTATTTTCTGCTTATCCGGAAGAATTTTCCATTCTGGTTTCTGGTCTTCTTCAATCTTATAACTGTCACTGGAAATTCTTGTAAAGAGATACGTTTTGAAGTCCGGATATTGCTTTGTCACTTTATAAGAAACCTGTCCCGGCTTCTCTCTTCTGCTGATATTGATGTTGTTTGGGCTGAGTTTTAGTTGTTTCTCCAGATCAGCTTTTGATGTAGAATCTGCTATAAATTTATCCTGGCTGTAATAGCTTGATCCGTTTTTATCAATATCCAAAAGCATCATTTCCTTTTTCACATCTGCTTTATCGGTAGAATCTGAAATGAATTTATACTCATAAAAAAAACGGTTTTGTGCTGAAACGGAACAGAAAATTCCTAATAGTAATCCAAAATATATTTTTTTCATTTTATTTGGCTGTATTGAGTTCTATTTTATTGTTATTTTTTTTCATAGCGGCTTTCAGACGCCCTTCCTGATCTTTCATATGATTATTCTGACCGTCTTTCATAATCATCGTTACACCTCCCATTTGCATTTGTTTGAGACCTTTCGTAGGATCATTTTCGTAATCTCTAAGCAACTTACTGTATTGTTTTGAATTGACGGCAATTTCTTTCGCTCCGAAAACATCTCCGGGGATAGAGTTGATATTTTTCACACCCTGTAAACTAAAAAGATGAGATTTTGTCTGGTCTTCCAATCTGACAATTAAACCGGGAAGTCCGTGAAATTTGTAAGGTCCGTCCTGAATCGGAATATCAGTCGTAAACCAAGCGATCCAATGTCTTCCTGCAAAATCGGTTTCTGCTTTTTGTGTCACCCATTCACCAATTTTCTGTTTCTCGGAACTTATTTTCCATTCTATCGGTCTTTCATCGGAAACTTTGTAAAAGTCTGAAAGAATTCTGTTATGCAAAAAGACTTCATACTTAGGATATTTTTTTGAGATACTGTACTGTACCAAGCCTTTTCGCATATCAGATTTTATATTAATTGCACCCGTTGCAGACAGCTGTTTTTCAAGATCAACTTTCATAATGGAATCTGAGTTGTAAACTGTATAGCTGTAGAATTTTGATCCTTCTGCGGTCACATCCAAATTCATAATTTCGGTTTTCACATCTGAAATATTCGTAGAATCCGGAATGAATTTATACTCATACGAGAATCTTTTGTTTTGTGCATTAGCCGATATCCCGATGATAAGTAAACTCAAAGCTGCAATTAATTTCATTTTTTATTTTTATTTTGTGAGAATTTTCTTGTTTTGGCTTCAGAATATTTCCTTTCACCAATTCTTCCACTTGATCTAATCTTTTATTTTTATATGAATTTCTCCGGTCTGCTTTCCGTTAGAATTTGATTTATTGACATTAATTGATGAAATATCGTTTGGATTAAGATTATTCATTTCTTCTTTTGAAACAGATTTACCGTTGATATAAATTTTTATGTTATCATCTAAGTCAGATTTTACAAGATTTTTGAAACCATCTTTTTGATATGTTTTCGCAATCGCTATAGCTTTGTCATTCAGCTTAGTCCCATCAATGTAACTTGATTTTACTGTATATTTTACATTTGGCTTTGCATGAGCATCTACAGAGATTATCCAAGGATTATTCTGAGTCTTTTCTCTTACAATTTCTGCTTGTTTTTTGGAAATTTCAGCTTGTTTTCTTGACAATTCAGCTTTTTCTTTGGCTAATTTTTCAAGTTTTCTTTGATCTTTTTTAGAAAGATTTGAAGGGCTTTTAAAATGAGATTCTACCTCAAACTTTGGAAAATTACTTCCTGAATACACTCCGCTTCCGTTTAGATACAGCTTATTGACTTTATTTAATTTATCTCTAAATTCAGGATTATTCATTTTTTCTTTCAAAGCTTTAATCTTTACTTCACTCATTCCTGAATTTTCTCTGAATTCTTTAGAATCAAATAATTTTTCTATATCATGCTCATTTCCATCCATTTGGATTCTGTAGTTATCACCATCAGGGAAAACTCTTTTAAATTCTAAATTCTTAAATTTTAGCTCCGGATTTTCTGAAAGTAATTTAGCTCTCAAATTCTCTATTTTATCAAAATCCAATTGATAGGCAAGGTCTTTATCAACAATCTTATCCATTTCACCGGAAAGCTGCTTCAGTTCTTTTGCTTTCAATTCAAAATCATAGCTGTTTTCACCTTTTTCTTTGGCTATTTTTTTAAGTTCCAAAGCTTTTTCTTTTGATTTTTCGCTTAGCGTTTTCAACTTTTCAGCCTGAATTTTTAGCTTTTCGTTGGCTTTTGAAATTTTGGCTTCCTGTCTTTCTACAATTTGGTCAATATTGTTTTTTGGCGAAATGGTATCTTTTTTAATTTCAGAAACTGTTTTTTCAATTTCGATATTGGTTTCTGTGATTTCCTTATTCTTCGCATTTACCATATAAGCAAAGGCAACGGTAAATAAAACCGGCAGTGCAAATATTCTTCGCGCATACCCGAATTTTGTTTGGGGTTTTTGTAACATTTTGAGTCTTTTTTTAAGGTTTGAACTTAGAAACGGACTGGTCGCAGGCAACTGTGTTCCGGAAAAGTGGCTTGCTAAAAGCATCTGCGCAAATGCTTTTGTGTCCGATTTTTTGACGGCTTTTTTATCAGCCAGATATTCGTGAATTAAGCTTATTTCTTTTTTAATGATATGAAAGAACGGATTGAACCAGAAAACAGCGGTCATGATCTCAATAAAAATCTTATCGTATGAGTGTTTCTGCTCAATATGAACCATCTCATGCTTCAAAATTTGCTTACCAATGTCTGAATTGATCACAATCGAATTCTTCCAAAACAGATTTTTAAAGTATGAAAATGGTGCTTCTGAAAGGTTGGTCTGATAGAAATTGACCCCTTCGAAAGTTTCTTTATGAAACTGATTTTTAAACTTTGATATTTTTAAAATTCCGTAGGCTAGTCTTCCTAAAAAATAGAAAGACACCAGTCCCAAAGCTGAAAAAATAATTCTAAAATAAATGTTATCATTGTCTGGTGTTTTATTTGTGTTTAAATTTTGTAATTTATTAATGAGCAAATACAGATCGTTACTCACTTCAATGGTAAAGTATTCTACTTTGATCAAAGGCAGCAAAATTGAGATCAGCATTGCCGACAAAAGGTAAAATCTGTTATAATGATGAAACGTTCTGTCTTTTAAAGACAACTGATAATACAAAAACATTACACCCGAACAGATGATTACTTTTCCGAAATATAAAATCAGTGCTTCCATATTAGTCTTTGTTTTTAAGTTCGTTTAAAAGCATTTCAAGATCTTCTACGGTCATTTCATTTTTTTCAACCAGAAAAGAAACAGCACTTTTATAGGAACCTTTAAAATAATTTTTAACCAGACTTTTCATCGTCTTACCAGAATATTGCTCTTTAGAGACAAGAGGAAAATATTCGTGTTGCCTTCCATATACACTGTAGTCGACGAATTCCTTATCCTTCAAAACCTTCAGAATTGTTGAAACAGTATTGGTATGAGGCTTCGGCTCGGGGAAAAGATCAAGAACGTCTTTCAGAAAACCTTTTTCAATCTTCCATAAATACTGCATTACCTGTTCTTCTGCTTTCGTTAAATTCTGAATTTTCATAATATTCTTTTTTCAATTCCGGATATGTTTTTCATATCACTATTAAATTAGTTATACAAATGTAGAAATTAAATTGATTCAAAAAACTATTTTTTTAGTGATAAATAAAATAACAACATATTTAACTGATAATCAATGCGATAATTTTTATTAAAATATGTTAAATTTTTAATAAACCTTATTTTATGACCTATTATTTAGCATAAATCGACATTATTTAGCGGTAAATTCTTAAAACTTGTTAATTTTTATTAAATAAAATTAAAATCTACTTGCTTAAACTGAGAAAATATATTTATTTTAGTGCTTTAAAAATTTCTCATGAAAAGATATAATCTACTTACCGTTTTATTATTGTTTATTTTTAGCATGACATCGGCTCAGACGTCATCGGTTTTCGGCTCAGTTACCGAAGCAAAATCAAAGATCGAAGCAACAGTTCCCGTTGTTGTGGAACATTTAAAAAAGATCAGCGAAAAGCAAGGTGATGCCACTGTTCTAAATAACGGAAAAGCAGCTTTGAAAAATGAATACGATAAAGTTTCTCAGGAATTTGATCTGTATAAAGGAAATATGGCAAGCTGTATCTTAGGAAAATCTAAACTCACTAAAAAATGCCTCAATTACCACACTCAGTATTTCAGAAACACATTAGGAATTTACGAAAATTACATCAATTATGTAACTAAAAAAAACGGATACTTAGGCGTTGCTGATGACAGTGTAAAGCTGGATTTTAAACCAACAGAAATTGCCACAAAAATTGACAAAGATTTCTCCGGAGCTGTAGGTGCGGTGAAAAAGATGAAGGGCAACAACAAATCAACCTACTTTGACCAATTAAAATCTGATGAATTTAAACTTCAGAATTTTGACACTCTGGTTAACTAAATAAAAAAAATCCCGCTTTTAAAAAGCGGGATTTTTTTTGCTAAAAATTAACTTACTATATATTCAGATATTACAGGCTGATCTTTTGCTTCATCCCAAGTTAATTTCCAATTTTCTTTTACGTTCATATCAATTTTCTGTTCTTTCATTTCTGCGACATATCTTACTTTAAAGGTGATATCAAACTGATCTTTGACAGTTTCTTTTATATGAATATCAGAAATATGATGAATGGTTTTGCCCAGAAGATTATTTTTAGATTCTGTAAACCAGTTACTGAATCCTTCGTGCCCGGTAAACAAATCGCATCCTGGGAATTTCATTGCCACATCTTCCGATAGATAGTGCAGGAAGAAGCTGTTTTCATCCAGATCATCAAAGTGCTCAAACCATTTTTTCAAAAAAGCCTCAATCTTCCTGACCTTTGTTTGTTGTAAATTTTCCATAACTTTTTTCTTTGTGTAATTATATTTTTTTAATAAACTTAAATTTCCTAAGATGTTGCCAATTCAAAACATAAGGAAATCCCAAGTATCAAGTTTATTGAAAATTTTTCTTATTATCTGTATTTTTATTGTTTTTTTCAACAAACAAATATGTTTTGAATAATATCTGTCAATTTCCAAAATTTTATTTCTTCCAATAATATCTCAAAGTTTATGGCACAAAAAAAGGAGAACCATTTCTGATTCTCCTGTTGGTAGCGGGGACACGACTCGAACGTGCGACCTCCGGGTTATGAGCCCGACGAGCTACCTACTGCTCTACCCCGCGATGTATCTTTAGAGTGCTACCGAAGCACTTAATTTAGTAGCGGGAACCGGACTCGAACCGATGACCTTCGGGTTATGAGCCCGACGAGCTACCTACTGCTCCATCCCGCGGTGTATCTTTAGAGTGCTTACCGAAAGCACTTAATTAGTAGCGGGAACCGGACTCGAACCGATGACCTTCGGGTTATGAGCCCGACGAGCTACCTACTGCTCCATCCCGCGATATTGGATTGCAAATATACGAATTTATTTCAAAAGTGCAAGTTTTTCTTGTAAATAAAGCACTTCACGAAAATAATTTAAATATTTGTATCTTTGATTATGGCAAAAATATTAAGAATTTATCCGGACAATCCTCAGGAAAATCTTATCAATGAGGTGATTAAAACTCTGAACAATGGCGGACTGATTATTTATCCGTCTGATACCGTTTATGCATTAGGCTGTAATATTTTTGATATTAAAGCAATGGAAAAACTCGCTCAGATCAAAAAACAGAAATTAGATAAAGCAAAATTCTCTATTATCTGTAATGATCTCAGCCATCTTTCAGATTTTACGAGACCTATTGACACTTCTGTTTTCAGGTTTTTGAAGAGTCATCTTCCGGGTCCGTTTACTTTTATTCTGGAAGCCAATAAAAATTTACCTTTAGCATATAAAAATCACAAAACAATAGGAATCCGTGTTCCTGATCACTCGATTACGCAACTTATTGTCGAGAAACTGGGGCATCCGATTGCATCAACATCTATAAAGGATGATGATGAAATCATCGAATACTCTACCGATCCTGAACTGATTGCTGAAAAATATGATCATCTTGTAGACATTGTGATAGACTCAGGTTATGGTGATAATATGGCATCTACAATTGTTGATCTTACTTCTGGTGAGCCGGAAGTAATAAGACAGGGAAAAGGCGAAATTTAAAAGCATAAGGGATGAGTCTTAACGGAAAATATTCTGTAGGCATTGTACTCACTTTTGTATTCCTTGCCTTGTCGATGCTTTATTCGATTCCATTGCTCAATCAATTCTTTCATTTTAAAAGTATAACTCCAGATTTATTTCTTTATAACAGGCTTTCGCTCTGGCTAGTTTTAATATTAATATTATTCTATAACTTTTTCATTGAAAACAGGTCTTTCTTTGTTTGGGAAGACAAAAAATATTCTGTGGGTTTCTATTTTGGTGCAGTCATTTGCCTATATCTTATCTGTGCTATTGGCGGAGCTTTTCTGAATGGAATTATTATGCTTCTTACCCATGAAAAGGTAAGTGACAAACTGATGCAGCTCAGTTCAATTTTCAAAAACAATTACTTTCTGATCATTTTTACAAGTTTTACAGCGGGAGTTATTGAAGAATTATTGATGCGGGCTTATATTCAGCCAAGAATTGAGAAGATTTACAACAGTCCTGCACTAGGAATTATTGTATCTGCATCCTTATTTGCAATTCTCCACAGTACCTACGGAACAATTGGCCAAGTTGTTGTTCCTTTTTTTATCGGAATTGTATTTGCAATGTTTTACAAACTATATTCAAACATCAAGATTCTGATCATTTGTCATTTTATGTTTGACTTTATTTCTTTAATGATCATGAATCTGATTGATCTTAAACACTTATCTGCCTTTTAACTATGAAAATCATAACCTCACCCGCCAAATTGATGAATACAGAAAACTCGACAGATCTGTTGAGAAGTACAACTCCAAAATTCATTGAAGAAGCGAAATTTATACATTCTTTTCTAAAGCATAAATCGCCAAAATATCTTTCTGAGCTTATGGAAATTTCGCCAAAACTGGCAGATGAAAACTGGGAAAGAAATCAAAAATGGAAAGCAAAACCTACCGCAAAAGAATCTTCACCTGCAATGTTTGCCTTTACAGGAGAAGTTTACAGAGGTTTAGACGTAAAAACTCTTGACAAAAAAGCAGTTGATTATCTTCAGAAAAACTATCGAATGCTTTCAGGATTGTACGGTTTGCTGAAACCTTCCGACAAAGTCATGCTTTACCGATTGGAAATGGGAAGGCCATTTGAATTTGATGAGTATAAAAACCTTTACTCTTTCTGGACTGAAAAAGTGACAGAACAACTCAATTCTGAAATGAAAAAAAACGAAATACTTTTGAACCTTGCCAGCAATGAGTACTTTAAAGTCATTGACCGTAAAAAATTAAATCATAAAGTCATTGATTTCGAATTTTACGAATTGAGAGAAGGAAAGCTCAAAACCATCGTTGTTTACACAAAACATGCGAGAGGTCTGGTCGTGAGATTCTGCGCAGAAACTCAAGCTAAAACTTTGAATGATGTGAAAGCTTTCAACTATGAAGGTTACAGAATAGATGAAGAAAAATCTACAGATTCTAAATTGGTTTTTACAAGATAATGACAATCGCAGATTCTAAAAATAAATTTAAAGCCGAACTTTCAGAACTGTATACAGATTCTGAAACAGATTTCCTTTATTCAATTTTTATTGAAAATATTTTAGGATTTAATCAAATTCAACAAAGAATATTTTCTGAAAACATATTGTCGGATGAGAATAAAAGTCAGCTTCAAAATATTATTTCAGAATTGAAGACAGGAAAACCATACCAACATATTTTAGGAGAAACAGAATTTTACGGAATGTCTTTTTTTGTGAATGAAAATGTTTTAATTCCGCGTCCGGAAACGGAAGAATTGTTGGAATTGGCAATTCACAAAATTCAAAGTTCAGGGTTGAGATCTCAAGGTTTAAAGATTTTAGACATCGGAACAGGAAGCGGTGTTATTCCTTTAGTTTTAAAGAAATATTTTCCGGATGCACAAGTTACATCCATTGATTTTTCTGAAAAAGCTCTGGAAGTTGCCAAAAAAAATGCAGCTTTTCATCAGCTTGACATCAAATTAATTCATGCCGATTATTTGAATTTTGATTTAAATGAAAATTATGAGGTAATTATTTCAAATCCGCCCTATATCGGAATTGAAGAAGAAGTAGAAATTGAAGATTCTGTAAAGGGATTTGAACCTACAATGGCTCTTTTTTCTCCAGTTTCAGACGCTTTGATCTTTTATCGAAAGATCGCAGATGATTCACATAAGCATTTGAATAAGAACGGATTGTTATTTTTGGAAATCAATCAGAAACTAGGTCAGGAAACTTTAGAATTATATAAAGACAGATTCTCAAAAGCTGAATTGATCAAGGATTTATCTGATAACGACCGATTTGTTTTTGGAATAAAATGATAAATGCAAAGCTTTAAAAATAAAAAGAATCGGTTAAACTAACCGATTCTTTTCTTTATGAATATTTCGTAAGATAAATAGAGAAGCGGTAATGCCATAATTCCTATAAATAAAGAATTTTCTAAAGCTGCTTCCGGTTGAGTGGCAATTGCATATACCAACCCGAAAAATGCTCCTCCTAAATGTGCTGCATGTCCCAAATTATCCCATTGCTTCGGATTTAGCATCATGTAAACAGAATATCCGAAATATAAAAGTCCAAATACAAATCCAGGGATTGGAATCGGAATAAAAAACAGAAAAAGACTCATTTTCGGAGCCATTGCAATCGCTGCAAACAAAACTCCCGAAACTCCTCCGCTTGCCCCTATTGCAGAATACCAAGGCTGTTTTTGATAAATAAATAGTGAAAAAATATTTCCCAAAAGAATTGATCCGATATAAATAATAATAAATCCTACAGCGCCGAATCCTTCTAATATAACAGGTCCGAAGAAATACAAAGTCATCATATTAAAGAGCAAATGCATCATATCGGCATGTAGAAAACCGGCAGAAAGTAATCTGAAATATTCTTTTCTACTAATAATTTCCGCTACATTAAATTTATATTTTTCAAAAATAACCTGATTATTAAAAGCTATAAAGCTAATAATGGCAGTTACTGCTATAATCAATATTAAAATACTCATATTTTTCTTTTTTAATTTTCATTACTTCCACCCTCAAACAAATCTCCGATTGTACCGCCTTCCTCATCTGCAGATGAAGTAGTATCTGGTTCCTCATAAACTTCCGGTTCTTCTTCTTCCGGTTCAGGAATGGTAATATTGATGGCTTTTACTTTAAATTTGGTAAACTGGTTTCCGATGGCTTTTATTCCTTTCACACCAATAAATTCATCGATGTTTACGGTTTCAGGATCACGTTCTTTTCCTTTATCTTTTGCAAAAATAATTTCTGCGGTCGTACCATTTGAAACCAAAATTCTTTCTATAAAAGATTTTGGATGTTCGGATGGCATAAAGTTCTGCGGATTGGTCGTATTTTCAAGCAAAAATCTTTTGATAAAATAAATATCTTTTTCGCCGTCATAATAAATGCAGGTGATCGGTTGCTGTGGTCTCCACTTTTCGAGAATGATATACTCATCGTCAAAACGGTTTCCAAGGTCGAAACTGATCAGCTTTGCTTCACCCTGAGAATTGACGGTTAAAATTTTATCATCTCCTTTAAAGCTCCCCAATAAAGTTCCTCTTGCATCAGCATTCAAACGTCTTACCGTATCATCAAACCAGATTTTTCGCGGTGCTAAAGTTGACACACCTTCTTCTTTGAGATCTACTTTCTTCACCGAATATTTGGTCACCAGATTACCTTTTGAATCACGCCCTTTGATTCCTATTTCGGAGAAATCAATATCCATTTTGTTTTTTCTGATTCTTGGGTTGGGTTTTAAAAGGACTGTTACAGTTTCAGCTTCACCATTCGGATTTGCCGAAAAATAAAGAGTTTCAGAACCTTTTGCATCAGAAGCTAAACGATAATCGGTGTTTCTTGTCACACCGGTTACAGAAAAACGTTTCATATAATAAGGTCCCTGCATTCCTTCGCGGTAGATCATGTTGTAAACTGTACGCTTATCATTTTTCTTCCAGATGGCAACGTGCAGAATATCTTTTCCGATGAATGTTTTGGCTTCCACTTTCACGACTTTCATACTTCCGTCTTTTCGGAATGTAATAATGTCGTCGATGTCTGAGCAGTCAAATAAAAACTGATCTTTTTTCAGAGAAGTTCCTATGAAGCCTTCTTCAAAATTGGCGTAAAACTTCTCATTTGCCACAGCTACTTTTGTGGCATCGATGGTATCAAAAATTCTCAGTTCCGTTTTGCGTTCTCTGCCCTTTCCGTATTTTTTCTGAATATTTAAATAATAATCAATCGCATAAGCGATCAAGTTTGCCAAATGGTGTCTTACCTGCTCGATTTTGCCTTCAAGTGATAATATATTCTCTTTAAATTTATCTAAATCAAATCTTGAAATTCTTTTAATTCTGATCTCGGTTAATCTCAGAATATCTTCTTCTGTCACCTCTCTCAAAAGATGGGCTGTATGTGGTTTTAAGCCTTCAGCAATCGTTGTTAAAACATCTTCCCAACTTTTTACTTCTTCAATATCGTGGTAAATTCTGTTCTCAATAAAAATTCTTTCCAGTGAAGAAAAATGCCAGCTTTCCTGTAGTTCGTTCAACTCGATTTCCAATTCTCTTTTCAGTAACGAAACCGTGTGATCGGTATTCATTTTTAAAATTTCGGAAACATTCAAAAACATTGGTTTGTCACCTACAATGACACAGGCATTGGGAGAAATCGTTACCTGACAATCGGTGAATGCATACAAAGCATCAATCGTTTTATCCGGCGAGACTTCGTTGTGAAGATAGATCAGGATCTCAACTTTGTCTGACGTGTTATCTTCAATTTTTTTAATTTTAATTTTTCCTTTTTCGTTGGCTTTGATGATGGAATCAATCAAATCACCTGTATTTCTGGAAAAAGGCAGCTCTGAAATCATCAGAGTATGTTTATCTACCTGAGAAATCTTAGCTCTGGCTCTTACTTTTCCGCCTCTGTGACCGTCATTGTATTCTGAAACATCAAGATAACCTGCCGTCAGAAAATCAGGGAAAAGTTCAAACTTTTTACCTTTCAGATAAGCTACCGAAGCATTGATTAACTCATTAAAATTATGAGGAAGAATCTTTGTAGAAAGCCCAACTCCGATTCCCTCAACTCCCTGAGCCAGAAGCAACGGGAATTTTACGGGCAAATCTACCGGTTCGTTATTTCTGCCGTCATAAGATTTTGACCAAACGGTGGTTTTAGGGTTGAAAACCACTTCCAAAGCAAAAGGAGTAAGTCTCGCCTCAATGTATCTCGCCGCAGCAGCAGAATCTCCTGTATAAATATTCCCCCAGTTTCCCTGAGTATCAATCAACAGCTCTCTCTGCCCGATTCCCACCATTGCATCGGTAATCGATGCATCACCGTGAGGATGATATTTCATCGTATTTCCGACAATATTGGCGACTTTATTGTATCTTCCATCTTCAAGCTCACGCATTGAATGCATAATTCTACGCTGAACAGGCTTGAAACCATCATAAACAGATGGGATGGCTCTATCTAAAATCACATAAGATGCATAATCCAGAAACCAGTCTTTGTACAGTCCTGAAACTTTTTTTAAGCTTTCGCCTTCGTGAGAGTTTTCTTCTATCATTACTTTCTTAATGTATTCTTTCTTTGTTTGCTTTTATCACTTTATTAAGTGAAATTTTTAAATCGTTGATTTCTTTCTGAGTTAAATATGAGATCTCGTATTTCAAAATTGTGGAACCGCTGTTTTTACTGGAAATGGTAATATATAATCTTCTGACAAAGAACAGAATACTCAGAGTCTCAAATTTCATCAATTTATATTTTGGAAATTCGTCGTTCAAAGGTCTGGTCAAAAAAGGAACAACATTCCTGTTTCTGAAATGAAGAGCTTCCCCGTCACTGTCATACTCAAAAATCTGTCTTCCGCTTAAATAATAAATAGTTAAAAACAGAAGCGGAACGATAATCAAAAGGTAGCTTAACCCTCCTAAAATCCGAAATTTATACTGTTCCATAATAAAAGCAATAATTCCTCCCAATAAAATCATTAATAATAATGTGTTGATAAAGTTGTAAATGGGAGTTTTGGTACGGTTACTTAATCTCATTTGATTTGTGTTTGTGTTTTTTGTTGTTCTTATTAAAAATCTTCCGCCTGAATGACAATTTCTTTGTCGCTGATATTTGAATCTTCTATAACCAGATTTTCAAGAATAAAGACCTGCCTGTCTGGTGTATTTTTGCCCATGTAGAATTCTAAAAGCTGCTCAATAGTCTGATCTTTTCCCAGAACAACAGGCTCCAGACGAATGTCTTTTCCGATGAAATTTTTAAATTCGTCCGGCGAAATCTCTCCCAACCCTTTAAATCGGGTAATTTCAGGGTTTTTGCCTAATTCGTTTAATGCTTTCACGCGTTCAAGCTCAGAATAGCAATATCTGGTTTCCTTTTTATTTCTAACCCTGAATAAGGGAGTCTGAAGAATATATAAATGTCCGTTTTTGATCACATCAGGGAAAAACTGAAGGAAAAACGTAATCATCAGAAGTCGGATGTGCATTCCGTCAACATCGGCATCAGTTGCAATAATGACCTGATTGTATCTTAGATCTTCAAGACTTTCTTCGATATTCAAAGCTGCCTGAAGAAGGTTGAATTCTTCATTTTCATACACCACTTTTTTTGTTAAGCCATAACAGTTCAATGGTTTACCTTTTAATGAAAAAACAGCCTGGGTTTCTACATCTCTCGATTTTGTGATAGATCCGGAAGCAGAATCTCCCTCGGTGATAAATATCTGAGTTTCAGCTTTTCTTTCAGCTTTCTGATCGTTGTAGTGCTGTCTGCAGTCACGAAGTTTTTTATTGTGAAGCGAAACTTTTTTCGCTCTTTCTCTTGCTAATTTCTGAATACCTGAAAGTTCTTTTCTTTCTCTTTCTGAAATCAAAATTTTTCTCTGAATCGCATCAGCAATCTCAGGATTTTTGTGCAGGAAATTATCTAATTTGCTTTTTAAGAAATCAATAATAAAAATCCTTACGGTAGGACCATTCGGACCAATATCGTTGGATCCCAATTTAGTTTTTGTCTGAGATTCAAATACAGGCTCTTCAACATTGATGGAAATTGCCGCAACGATAGATTTACGAATATCCGAAGCATCAAAGTTTTTATTGAAAAACTCACGGATGGTTTTCACATAGGCTTCACGAAAAGCATTCAGATGCGTTCCACCCTGCGTTGTATTTTGTCCGTTGACGAAAGAGAAATAAGTTTCTGTCTGCGATTTATCAGTATGCGTTACCGCCAATTCGATGTCATTATCTCTCAAATGAACGATCGGATACAACACATCATTTTCCAGTTCCTCTTCCAGCAAATCTTTAAGTCCGTTTTCAGAATAAAAAGTTTCACCGTTAAAAAGAATTTTCAGTCCCGGATTCAGGTAAGAATAATTTCGGAGCATTCTTTCGATATACTCTTTCCTGAATTTAAAATGAAGGAAAATATCGGCATCGGGAACAAACGAAATTTCAGTTCCGTTTCTGTCTGAAGTGTCTTTTTCAGCATGATCTTCGGTAATGATCCCTCTTGAAAACTCAGCCATTTTCATTTTCCCTTCACGGAAAGAACGTACCCGGAAATAATCTGACAGGGCGTTTACAGCTTTTGTACCAACACCATTCAAACCGACAGATTTTTTAAAGGCTTTACTGTCATATTTTCCTCCTGTATTCATTTTTGAAACCGCATCAACGACTTTTCCTAATGGAATTCCACGACCAAAATCACGGATCGTCACTTTTCCGTCATCGACTTTTATTTCAATTCTCTTACCGGATTTCATCCTGAATTCATCGATCGAGTTATCAAGAATTTCTTTGAGTAAAATATAAATACCATCATCCGCAGAGGAACCATCGCCCAACTTCCCGATATACATTCCGGGACGTAAACGGATGTGCTCCTGCCAATCGAGGGTTCTGATGTTATCTTCGGAATATACAGGGTTTATTTCTTGTGACATAAGTAATTTCAGCAAACATACAAAAGTACGAAATAGAACAAAATTATCCCAATATTCTGGTTCGTTTTTTTACTATTTTTGATACAAAAAACGCTTTTAATTCTATTATAAAACAATTTTTGACATTACCATATCATTAAATTTCAAAAAATGCTGTACATTCGAACTAAGCAAAAATTTTTCTTTCATGATACACCTACCTTTTTCTAAACTTTCAAATGTCGGCACTACGATTTTCAGTCAGATGACACAATTGGCAAACGAAAACGAAGCCATCAATTTATCTCAAGGGTTTCCTGATTTTATGCCCGACTCAGAATTATTGGATCTCGTTAATCAGTTTATACAAAAAGGGTTTAACCAATATTCTCCAATGGGCGGAATGATCGGTCTGAAAGAAGAAATAGCACGGAAGATCGAAAAAAGTCACCAAGCAATTTATCATCCGGATTCTGAAATTACAATTACTGCAGGCGGAACTCAGGCAATTTTTACAACCATTGCTACTTTCGTTAAAAAAGAAGATGAAGTAATTATTTTTGAACCAGCTTATGATTGTTACGAACCGACCGTTGAGCTTTTTGGAGGAATTGTCAAGCGTTTTGAAATGAAAGCTCCTAATTATGAAATTGACTGGAATGCAGTGAAAAATTTGGTTTCTGAAAAAACCAGGATGATCATTCTGAATAACCCAAACAATCCATCAGGAAAGATTTTGAAGGAAAATGATATTCAGGAACTAATAAAAATTGTAAAAGATACTTCAATCCTTATTTTAAGTGACGAAGTATATGAAAATATCGTTTTTGACGGAAACGAGCATTTAAGCATCTGCAAATATCCCGAACTGAAAGAAAGAAGTCTTTTGGTTGCCTCATTCGGAAAACTTTTCCACGTTACAGGCTGGAAAATCGGATATTGTGCAGCTCCGAAAGCTTTAACAGATGAATTCAGAAAAATACATCAATTCAATGTATTTTCTGTCAACACACCGATTCAAATGGCTTTGGCAGAATACATGAAAAATGATGACCATTATCTTGGTCTCAATCAGTTTTTCCTGGAAAAAAGAGATTTTTTAAGGCAGGGTTTAGCCAATACTTCTTTTGAGTTGCTGGGTTGTGAAGGAACGTATTTCCAGGCTTTGAAGTATGATAAAATTTCAGATAAACCAGATTTTGACTTTGCGACAGAACTTACCGTTACTCATAAGGTTGCGAGCGTTCCTTTTTCTTCTTTTTATAAAAATAAGCTGAATGAAAATGTGATCAGACTTTGTTTTGCCAAGAAACAGGAAACTTTGGAAAAAGCGATCGAGAATTTGGACAAGTTGTAAAAAATAAATCTCTCGCAGATTAAGCAAATCGAGCAGATTTTTATTTGATCTGCATAATCTACTCAATCTGCGAGAGAAAAAATATTTTATTTAAAAGAACATTCCACCTGAAGCTTCAATTCTTTGTGCTGTAATCCAACGAGCGTCTTCTGTACAAAGGAATGCCACCACTCCACCAATATCGTCCGGCAAACCTGCTCTTCCTAAAGCCGTATTCCCGGCGATCATGGCATTGATATTTTTATCGTCTCTCGTTCTTCCACCACCAAAATCAGTTTCTATAGCTCCGGGAGCAACGACATTGACTTTGATTTTCCTTGCGCCCAATTCTTTAGCCATATATTTTGTCAGCATTTCAATTCCTGCTTTCATAGAACCGTAAACGGATGATCCCGGCAAAGCAAATCTCGCCAAACCTGAAGAAACATTTATGATTCCACCACCGTCATTGATGAATGGCAAAAACTTTTGAGTCAAAAAGAATACTCCTTTGAAATGGATATTAAACATTTCATCTACCTGGTCTTCTGTAGTTTCCATTATGGGCGAATATAATGCAGTTCCGGCATTGTTGATCAGGTAATCGATGTTTCCGCTTCCTGTATTTTCTTTTAAATGGTCTGTTACACTTTTAATAAATGCGTCAAAGCTTTTTATATTTCTTGTATCTAACTGAAAAGCAATTGCTTTTCTTCCCAAAGCTTTTATTTCATTCACTACATTTTCAGCTTCTTCTTTATTGCTGTGATACGTGATGATAACATCAAGACCTTTCTGAGCAATTTTCAATGCTGAATTTTTTCCTAATCCGCGGCTTCCGCCAGTAATCAATGCGATTTTTGTTCTGTTATCCATTTTTGATTTTTTTATTGAGACAAAGTTCCGTCATTTTACAGATTGTTTGTTTGCTTCAATCAATCTGAAATTTGCAAAATTCAAATTATGAGCGAAATTCAAGAGGAGCAACTGCAGTTTTTCTTTTAAAGAAATTTGAAAAGTGAGCGATCTCTTCAAATCCCAAAGCATAAGAAATTTCAGAAACATTCCATTTGGTTTGCTTTAATAAGATTTTTGCTTCCTGAATGATTCTGTCTGCAATGAATTCGGTAGTGGTTTTGCCTGTGTTTTCTTTTAAATTTTTATTTAAATAATTCACATGAATCGCCAGTCTGTCTGCATAATCTTTGGCAACTTTCAACTGAATCCTCTGTTCGGGAGACTCTATTGGAAACTGTCTTTCAAGCAGCTCAATAAATAAAGAAACCACCCGAAGCGAAGCATTGTGAGAAGTCGAAATTTTAGCTGCGGGCTGTAATTTTTGTCCGTAATGAATCAATTCAAAAACGTAATTTCTGATCAGATCATATTTAAAAGCGTAATCAGAATCGATTTCTTTTTTAATTTTTGAAAACAGGCTCTCAATTTCCTCAGCCATTTCATCTTCAATTTCAAAAACAGGAATTGCACCAGGCTGAAATAAAGGCAGATCTTCAAGAATATTCTGAGACTGATTTTTACTAAAAAAATCGGCAGTAAAAACACAAAAGCTTCCGGATTGATCATTATCTTCGGGAACATAATGATAAGGAACTTTTGGCGTTGCAAAAAGCAATGCGTTCTTTTTAATGGAAATTACTTTATCCGCATATTCCGCTCTGTTTTTACCCCGAATCAGACTTATTTTATAATATTTTCTTCTATTGTAAGGCATTTCAGAAGTCTTTTTGACATTCGCAAGGGTTTGTGCAATATCAAAAACATTAAAATGACCAATATCTTTGTGAAGACCTTTAGGAAAAATACTTTCCAGATCTTTGCCAAGCACTTGCGCCATTTCGCCATAAAAATCTTCTAAAGATGCGTGAGCTATTTTTTCCATGATGCGGAATTTGTATAATTCAAATATAGAAATATATTATGAAACTACTCCACCAATATTTTTTAAAATCCAGACTCCATTTTTAAATTCGGCACTATAATCTATCACGTCTCCACCACCTGATTCATGAATATAAAATAGATTAGGATTTTTATCATCTTTTTTAATTTTAGAATAACCGCCGTTAAAAATATCAGTTACCTGAACATAATATGGTTGTTTACTTTTTTCTGTAGGCATTATTAAAACTTTCGCATCAGGATTTATATTTTTAAAGTAATCGCAGTCCGTTTCGTATGGCAAAAAGAAGTAAGGCATTTTATGCAAATTTTCCTTTACTACACCTAAATGTTGAGAAATAAGATCTGCATATAATTTAGTAAATCTATTTTTCTCAGATTTAAAGAGAGGATTATGATCATTAAAATCATCAATTCCGTCTTCATCTGTATCTTTACTATTTGGATTTAAACCGAAACTATTTTCAAAAATATCGTTGAAGCCATCTTGATCAGAATCTTTAGTTAAATCGTCCAGTTTTATTTTAAATAATTTTCCGTCACCAATAGATGTAAACTCTCTTCCCCTCAATGCAAAGTTGCTTGCAGTTTTTACAAAACTCCCTTCAATTTGGAGAAAACCATCTTTCACAATTTGGCTATCCTGAACTTTATTAAAATGGTAATGACTATAACTTAGCCCTAAAAAATAGGCGCGAGGATTGTTATTTTTTATTTCTAAAAGCCAATATCCCAATCCGTTTTCTCCTAATGCATAACTTACCTGATCGGAAATCTGTTGAGACGAATAACGAAATTGTCCGAAAAATTTCTCATTAAAATCTGCAAACAGTATTTTCTGATCATTTAAATATTTTTCATCAGCCTCATAAGTTTGAAAATTTTTACTGTAATCTGTACTGTCTTTTTTAAAACTCCTGAATTTTTTAAGATTAATGATTTGAAGATAGTCAGGTTTATTTTTAATAATCTTATCTATACTAAATGGCTCTTCAATTTCAGAACCATTAAAATATTTTTCATTTTCCTGAATAAAACATCTTTCCTCAAGATTTTTTGAACAAGAAAAACAAAACATAACCAGAAGAAAACCAAAATATTTCATTAAAAAAATTTTATAAATATAGCAAAAGCGCTCCCAAATTCATGAGAGCGCTCTTTAAAATACTATAACTAACTTTTAATACTTTTAAACATTAAATCTGAAGTGCATAATATCACCGTCTTGTACGATGTATTCTTTTCCTTCAACAGAAAGCTTTCCTGCTTCCTTTACTTTGGCTTCCGTACCATAATTAACATAATCATTGTATTTAATTACTTCAGCACGGATAAAACCTTTTTCAAAATCCGTGTGAATCACACCTGCAGCTTGAGGAGCAGTCCAACCTTGTCCGATTGTCCATGCTCTAACTTCTTTGACTCCGGCTGTAAAATAGGTCTGAAGTTTCAATAAATCGTATGCTTTTCTGATCAGACGGTTTACTCCCGGTTCAGTCAGTCCCAATTCTTCAAGAAAAATCTCTCTCTCTTCAAAAGTTTCGAGTTCGTTGATGTCAGCTTCAATCTGAGCTGCCAGAACAACAACTTCTGCGTTTTCTTTCTGAGCCATTTCTTCAATTCTGGCAATCCACTCGTTTCCGTTTTTAATAGAATTTTCGTCTACGTTACAAACGTAAAGAACGGGTTTGTTGGTCAACAATTGAACGCCCTCTATAATTGATGCAGCAAAATCATCCATCGGGAATTCTCTTGCATTTTTACCATCTTCGATAAATTTTTCAAGTTTTTGAAGCGTTTCATAAGTCAGAATATCTTCTTTCTTTCCAGACTTGATGAATTTTTTAGCTTTTTCAACTGCTTTTCCCACAGTTTCCAAGTCTTTCAACTGAAGCTCGATATCGATAATCTCCTTATCTCTCATCGGATCTACAGAACCTTCAACGTGAATGATATTTCCGTTTTCGAAACATCTTAAAACATGAATAATCGCCTCGCATTCTCTGATGTTGGCAAGAAACTGATTTCCCAAACCTTCACCTTTGCTCGCTCCTTTTACCAAACCGGCAATATCAACGATCTCTACAACAGCCGGTAAAACTCTTTCAGGGTTTACCAGTTTTTCAAGCTCAAATAATCTCTGATCCGGTACTGAAACTGTTCCTAAATTAGGCTCAATCGTACAGAAAGGATAATTGGCTGATTGCGCTTTAGCATTGCTTAAGCAGTTAAAAAGAGTTGATTTACCTACATTCGGTAAGCCTACGATTCCACATTTCATAACGAAATTTTATTTTATTAATACTATGCAACCTTACGGTTTCATATTGTAAAATTCAAAGTTTTATCCTTAAAGATCAGAGTGTGAAACAAATCCAGCTTTTTATTCTGAATATGAAAACCTTGAACTTTAAGCGTGCAAAGATAGTAATTTTAAGGTGATTTTCATAATAAAAAAATCTGCCAATTAATTGACAGATTTTCAGAAATAATAATTTTCTCAATGTGTTTTTATGGATTGTCTCCTGTAGCCTCCTGAGCCATTTTTGCATCATCGGGAGCCGATTCCAAAGCTTTATCCAGAGAGAACAGAGATTCGCCTGAAGCTCGGTCTCCGCCTGCAATTTTCAATTTATCGATCAGGTTTTGCGCCAGTGTTTCTTCTTCTATCTGCTCTTTTACAAACCATTGCATGAAATTCCATGTTGCCCAGTCTTTTTGCTCTAAAGACAAGTCGACAATTCTGTAAATTGATGTTGTATTATCCACTTCATGTCTGAAAACATTATCAAAACATTCAGTCAGCGAGTTGGGATCACTTGGTGGGGCAGGAATCGCATCAACTTTTGGTTTTCCGCCTCTGTTTAAAACGTATTCCATAAACTTAATCGAATGATTTCTTTCTTCCTGAGCATGTCTGTAAAGGAAATTGGCAATACCGCCATACCCTTTGTCATCTGCCCAGATTCCGTATGATAAAAATGTGTGAGATGCATGAATTTCTTTATTCATCTGATCGCTCAATGCTTTTTCCAACTCATGTGAAAGTCTGTTGGTATTCATAATTGTATATTTTTTAGTGATTATAGTTGATGATACAAAAATGATTCCGATAGCTTAAAATTTTAAGATAATAGAAAATGTATAATTCACAATCATCTATAAATCATTATTTTAAACCATTAATTTATAGTGAGTCTAAAAACAAAAGAGCCAGCTCGATATTATGAGCTGGCTTTAAATTATATATTTCAAACGATAAGCTTTATTTTAGTTGATAAGATTATCAGAGATTTCTCACTACACATTGTTTTCATTCATAATGACAGTGAGAATTTACTCTAAACCTCTACGACTCTCGCACCTACTTCACTTTCTTCGCCATGTAATCACTTTCATTTCCCAAACGGTCAATTGCTTTTATTGCAATAGCATTAAGAGTTTTTCCGTCTTTGCTTTTTGGAATTTCCTTTGAAAGGTTATCCAAAGTCAGAATTTCTGTTTCCCAAACTCCGTTATATTGCGTGAAAAGTACCCATTTAAAAACATTTCCTATGTTTTTGGAACTCCAGCTTGTCTGGATAAAACTTCCGTTATCGCTGGTAAACAAAGTCGGTTTTTCTAATGGAACAGATTTAATCCACGGACTTTTTGGAGTTAGTGCTTTTTCTTTATATGGCCCGTTTTTCAGAGTGGGAAGCATATTTGAGTTCTTCGTTAAACCCGCAATACTCCAATGAATTTCACCTGCGTTGTTTGTCAGAATTTGTCTTGACAATTCAATCTGATTTTTAATTTCTGTTGGTCTGTCAGAGACTTTGATTTCTACGGTATTCAATCCTGGCCAAAGATGTCGGCTCATTGTGTTTTCTGACTTCCACCAGTTTAACAGAGAGCCAAAAGCCTGTCCTTTTGATTCTATCGGCCAATATAATTGAGGCGAAAAATAGTCTACCCATCCTTTATTCAGCCACAATTTGGCATCAGCAAACAATTCGTCATACTGAGATGAGCCAACAATTCCTTCGGGATAACCCGGCTTCCAAATCCCAAACGGACTGATTCCGAAACGTACGTAATTTTTTTCCGCATGAATTTCTTTATAAATTCTTTCCACAAATTTATTAACACTGTCTCTCCGCCAGTCTGCTCTTGTAAGAGTTCCGCCTGAACTTTGATAGGCGCTCCAGCTTGCATTATCCGGGAAATCTCTTCCACTGTTGTAAGTTGCGTAAGGATAAAAATAATCATCAAAATGTATGGCATCCAAATCATATCTTTTCACCAGATCTTTCACCACATTGGAAACGTGTCCCTGAGTTTTCGGATTGGCAGGATCAAACCAATACATCCCATTTTTTAATCTTACCGTAATATCTGAAAGCTTATTCACCATCGACTGGTTTGAAACTGCACCTCCGTTGGAATGGTGTGCTCTGTAAGGATTTAACCACACATGAAGCTCCATTCCACGCTTGTGTGATTCTTCGATCCAGAACTGTAGCGGATCATAATTCGGGTAAGGTGGCTGACCTGTTTTACCTGTAAGGAAATATGACCAAGGTTCCAATTCGCTTGTATACAAAGCGTCTGCAGAAGGACGTGCCTGAAAAATTACCGCGTTGAAATTATTCTCCTGAAGCATATCTAACATGGCAATGGCTTCTGCTTTTTGCTGCTCTACAGAAAGGGTATTTCTAGAAGGCCAGTTGATATTGGCTACACTCGCAACCCATGCACCCCGAAATTCACGATTGATTGCAGGAAGATTAACTTTAAAGTCTTCTTCGATGGGTGTGATTATCTGTGGCTTAACGGCAACAGCAGAATCTTTAGGTTTAGCTTTATATCTGTTTTCTTTAGGTGCATTTTTTACCGTTGAAGTATTTTTCTGTACAGAACACGAACTGCTGAATGAGGCGAAAAAGCCCAACAACATTATCATTTTTATTTTATCAATCTTCATTTTTTGATAGACTATTTAATTATGATTTTAAAATTTCAAGATAACAAAATTTAATATAATTAAAACAAAAAAAGCCCCGAAAATTCGGGGCTTCAATATATTTAAGAATGTAAGACTAAGCTTTCGCTCCTCTTTCAATTCTTTTTCTTTCTTCTTCAGAAAGCACTTTCTTTCTCATACGGATGAAGTTTGGAGTCACCTCGATCGCTTCATCAGACTGGATATATTCCATACATTCTTCAAGAGAGAATAAGATTTTTGGTGCAACTCCGGTATCTTTATCTTTACCTGAAGCTCTCATGTTATTCAGCTGTTTTGCTTCAACAATGTTTACAACTAGGTCACCCGGCTTGTTTTGCTCACCGATCACCATACCTGCATAGATCTCTTCACCCGGATCAACATAAAACTTACCTCTATCCTGAAGTTTAGCAATAGAATATTCTGTAGCAGGACCCTGAGTTTTGCTGATCAACACACCATTACTTCTTCCAGGAATCGCACCTTTAAAAGGCTTATATTCTGTGAAACGGTGAGCCATGATAGCTTCACCAGCCGTAGCTGTCAACATCTGAGAACGCAATCCGATCAAACCTCTTGAAGGAATTTCGAATTCCATGTGCTGCATTTCACCTTTCGTTTCCATAATATGAAGATCACCTTTTCTCTGAGTAGCCAGATCGATAACTCTTGAAGCATATTCTTCAGGAACATCTACTACTAAAGATTCATAAGGCTCACATTTTTCTCCGTCGATTTCTCTTAAGATAACCTGTGGCTGACCAATTGTCATTTCATACCCTTCTCTTCTCATCGTTTCAATTAAAACGGATAAGTGAAGAATACCTCTACCGAATACCAGGAAAGTGTTTGCATCATCAGTCTGCTCAACTCTTAATGCTAAGTTTTTCTCTAATTCTTTCGTTAATCTTTCTTTCAGGTGGTTTGAAGTTACATATTTACCATCTTTACCGAAGAAAGGTGAATTGTTGATCGAGAACGTCATGTTCAGCGTAGGCTCATCAATAGCCGTTCTTGGCAAAGGTTCAGGATTTTCAAGATCTACGAAAGAATCTCCAATCTGGAAAGCATCAAAACCTACAACAGCACAGATATCTCCGGCTTTTACTTCCGTAACTTTTTTCTTACCAAGACCTTCGAAAACGTATAGTTCTTTTACTTTTCCTTTCACTACTTTTCCGTCTGCCTGAGCAAGACCGATCCACATAGATTCTTTAATCTCACCTCTGATTACTTTCCCGATTGCAATTCTTCCTAAGAAAGAAGAGAAATCAAGAGAAACAATCTGCATCTGCAAGTTACCTTCCTCCACTTTTGGCTCAGGAACATATTGTAAAATCCCGTCTAATAATGGGAAAATGTTATCCGTTTGTTCCAGTGAAGTGTTGAACCATCCTTGTTTAGATGAACCGTAGAAGGTTGGGAAATCCAACTGCTCTTCGGTAGCTTCCAAGTTGAAGAACAAATCAAATACCTGATCGTGAACTTCTTCAGGACGACAGTTTGGTTTATCAACTTTATTGATTACCACTAAAGGTCTAAGACCTAATTCCAAAGCTTTCTGAAGTACGAATCTTGTCTGTGGCATCGGTCCTTCGAACGCATCTACCAACAAGATCACACCGTCTGCCATTTTAAGAACTCTCTCTACCTCACCACCAAAATCGGCGTGACCTGGAGTGTCGATAACGTTGATTTTAACGTCTTTATAAGTTACAGAAATATTTTTTGATAAAATGGTAATCCCTCTTTCTCTTTCAAGATCGTTATTATCCATTATTAATTCTCCACTTTCCTGATTTTCTCTGAAAATGTTTGTAGCATGAATAATCTTATCAACCAAGGTAGTCTTACCGTGGTCAACGTGTGCGATAATCGCAATATTTCTAATGTTTTGCATGAATGATTTTTACGGGTGCGAAATTAGTGATTTTTAATGAATTAACCACAAAAAGTTTTATTAATTAACAAATTCATAATGAGAAGGTTTTGTAAAGTTACGGGTTTTGGATGATTAATTTTGAAAAACTTTAAGCTGAGCCTAAAAGATAAATTAAGAACATTCTGATAATTATTTGAAGGATTTATTTTCCAGACTTAAATCCTGAAGCAATAAAAATTTAAATGCAAAAAAAGGCTTGAATCAACAGATCCAAGCCTTTTGCATATGTACATATCCAATTTGATTATACGTTTTGATCTTCATGCTTTCCCTCATTGATTTCCTCTACCATTTTAGCATTGAAAGCAGGAAGATCTTTTGGCGTCCTGCTCGTAACCAAACCATTATCTACCACTACTTCACTATCTTCCCAAACAGCCCCTGCATTTTTAAGGTCTTTGCTGATGGAATCTACTGAAGTGAGGTTTCTTCCTTCTACAACTTCAGCGTTGATCAGAATCTGAGGACCGTGACAGATCGCTGCAACAGGTTTATGCTGACTGAAAAAATCTCTTACAAAACTCAAAGCCTGTTCATTGGTTCTCAGCTGATCCGGATTGATTACTCCGCCCGGTAAAACCAATGCGTCATACTCTGAAGCCGATACCTCATCTAAAGTTTTATCAACCTCATATTCCTGTCCCCAGTCTTTTTCTGCCCATGCTTTTATCGTCCCTGATTCCGGACTGATAATATGAGCCGTCCATCCCTGTTGTTCCAGATGCTCTTTTGGAGATTTCAATTCACTTTCTTCAAATCCGTGTGTTGCTAAAATTGCAATTTTCTTTGACATATTACTTATTTTTTGGTGTTATGCCAATACCTAAGAAAAAATGATGCCGTGACAGGACAAGATACCTTTAAAAAATGTTAAAGTCTCAACACATTTTGACATTCAATACTATGAATTTAATAAATAGCACTAAAAAGATCTGGACAGAAATGATTAATCCAAACTTCCACAAAAAGCTTCTCTTGGAAACTTTATGTCTGAAAATAAACATACCCAAAATGGCTCCCGCTGTACCTCCAACGAAAGTCAGAGACAATAAAGAAAACTCTGAGATTCGTTTTTTGTATTTTGTGGCTTTCCACTTATCCAGTGCAAAAGTTGCGAAAGTGATCAGATTGATGATCATAAAGAAATACAACATGACGGCAAATCTAAAACAAAAATAAATAGTATAAAAAACACCTCATCCTGATTTCAGCAAAATAAAAGTTTCTACATTTGTTCTCAAAAAAATATATCGATGACCATACACGATCTTGCAGGAAACTATTCGATACAGGGAAACAATCAGGAAGAAAACAGCAGCACCTATCATGGTTTTCTGACTTTACATGTAGACGAAAACAACCGCATCAAAGCCCAATGGATTATCGGTGATCACATTCAGCACGGAACAGGTTTTTATAAAGATCAGATTCTGGTCATCAATTTCAGCTACGAAGGTGATGACCAAAAAATGTATAAAGGAACTGCTGTTTACCGTTGTCTTACCAAGGATATTCTGGATGGTTTTTGGTCTGAGAAGCATGGTGATCCTTTGTATCTTGGAAGTGAATATTGTGTGAGGATTAATACAAATGAGTTTTTCAATTGAATGTTACGTTATAATTATTTAAATAATTTAACCACTATAAGTTTGTACCATTAATTGCTTTTTATTCTAATTTCTGCTAAAAATATCAGCCAAACTCTCGCTTTGAGCAATAACTCATCTGCTTCCATCTTAGCAACATCTGGCAGATAACCGTAGCGCTTCAAAATTTTCTTTACCGTAAGCCCTAATTGTGCTCTCACATCATCACGCTTGCTCCAATCAACTGTTGCATTTTTTCTGATAACATCTACAATAGTATGAATTAATTCTTTCATTTTTTCATCGTCTAAAAATAATATAGTAGAATCATTATCTTTTAAAACACTATAGAAGGCGTATTCTTCTGGGCTTAATCCCAATTCTTCTGACTTTGCACCTTCCAGCCTCATTTCTTTGGCTATTTCGGATAATTCTTTCATAACTTGAGCAGAATCTATTGAAATGAGAATTGACGGCTCTCAAATCTCTATGATTTCTGTTCCTGAAGTGGCAATGATCAAAGTGGTAAGAGGTTTCTTTGCAGGAAGTGCAGGTGGTGGAAACGGAGCAATTCTAATCTATACACGCCGTGGAGGAATCACAGGGTCTGTTCCGGATACTAAATCTAAAACATTAAAAGAAATGAATTTAAAAGGTTATGATAAAGAAGAACCTTTTAATAATCAGATCTATGAAAGCATAGAGACCCAAAGCCTTACAAAAGATTCCCGAAGCACACTCTACTGGAATCCCTATCTTCTAAAAGATGATAAAGAACCTACAACCATACAGTTTTATAACAATGATAGTGCAAAAGAATTTAAAGTAATTATCATCGGATTTGATGAAGAAGATGATACTCCACTCTACTACAATGAAATTTTAAAATAGAATCTATTTATTTACAGTCTTGAGAATAGAAATATTTTCAAATCATAAAATTTCTTATTATTTTAAAAGTATTCTTTTTTTTTACTAATTTGCACATAATTAATGCAGTTAGGCAATGAAAAGAATACTTTTATTCTGTTTTCTTCTGGCTTTTTCAAGCCATTCTTATTCACAGCAATCCGCTGACAAAGCACTTCAAACTTTAAACGAAAAATTTTCTCAGGAAAACATCTACCTTCTCACTGATAAAGATCTCTATCTTTCTGGTGAAACAGTATGGTTTAACGCTATGGTTTTCAGAAATTTTACAACATCTGACCTCTCGACAAATTTCTTTATTGAAATGTATGACCGTAATAAAAAGCAGATTTTAAAGAGGCGTTTTCCCATTTTTGATGGTGCTGTACAGGGAAGCATTCAACTTCCTGAGAACCTGAGTGAAGATGTTTATTTTTTTCGGGCTTATACTCCCATGATGAGTAATCTGAATGAGGATTTTCAGTATTTAAAGCAAATCCCCATTTACAATCCTGATTCACCCAAAAAACTGGTGCCAGACAAGACATCTTCGTGGACTGCAACTGTACATCCCGAAGGAAATACTTTTATACAGGGAGTTGCAAGTAAAATTGCAGTACGTCTTCATTCTATCGGAACACCTCCTTCACAATGGGAAGGGTATGTCATTGAAAAAAACAATCCTGAAAAGAAAATCTCTACCTTCAAAGGACTGGACGGAAATGTAGGAGTTTTCACTTTAACCCCGGAAAAAGATAAAATCTATGAAGCTGTCATTAGCGATAATAACGGACATCAAAATACAGTACCCCTTCCAAAAGCTGCTGAAACCGGAGTCAGCCTTCAGGTAATCAGCGAAAAAGACAACATACGATATAAAATTCAGAATACCGCACAGAGTTTTCCCTATTATACTGTCGTTGCCAATATTGGAGATCAGCTTGTTTACAAAGCAAAAATTAATCAGCTAAAAGATGCTTTTCAGTCTATCCCAACCAATAAGCTGATCAACAGCATTTTGCAGATTACGGTTTTTGATGATAAAGAAAATGTTCTGGTAAGCAGAATGTGTTTTGTAATGCCTCAAAACCTTCTCGTATCTGTACCGGAAGTAAAAGCTAAAACTTTGAGTACTGAAAAAAGAGGGTTTAATTCATTTGACATAAAAGCTATTAAGGGTGTACCAAATTATTCTGTCGCAGTGTTTGATCCTGAAGACAAAAAAACACTGCAGGATGAAAATCTTTTGAGTTCATTATGGTTAAGCAGTGTTATTACCTCTAAAATAGACCGTCCTGCCCAATATTTTAGTGAAAAACGAAATACAGATGCTCTTGATGCTCTTCTTATTTCCGAACAATGGAAAATGTTTGACTGGAAAGAAATAATTTCAGGAAAATATCCTACTATCATCAATCAATCTTCAAAATACATCTCCTACAAAGGAAGAGTCACCGTCAATGCAAAACCTGCCATACAGCAAAACCTTGTTATGTTTGTGGATGGAGATTTATCTGGGAATCAAGTTTTTGAGGTAGAAACAGACAGCAATGGAGAATTTCTTTTTGATAATATGATTTTTGAAAAGCCAATTAAAATAACCTATCAGATCAACGGAGCCAATGCCGCTCTTAAAAGCAGAACCAATATTTTCATTAATCCTGCCAATACTTTTATCCCATTAAAGAAAGAATTACCTGCAGTAGAAAAATACAAACTTGTTGACAGAAATTCATCTTCAGAAATTTCACAATCAGCTGAACTGACCAAAACGATTGAAGCAAGAAGATCTAAAAAAGAATATAACGAAAAGATTACTACAATTGAAGAAGTAAAATTAAAAGCCAAAAAGAAAAACCTCACTCAGGAACTCAACAAAAAACTCAGCAGCCCACTTTACAACAGCATGAATGAAGTTGTTTTTGATTTTGTCAATGAAAATCAGTCTGCAGCAAGTTCACCAAATATTCTGCAGTGGCTTCAGGGTCGTGTTGCAGGGTTGACCATCAATTATGAAAACGGAGTTCCTACTCCTTACATTCGTCAGGGAAAAGCCAATATTTATTTAGATGAAATGTTAATGGATGCAGGTTCTCTTAATGGAATATCAGCCGATAACATTGCGATGATAAAAGTAATTAAAGACGGAACTGTCGGGATGAGCGGCGGCGGAAATGGAGCCGTACTTATCTATACTAAAAGAGGCGACACTCAGGCTCCGGCTCGTGCCAATAATTTGCTGACCATGACTGACCTTAACTTTTTTGTAATGGAAGGCTATAATACATCTGAAAAATACCCTGATTCCGATTACGGAAATTCTGAACTTTCTAAAATAGGTTATGATTACCGCACTGTTCTCTATTGGAATTCTTCTCTGGAAGCAGATGAGACTACACCAATCCCAATTGATTTCTACAATAACGACACTGCAAAAAAGTTCCGATTTATTATTATGGGATCTGATAATGAAAAATATCTGCCTGTATATTATGATAAGATAGTTCCTTAATTTTTCCTGTTGTGAATTGCTTTCAAAAATTATTATCTTCGTGATTGATCACAGCAACGATGCCGACCGAATTAAACGAAATTATGTTGTGAATTGCTTTCAAAAATTATTATCTTCGTGATTGATCACAGCTATCGCAGCGATTCGCCGTGAAGGGGCTTCGTTGTGAATTGCTTTCAAAAATTATTATCTTCGTGATTGATCACAGCTGACATGAACAAACCGTCTTTCTTCGCAAAGTTGTGAATTGCTTTCAAAAATTATTATCTTCGTGATTGATCACAGCTGAAATTGAAAGCAAATAAACAACCTCTCCGTTGTGAATTGCTTTCAAAAATTATTATCTTCGTGATTGATCACAGCTGTTTGTATAAGTTTGTTATTGTCAATTCTGTTGTGAATTGCTTTCAAAAATTATTATCTTCGTGATTGATCACAGCAAGAATATAATATTTTAATTTGTAAGAATAGTTGTGAATTGCTTTCAAAAATTATTATCTTCGTGATTGATCACAGCAAAAAATAAACTTACTAAAAAATCAAATCAGTTGTGAATTGCTTTCAAAAATTATTATCTTCGTGATTGATCACAGCTACCTTCCTGCGTTAACAATTGCGCTCCCAGTTGTGAATTGCTTTCAAAAATTATTATCTTCGTGATTGATCACAGCATGTCTACTGCGAATGTAACAGGTGGAAATGTTGTGAATTGCTTTCAAAAATTATTATCTTCGTGATTGATCACAGCTGTTTTTAAATAATTAAAAGTTGATTTTCCGTTGTGAATTGCTTTCAAAAATTATTATCTTCGTGATTGATCACAGCTTTCACATTCTCTTCCATCCAGGCATCGTTGTTGTGAATTGCTTTCAAAAATTATTATCTTCGTGATTGATCACAGCTCTTTTGAATGCTCAATCTTCTATGCAGTAGTTGTGAATTGCTTTCAAAAATTATTATCTTCGTGATTGATCACAGCCCCAGCTACTCCAACAATATCAGTTGAACCGTTGTGAATTGCTTTCAAAAATTATTATCTTCGTGATTGATCACAGCAAAAAATCCACAGCCTTTAAAACTTTATTAGTTGTGAATTGCTTTCAAAAATTATTATCTTCGTGATTGATCACAGCGTGCATTTCTTCCATGATTCTGTGAATAGAGTTGTGAATTGCTTTCAAAAATTATTATCTTCGTGATTGATCACAGCAGAAGTCTTTTATTTAATTCTAATTCAAGTGTTGTGAATTGCTTTCAAAAATTATTATCTTCGTGATTGATCACAGCCGCCCTTTAATAAAGATTTTGTTTTCGTTAGTTGTGAATTGCTTTCAAAAATTATTATCTTCGTGATTGATCACAGCAAGCTTCATTCCTTTCTGAGCGTCTTCTTGGTTGTGAATTGCTTTCAAAAATTATTATCTTCGTGATTGATCACAGCAATAACATCTCCATTACCTTGGTACTTTTAGTTGTGAATTGCTTTCAAAAATTATTATCTTCGTGATTGATCACAGCGCATCCTGAAATCTAAGTATAGCCTTACTAGTTGTGAATTGCTTTCAAAAATTATTATCTTCGTGATTGATCACAGCAAACCCTTTCTTTTCCCCAGTCCTTCTCTCGTTGTGAATTGCTTTCAAAAATTATTATCTTCGTGATTGATCACAGCTAAAGTCTATTAATCCAACTTGCTTCAATCGTTGTGAATTGCTTTCAAAAATTATTATCTTCGTGATTGATCACAGCTCTATTTTTAACCGCCCTACTCTTTACAGTGTTGTGAATTGCTTTCAAAAATTATTATCTTCGTGATTGATCACAGCAAACCAAGATTGAAGCATGTATTTAGTGTAGTTGTGAATTGCTTTCAAAAATTATTATCTTCGTGATTGATCACAGCAAACGACGAAAAGCAGATCGAAATTAAATCGTTGTGAATTGCTTTCAAAAATTATTATCTTCGTGATTGATCACAGCATTAATAAAAGGATTAATTTGATGAATGTAGTTGTGAATTGCTTTCAAAAATTATTATCTTCGTGATTGATCACAGCTTTCTTTAACAAGTTGCATATCTGCACACTGTTGTGAATTGCTTTCAAAAATTATTATCTTCGTGATTGATCACAGCAAACTCATCTATAACGCCTTGAATTACAGCGTTGTGAATTGCTTTCAAAAATTATTATCTTCGTGATTGATCACAGCTAAAGTCTATTAATCCAACTTGCTTCAATCGTTGTGAATTGCTTTCAAAAATTATTATCTTCGTGATTGATCACAGCTCTATTTTTAACCGCCCTACTCTTTACAGTGTTGTGAATTGCTTTCAAAAATTATTATCTTCGTGATTGATCACAGCAAACCAAGATTGAAGCATGTATTTAGTGTAGTTGTGAATTGCTTTCAAAAATTATTATCTTCGTGATTGATCACAGCAAACGACGAAAAGCAGATCGAAATTAAATCGTTGTGAATTGCTTTCAAAAATTATTATCTTCGTGATTGATCACAGCATTAATAAAAGGATTAATTTGATGAATGTAGTTGTGAATTGCTTTCAAAAATTATTATCTTCGTGATTGATCACAGCTTTCTTTAACAAGTTGCATATCTGCACACTGTTGTGAATTGCTTTCAAAAATTATTATCTTCGTGATTGATCACAGCAAACTCATCTATAACGCCTTGAATTACAGCGTTGTGAATTGCTTTCAAAAATTATTATCTTCGTGATTGATCACAGCAGGTTATTCTGTAAAAGCTATCAGGGCCCAGTTGTGAATTGCTTTCAAAAATTATTATCTTCGTGATTGATCACAGCAGCAATTATTGCCATGATTGGCGCAATGTCGTTGTGAATTGCTTTCAAAAATTATTATCTTCGTGATTGATCACAGCGAATGCTTTTAGCGGAACTCCATCGGTACAGTTGTGAATTGCTTTCAAAAATTATTATCTTCGTGATTGATCACAGCGCAGTCCGAAAAGGTAAAGAGGTAGTATCGGTTGTGAATTGCTTTCAAAAATTATTATCTTCGTGATTGATCACAGCACTGTAAATTTTGGATATGAAAGCATCTTTGTTGTGAATTGCTTTCAAAAATTATTATCTTCGTGATTGATCACAGCTGTTCTATTTGATGGAAAAGTAGTTGGCACGTTGTGAATTGCTTTCAAAAATTATTATCTTCGTGATTGATCACAGCTAAACCTTTGTGCGCTAACATCTTCGTTCCGTTGTGAATTGCTTTCAAAAATTATTATCTTCGTGATTGATCACAGCTAGAAACAGATTCATCAGTAATTACATAACGTTGTGAATTGCTTTCAAAAATTATTATCTTCGTGATTGATCACAGCTACTCGAAATGAAAAATATGATTTTATTATGTTGTGAATTGCTTTCAAAAATTATTATCTTCGTGATTGATCACAGCTAGAGAACTTTTGGCTAATACAGACTTATAGTTGTGAATTGCTTTCAAAAATTATTATCTTCGTGATTGATCACAGCACGCTTCAGCCTTCGAATAGGTTCGTGCTTGTTGTGAATTGCTTTCAAAAATTATTATCTTCGTGATTGATCACAGCAAATAGTTTATTCACTTCATTTCCTGTTTGGTTGTGAATTGCTTTCAAAAATTATTATCTTCGTGATTGATCACAGCATAACGGCAATCATGCTTATTAAACTCTTCGTTGTGAATTGCTTTCAAAAATTATTATCTTCGTGATTGATCACAGCTACGGCTTTGCCGTTCGTAAGGACGTGCGCGTTGTGAATTGCTTTCAAAAATTATTATCTTCGTGATTGATCACAGCCGAGGAAGAAAAGGCAGCGCAAAAATTAGCGTTGTGAATTGCTTTCAAAAATTATTATCTTCGTGATTGATCACAGCATTACTGTTACTGACAATCTAAGCGATGAAGTTGTGAATTGCTTTCAAAAATTATTATCTTCGTGATTGATCACAGCTTATATTCCGTATCTTCGCTGTTTAAGTTTGTTGTGAATTGCTTTCAAAAATTATTATCTTCGTGATTGATCACAGCAAACCCAAATATTTCAGTGGACATGAATTTGTTGTGAATTGCTTTCAAAAATTATTATCTTCGTGATTGATCACAGCTTCTTCTCTAGCGGCTTCGTCGCGTGCGTGGTTGTGAATTGCTTTCAAAAATTATTATCTTCGTGATTGATCACAGCACGGCTGCGCGATCTTTAATGATAAGGGTAGTTGTGAATTGCTTTCAAAAATTATTATCTTCGTGATTGATCACAGCTGAAAATGGTGACACAATCCAATCTATTAAGTTGTGAATTGCTTTCAAAAATTATTATCTTCGTGATTGATCACAGCCAAGATTTACAACTTCACCGGTTAAATAAGGTTGTGAATTGCTTTCAAAAATTATTATCTTCGTGATTGATCACAGCTCAATGCTGCAGCTAAACAGTACAGGAACAGTTGTGAATTGCTTTCAAAAATTATTATCTTCGTGATTGATCACAGCTAAAGGTTCAGTTAATAAACCGCTGCCGATGTTGTGAATTGCTTTCAAAAATTATTATCTTCGTGATTGATCACAGCCTCAAAAAACAATCTACTGATTTTCAGTAGATTGTTTTCGTTTTTAGGATTTAAAATTTAGAATAATTCGAGCTGCTGGAAGGTCGGTGGTGGTTCTTCTTTATTTCTGGCAAAGAATATTTCGATGTCACCAAATTGTTTGTCGGTGATACACATTATGGCTACTTTTCCTGCTTTAGGCAGCATAAATTTCACTCTTTTAATATGAACCTCAGCATTTTCTCGACTCGGACAATGTCGTACATACATCGAAAACTGAAATAAGGTAAAACCATCATCCAACAAAGATTTACGAAAGCGGTTGGCATCTTTCATATTGGCTTTAGTTTCTGTCGGCAAATCATATAATACTAAAACCCACATAATTCGGTATGCATTAAACCTTTCGGCATTCATATCAGTTCAGGATAAGAGATCAGACGTTTTTCTCCCGTATAACATTTATAGAGTGAGGTCGCAGTTGTTTTTACAGCAACCAACAGTGGTCTGGTTTTATCATCTATTTTTACATCTTTAGTCGCAATCTGTAAGATATAAGCTTTAAATTCTTTAGTCAATTCTTCTGTTTCCCGGTTTATCTCAATCCATTGCATCACCAATAAATCAACAAATGGGCGATAAGGTTCCATCAAATCATCTGCAAGACAGTACGGATTATATTTATTTTTATGGAAAATTCCGAGCACTGGAAGCAATCCTGTCTCAACAATTGCTCTTGCAACAATACTTCTGAGAACCGAATAACCAAAATTAAAAAACTGATTAGGCGAATCTCCAAAACGCTGTCTCAGGAAATCGAGACTGATGAGGTATTTCCAGTAATGTTGTGCTGCGATACCTTCCATATTGGTAATATCTCCGCTTTTAACATTGTTTTGATAACCAATCATCGGTTCATAATAGTTTCCTAATCTTCTTAAAACTTCTTTCTGGTTTTCGATTTTACATTCGATGGTTTGTTTCCATAGTTGTTTTTTGAGAGGCTCACTGGCTTCTAATTGATCTTTGATTCGGTCGGAATGCTCAGTGTGCCCGTAAAGTGGCAACATTATTCCGTGGGGTAAATGGTGAGAATCGCAACTGACCACGACCACATTATTTCCCATCATTTTCTGAATGAGCTGATGGGAAATAGTAATTTGAAAATGGTCCAACATCAGCAATCCCAAATCCTCCACCGGAACTTTACCTTTCATCTCATTGGAAGAAGGTTCCATAATATACATTTGCTCGTCTTTGAGCTTGAGGTAAGCAGGATTGCCGATGTAGATGGAGCGGGTGATCATAACTAATACTCTCCTATTTTAGTAATTTCTCCTAAATGATTTAACCTGACTTTTATTGGGTTTAAAGAAAATAAAGAGCCCAAACTCCTAATATTATAAAGTCTTTTACTTTCCTTAACTCCATCAGTTTTCTTTAAATCAGAATTCTTAGTCTCCAAATGATGTCTAAACCAATAATTATTTTCAGAAATACTCCAAACCAAGTACAGATGTTTACTCAATAAAGATTTATCATTATCTTTTATTGCTTTTTCAAATTCTTCTTGTGATAAACCCAAAATAAACATTTCATTTTGCTGCATACTGAACTTTAAATTAAGCTTATCAGCAGGCAATTTATTCAAAAATGATTCTGGAAGTTCTTTGTCTAATAATTGATTCCAAACATCTGACGAATTTTTAATAACAGCAGGAACATTATATTTTTTTCTTTCTACTGCATGCCAAAATGTACAACTGTGCTGAACAAGCTTATTATCTTTATCTTCATAAATGGCGATATGATGATTGTTTCCTGTTAGTACAAACCCGATATCCTTTCCATTTTCGTCTTTTTTAATTGCCTGTAAATTATTTGCATCCGGACGGGCAAATAACCGAACTGTAATAATTGGGATTTGCTTTTCTTCATTAAACCAAAGTGTATCCTTGAAAGCTTCTTTTTCTTTATTTCTAAATTGAGTCAATCTTTCTTTTACTAAAAATTTCACTCTTTCGTCAACAATATCATCAGCCTGACTTGCTTTTAAACTTTGTAGTTTATATTTCAAAACGGTTGCATCATTATAGCAAGATGATTTTTCCAGAATTTCTGTTTTTTCTTCATTAAGAAAAATTGGGTTTTTCTTTAAAGTTGATAAAGACAATTTAGAATTATTTTCATTTTCTGCAAGTCTTTCTTCTACCAAGACTTTAATCTTAGGATTTATAATTTTCTCTGAATTTTCAAATAAGTATTTTAAAGGTTTATCTTTTTCAATCACTTTTATTTTACCATAAACGGACTGTTCGTGTAAGGCTCCTCTCGGAACAATAACTCCTGTTTCTTTATTTTTCCCTGTAGCTTTAAATTTAGTTATTGTTGCCACTTTTTTACCAGCTTTAAAAGAAACTAAAACTTCATTAGCTTCTTTCATTACTTGTTCCGTCGTAAACGGCTTTTCAGTTTTTAAATATTTTTCTAGCAGCGTTGTCTTTTCACTAAATTCGATTTTTGCTTCTTCAACTTCTTTTATCATCAAATCTTTAGTATCACTCGAATTCAAAGTATTGATACGCTGAATAAATCCTTGTTTTGTGCAAGCAATTACCAATGCATCAATGGCGTGATGGCGGTGGTCATCCCTTTTTGTCCAATTCTCGATTTCTTCTTTTTGATGTTTTCTTTTTCCGTGTTCACTTGTCCATTCTTTGATTACAGTTTGTCCTAATTCTTTGTATTTAGACATTTGGAGATTCATCAAAACATCATCCCAGCCCCATAAATTACGAAGTTTTGCTGTAACTCCGCCCTCTGTTGTAGTCACATTATTGCATACTTTCTGTAGAATTTCTCTTGATTTTCGGGAAATATATTGAGTATCTCTCAATTGTCTGTCGATAAAGTTTTCCCAAAGTTTTTTATCAGTCTCTGTTTCCTTTCCAAGCTTTTTTCTTTCCAAATATTCTTTATGCGAAACTTTCAACCTCTGCATTTTGCTATAAGATATAATTCCTCGTTTAAACCAGTCATCTACTCTTTCAGAAAACACTCTAACTTGCTCATCGCCTTTTGTAGCTATGTAATCATAGGCAGTTTGATTGGTTTTTGTAGAATTACATTTCCTGTGAACCAAAACTTTGTTGGTCTGAGAATCATCGAATAACAAAGCTTTTGGAACAATATGGTCAACATCATACGCATCGCCGCTCAAAGCTTCAGTGAGATTAAATGTTTCACCACAATAAATACATTGGTTATTGACGTGAGCATCTTTCAGATTTTTGCTAAGCGATGGAAAAATGAATTTATATTTTTGAATATACCGCTTTGTTACAGGTAATCCCAATTCAGCCAATCGTTTTCCAATTTCCTCATTGAGTTTTTTATTTTTAGAATTTTGTAAATCGGCATCATTTCGTTCGTCTTTACTTTGCTTAAGTTCTCGTGCAAGTTCAACTCTAATTTCAGAAGGCTTTCCATATTGTTCAAGGATTGCGTTGACCACATTAATCATCTGGTTCAAAATTTTCTCGACAATAGGTTGTCTCAAACTATTTTTAGAAAGAAGTTCCAATCTATCTAAAGTAATTTGTTGTTCTCTTTCATCCTTTGTCAATGAGTTAGAATGATTGTAACCAGCCAAACTACAGGATTGAGCATAATCATAACCCTCCATCAAAAAAGGTAGAATTTTCCTCATTGATTTGTTTGATTTATTCCCGAAAGCCTGTTTATTGAAATCAATGTGAGATAACTTTTCAGCAGTTTCATCATCAAAACCAAACCTTTTGATTAAAGCATTTTTACATTCATCCAAATCTTTTAGAGAATAAATGGTGTGCCACAATTGATACAAAGGCTCTTTCTCCAATGAAGCATCCAACTCTAAACCAGCTCTTTTTTCCAGAATTTCTCCAGTCTTTTTATCGACCAACATTGAAGTATGATTTGATGGAATAATGGAAACATCAAAATTCAAAAGTTCATTATCACCTAAAACCGTATGAAGAATTGAATAAGTTTCATTTCCTTTAATGCCTTTTAGGATTTGCTTATTCACATAAACATCATTTTTATTTAAGTCTAAAATTTCAAGAAGCTTAGTAAAACTTAAACTATCATTTTTAAATAAATAATCTGCTAAAATTTCTTTCTCCTTTAAATTGGGAGTTTTCTCACCCCATTTATATTTGCTTCCTTCTGGATTTTTTATTTTTAAACTAATCGTGTTGACAACTTCCCAAATCCGACACAGCTGAAACAAAGGAGAAGTTTTCGGAGCAACTTTCGGTCCTACAAAAACCACTTTATCTTTATTTTTTTCCTTATCGAAAACAGTTTTCTCAAAACCTTCAAATTCACAAATGCTGACTAACCCTTTTTGAGATTTTAGTTTTCTTTGAAAATAAATAATCTCATTTCTTAATTGATGAATAACTTCATCCGTAAGAAAATCGTGTTTATTTTTTTGAGCATTGATAATGGTGTCAAACTCTTCTGTATAAGCTTCTCGCGGATAAACTTCTTCTTTGATTCTGAAATAAGAATTGTTTGTGTTTGCATTGTATAATTCTTCATAAAAATACTGTCCAATAGTTTGATTTCTGTCTTTCAACTGAGCATAACGGCCTTTGACGGCCTGAACATAATCGGTATCTTTTTTATCAGCATTGGCTTCGCTTCTTGCAGATTTATAACCTCTTTTCTGATTAAGCATATATAAAATACGCCCTAATTGTTCAGCAGAAACATTTTCATTAGGATTAGCTGAATCACTTCTTAACTTCCACAAATCAAGCATTGGAAGCTTTAGTAATTCTTCTGATGGGAAGATATTATATTTATTTAGAATTTTCTTTAAATCACTTTTCTTTAATTGCTTTCTGTCATATCCTTTTCTTTGAGTTCGGCTAACCGTTCTGTTTTGATTCTTTGTGATTGATAACCCTCTTTGAAATTCTTCTTTATCACTGGTTGATAAAGGAATTATTCGAGAACCCATTGCAATAATGCGGATAGGAATATTGTTTTCATCAACTTCTACTAACGCCCATCCTATCGAGTTAGTTCCCAAGTCAAGTCCTAATATATTTTTTGTCATCGTAATTAGTTTTTTAATATCTATAAAAATAGAAATAAAAAAATCATTCAAATTATGGTTTCCCGTAAATCAACTAATAAATTTTTAATCTATATTTGTATCAATAATTTTGAAAAGCAATTCACAATAAGGATTATTCCGTTGTGAAAACATTTAGCGCCTCGCCTATCTGCGGGGCATTTTTTATGTCTAAATGTTTGGTGAATTCTTTTAAAATAAATAAATATTAATGAACAAAACATTCAAGGCGGGGCAACTCGCCTTTTTTCTTTTTAAAATCTTATTTTAGCACTTCCAAAAATGCCGCATGAATACGACTGACTTTATAAAAAGCACACTCAACATATCCGATAAAAGCATTAATGCTACTTTAAAATTACTTTCAGAAGACTGTACGATTCCGTTTATCTCGCGTTACCGAAAAGATGCGACGGGAAATCTGGACGAAATACAGATCGAACAGATTTCAAAACTCAATAAACAGTTTGAAGAAATCGTAAAACGTAAAGAGAGTATTTTAAAATCAATTGAAGAACAGAATGCTTTAACATCTGAATTAAAACAAAGGATCGAAGAAAGTTTTGATATTCAGGAACTGGAAGATCTGTATCTGCCTTTCAAAAAACGCAGAAAAACAAAAGCTGATGCTGCCAAAGAGAAAGGTTTAGAACCTTTAGCCAAAATCATCATGAGCCAAAAAGCGGGTGACTTACAACATTTGGCTTCAAAATACCTCAACGATCAGGTTTCATCGGAAGAGGAAGCACTTCAAGGTGCAAGAGACATCATGGCAGAATGGATCAATGAAAATATGTACGTCCGCAAAAATCTGCGTCGACTTTTTCAACGCAAAGCCGTCATCACTTCAAAAGTGGTAAAAGCTAAAAAAGATGAGGAAGGAGCACAAAAGTTTTCACAGTATTTCGAATGGGAGGAAAGTTTGGGTAGAACACCTTCTCACCGACTTTTAGCAATGCTGAGAGCAGAAGCAGAAGGTTTTGTGAAAACCAATATAGAAATTGATAAAGAGGAAGCTATTGATTTTATTGAAAATGCAATCATCAAATCAAGAAATGAAAGTTCGGAGCAGATTGCTTTAGCCATCAAAGATTCTTATAAAAGACTTCTTGAACCCGCCATTTCAAACGAAACATTACAGGAAGCCAAAGAAAAAGCAGATAAAAAGGCGATTGAAATCTTTTCTGAAAACCTGAGCCAGCTACTACTCGCTCCGCCTTTGGGAGAAAAAAGAATTTTGGCAATCGATCCCGGTTATAAAAGTGGCTGCAAAGTCGTTTGCATAGACGAAAAAGGTGACTTATTGCACAACGAAACTCTATATCCTCATGCTCCTCAAAACGAGAGCGGAATGGCGATGAAAAAGATCCGTTCGATGGTGAATGCTTATAACATTCAGGCTATTTCCATCGGAAACGGAACGGCAAGTCGTGAAACCGAATTTTTCATTAAAAAAATCGCTTTTGATAAGCCTTTGCAGGTTTTTGTAGTTTCGGAAGCCGGAGCTTCGGTGTATTCGGCAAGTAAAATTGCAAGGGATGAATTTCCAAGTTATGATGTGACGGTTCGTGGTGCCGTTTCTATTGGGAGAAGATTGGCAGATCCGTTGGCTGAACTGGTAAAAATTGATGCTAAATCCATTGGTGTCGGGCAATATCAACATGATGTAGACCAGACTCAATTGAAAAGCGAGCTGGATTCTACGGTAATGAAATGCGTGAATTCTGTCGGAATCAATTTAAATACAGCAAGTAAATCTCTGCTAAGCTACGTTTCCGGAATTGGCGAGAAAATGGCTGAAAATATTGTGAATTACCGTGCTGAAAACGGTGCTTTTGAAGACAGAAAGCAATTGAAAAAAGTTCCAAGATTAGGAGAAAAAGCCTATCAACAGGCTGCAGCATTTATCCGAATTATAAATGCTAAAAATCCATTAGACAATTCTGCCGTTCATCCCGAAGCGTATGGAATTGTTGAAAAAATGGCAAAAGATTTAGGAATAAAAACCGATGAATTGATTGCCAATAAAGAGAAAATTGCATTAATCAATCCCGAAAAATACATTAATGAAACCATTGGTATTTTAGGAATAAAAGATATTTTAAAAGAACTCGAAAAACCAGGTTTAGATCCAAGAAAAGCTGCTAAAGTTTTTGAGTTTGATCCAAACGTAAAAAGCATTAAAAACCTGAAAATAGGAATGATTCTCCCTGGGATAGTTAATAATATTACTGCTTTCGGGTGTTTCGTCGATTTAGGCATCAAAGAAAGCGGACTGGTTCATATTTCGCAATTGAAAGAAGGTTTTGTTTCTGATGTGAATGAAGTGGTGAAACTTCATCAACACGTTCAGGTAAAAGTGGCCGAAGTGGATGAAGCGAGAAAAAGAATTCAGTTGAGTATGATAATTTAATTAAATTTATAAGAAATTCAGAATACACAAAAAATTGTGAAAATCTGTGTAATCAATGGGGAAAATATATTCCGCAGATTGCACAGATTTTCACAAATCAAATACTACATTTATTTTTCTTTGTATATTTAAGCTTAATAAAATGCCACTTGAAAATATCAGAATTAAAAGTAAAAAAGATCATTCATCGCCCGACCCGTCAATTTGATGAAGAGGGAAAAAGAATTTATAATGAATTTGAATATGATTTGCCTTACAAAACCATTTATATAAACAACGAGAGAGACCGGTTGTTTGCAAAAATCATTGATCTGATTCCTTTCTTTTTAATATTTCTGTTTATTTTTAAAGAACCTGCTATTTTTTCACTATTTTTCTCGATTCCGTGTGTGATTATTTCGGGAACAATATCTGAAAACTTATTCGGAACAACGTTAGGAAAGAAGATATTTAAAATTAGAGTCATTGATGATTTTGGCAATGATCCCAATTTCTTTAAATCTTTTATGAGAAATCTTTTATGTCTGGCTAATTTTTTTCCTGTATTTACAGATTATACTCCATCAATCCACGATTCTTTGAGAGTTGAAGGAATGCATATGAATTTCAGTATGCACTTAAATAATAAATTATGTAAAACTCATGTAGTTAAAGAATATCAGTTTTGGGAAATTAAAAAACTGCTTGATCAAGATATTTTAAAACAAAAAAATTTATAACATTCGTGCGGAAATATTCAACCACAAATCAAACAGATTTTCACGGATTCTTAAATAAACTTTACAAAGAATATTTTATCGCCTTATTCAGCTCAATCGGATTATTGTACTTTCTGACAGATTCTCTTAAACGCTCATTCACTTCACGGGAATTGTTTTGTCCGACTTTTGTTCCGTCATTGAGGTAGAATTCTTCATTGGTTTTTGTTGAGCCGCTATTGTTTCTCAATGTGTTGATCGGAGAATCGTAGTATTTAAGTTTTGTGGCTGTATATTTTTCTTCATTTACCGGAACACTTTGTTCGATCATGTAACTGATGTACTGGTTGACATAAGGTTTTGTCAGCTTCTGAGTTTTCACCAATTCAAATTTATAATTATTTTGGTCATCATAAAGCTCGACAATCAATCCCGGAAGACCATGAAACTTGTAAGGACCTTCCTGAAAAGGAATATCAGAAGTAAACCATGCAACCCAGTTTCTTCCGCCCCAAGTGGTGGTGGCTTTCTGAAGATGAAGGTCTTTTATTTTCTTTTTATCATCCGTCAGTTTCCAGTTCTGCTTATTTTTTGATGGAAGTTTTAAAATAATATTTTCTAAAACATCATAATATTCATAATCATCAGTTCCTGGTTTGTGCGTAAGAATATTTGAAGTATTAAAATTTGCTCCATTTGGAATCGCAAGATTATGGGCAACCAAAGAGTCTCCAACAAAAAAATCTCGCGGATAATATTTAACCTCCTTTGGTTCAATATCCAAATGGTAATTTTCTTTGGTGGTGATATTCTGTGTAGAATCTTTCTTGTATTCTACATCATAAATAAAACGGTGAGTCTGTGCATTTGATGCAAATGAAGCTAAAGTAAATGCTGATAAAAGGATTTTTTTCATAGTCTGTTATTTCTGGTTGATAAATTCCTGTTCCTCCTTTGACAACAAAACGGCACTTTCCTTATCCTCCTTTACCGGAACATTTTCCCAAATGCTTTTGGTGAGATCGACTTTAGAAGTTAATCCTTTCTTGTTGGATTTTGCAAACGTGTTGTAGATAATTTCTGTGCTGAATTTTTTCTCATCTTTTTTCCCATCATACATTACAAAAAATTTTTCTCCTGAAGTTTTTTTCAATGCCTGAATATATTTCCCGTCTTTCTTGTAAAAATCGAAAGTCACATTTGCGTTACCTGCCTGAAAATCAAATTCTTTACCATCGGTATTTGTTCTTCTGTAAGGAGGAAAACCACCCTGGATATAGTTAAGATCATATAAAGTTACCACCTTGTCTTTTTTATCGTACGTGATTTCTCCTTCTATCTCAATACCATTTTCAGATTTTATTTTGACACCAATCAGCTGTAAGTCACCATCTTCAGATAACAGTCTTCCAACGCTTTTAGAGCCCTTCATTCTCATATTGACCAAGATTCTGTTAAGCTCGAAGTTAAAAAAGAAATTACCTATTTCTTCATGATTAATTTCTTTAGTTTTTGTGTTAAAGATACTTTTAGACTCATTTTTTTTGTAATATTTTACATTATTGAGCTGCATCTGCAGCATCTCATCATACTCTTTTTTGTAGCCATATTTGTAATTGTACGTATTGCTTTCGCTCCATAATTTGGCTTCAGCAATGACCATAAAATAAAGTTTATCATTATTAAATCCTTTAGACTTAAACGTAATGTCATACAGGGAAGGATCGTCGTAATATCTCTTGTGATAATTTTTAAGAAGATCTTCGAAAAGATTTTTAATATCAACATTGATGATTTTCACTTCTTCGATATCTCTCATATAAGGTTTAAGTCTCACCACACTTTGAAAATTGCTAATATTTTCTTTCTGAAAGCCAGAAGCCGAAACTTCGAAATTTTGTGCAGAACTTTCTAATGGCGCAAAACCATCTTCATTGGTATACAACAATTGATCAGATAAAACAATTCTTGCATTGGCAATGGGTTGATTATTTTCAGCATCGACAATCTGTATTTTTTGTGCAGAAAGAGTTGTTGAAATAATGAGAAATAAAATAAAAATCCGTTTCATATAAATTTGTTATCATGTTTATTAATGAGACAAATATATATTTCAAACCTGATACAATTCAATACGAAATGAGTTATTTAATAGTAAATTATCAATATTTAACTAAAAGCCGTAAAATTTGGGAATAAGAATTGAAATCTTCAAATATTTTAGCAAAAAAAATCTTCCATTTATGAAAGAATTACTTGTATTAAAGAAAAAGTCCTCTCGAAATAAGGCGTAAAAAAACCGGCTTTAGTAAGCCGGCTGAGTCTGTCTTATTTTTTAGATTCTTCTACAGAAACTTTTCTGAATTCTTTGAACAATTTGCTCAATTCTAAAGCTGACTTACGAGCTCTTGTACCCGCTGCTTTGTTTCCTTTCTCTGATTGTTGGTTTGCTTCAGTTGCAAACGCTTCGAATTCTGCGTTGATTTTTTCAATAAGTTCTTTCATGTCTATAAAAATTTAGGCTGCAAATATATGTTTTCAGACGGTTCCAGCCTAACATTGGGGAAAAAAATTATTGCAAAATGTGAATTATTTAACACAAAATCCGGAATTTTGGGTTTCAGTGTTATAAAACCAAAGTGATAATTCAATTTGAGAGTGATTTAAACTTAAATTGAGATTTAAATAAAAATTTAATGAAATTCCTTTTAACAGATCAGGAAACCGAAAGACTGAGGTTTCGAAAACTTGAATCTTCAGATTTTGAAACATGGGTTCATCTATTTAAAGATCAGGAAACATTAAGACTTCTTGGAATGTCTGAATTTTCATCTCCGGAAGAATGTTGTGAAAAATGGTTTGAATGGACATTTGATCGTTATAAAAATAACCTTGGCGGACAAAATGTATTGATTTGCAAAGAGACAGAGCAGATGATTGGTCAGTGTGGACTTCTAGTAAGAGAAGTTGAAAATCAGTTTGAATTGGAAATTGCATATTCTATTCTTCCAGACTTCAGAAAAAAAGGATTTGCCTGTGAAAGCGCCAGAAAATGTAAAGAATTTGCTTTTGATAACAGATTTCATGACCGCCTGATATCAATGATTTTTCCTGAAAATGAAAACTCAAAAAGAGTTGCATTAAAAAACGGAATGACTTTAAATAAAACTATAATTTACAATGATAAGGAAATGGAAATGTACTCGATTTCTCAGACAGAATTTGAAAAAAACAGGCTAAAATAAAACTATCAGAAACAATAACTTAAAATTTATGACAAAAAAAATCTTCACCTTCACTTTTGTAGTACTTGCGTTTTCTATCATCGCCGCACAAAACACTTCAGATCCTGAAACAGCCAACAAAGTTACAAACACTGTTACACAGACAGGAATCAGTCTCGGTTCTGTGATTGCAGTCGTTACTTCCTGGGACAGGAACAAATCTTTATTATGGGCAATCATTCACGGTATTTTGGGTTGGTTGTATGTCATATATTTTGCAATAACTGATCGCTGAGATCAAACAAAAATACTTTGTTTGGAAATAAGAAAAATATAAATCTGCTGTACCGACAGTGCAGGATAATTATTCGTCATAATTCTTTTAGATTGCGATTAACAAAGAAGATTATTAAAAAATCGTCTTTAAATCAATAATTTTCTGACATTATGAAAAAATACATTTTATATCTTTTTGCATTTCTTATATCGATTTCTTTTTCGGCTCAGTATAAACCGTGGACTTCCGCAAAACAGCCCTTAAAAGAAATCAAAGCTTTAAAAAAACAAATCAAAAAACCGGAATTCAGAAAAGTGGATTATCTGGTGACTGATTTCGGAGCAATTGGCGACGGAAAAACAAAAAATACAGAAGCTTTCAAAAAAGCAATCGAAAAATGTAACGCAGAAGGTGGCGGAAGAGTTGTTGTTCCAAACGGAGTTTTCCTGACTGGAGCAATTTATTTAAAATCTAACGTTAATCTACATTTAAGTGACGGTTCAACCATTTTATTCAGCCAGGACAGTAACGACTACCCTATTGTTTTCACACGTTGGGAAGGAATGGAATGTATGAATTATTCATCTTTAATTTACGCTTACGAAGAAGAAAATATTGCCATTACCGGAAAAGGAACTTTAGACGGAAATGCCGATTTAGACAACTGGTGGTTCTGGTGTGGTGCTACAAAATATGGTTACAACGAATCTCGTCCCGGAAGACAAAACCCTGCCCGTGCAAAACTTCACGAATATATGGCTGCGAGAAAACCAGCAAGAGAAAGAATTTTCGGTAATGGTTATTATTTGAGACCCAATTTCGTTCAGCCTTATAAGTCAAAAAACTTTTATATGGCAGATGTTTTGGTAAAGAATTCTCCGATGTGGAATTTGAATCCTGTTTTGTGTGAAAACGTTTTGATTGAAAGAGTAAAAGTTATCAGCCACGGACCAAACAACGATGGTTTCGACCCGGAAGCCTGTAAAAATGTCTGGATTAAAGATTCATATTTTGACACAGGAGACGACTGTATTGCTATTAAATCCGGAAGAGACGAGGACGGAAGAGACATCGGAAAACCTGCCGAAAACCACATCATCGAAAACTGCGAAATGAAAGACGGTCACGGTGGTGTTGTGATTGGAAGTGAAATTGCAGGCGGTGCGAAAAACATTTATGCTATCGGAAACGTGATGGACAGCAAGAATCTTGACCGTGCTTTAAGAATTAAAACCAGCTCAAGCCGAGGCGGAATCATCGAAAATGTGTTTTTCTATAATACAAAAGTGGGTGCTTACAAAGAAGCTGCCGTGCGTTTCAATATGCACTATGAAAAGCCGGGAAATCACATTCCGACCATCAGAAATATCTGGGTCGAAAATTTAACGGTGGACAAAGGCGGAAAATATGCTGTATTCTCTGATGCTTACGAATCTTCTCCTGTGACAGATTTCACGATGATTAATGCAAAGATGACCGGCGTTCAGATTCCTTACAAAGTGGACTATTTGAAAAATGTAACTTTAAAAAATGTAACTGTTAACGGACAGCCCTTAACCGAGTTAAAACCGTAATATTAATTAAATACATTATAAATTCAGATTAATCTGCTTGTTATAAAAAGTCTTCGACAAGCTCAGACTGACACGTTATAAAAACAGTTAGTATTAGAGATGTTACACTGAGCTTGTCGAAGTGTCTTTAAATATTGTTGATTATCAATTTTATTTATAAAATCGCATCTACATTTTATTATGACTGAAAAAAGACAATCCATACAAATATTTTAAAAATTAAGATGCGCAGAAAAACCATTTTCGCCGGATTTATTATTTTGTCGGCATTTTCACATTCGTTTTCCCAGTCAAAACATTGGCAGAATAACGAGCGTGAACTGCATTACAAGGAAGATAAAGGCGATTTTTTACTGGTCAATGGAAAATACAGATTCAACCGGGCTTTGTATGGAGATAACCGTGCTTCGAGAGTTGAAGCCGGAGATTTGCCGGAATTTGCATTGTATCTTCCGGGAATGGGCGGCAATCTTCAGTTTGTGATTCAGAAAGGAAATTCGATTAAAAAATTAATTCAGGCTGATAAAATTGAAACGCGTTACCGACCGGGTTCGATGCTGTATGAAATCAAAGACCCTATTCTTGGAACCGGAACTTTAAAACTGACCGTTTTGGCACAGGCTAAAGAAGAAGGTTTGGTTTTAAAAATGGAAGCCGTCAATGTAGATTCTTCGACAAAAATCTACGCAGTTTACGGCGGTGCGAGCGGAACGACTTTTAGCAGAAATGGTGACATTGGCGCAGACCCGGAATCCGGATTTTATCTGTTGCCTGAATATTGTCTGAACAATCAGTTTCAATTAAATAAAAATCAATTCCAACTTAATTATTTAAATAAGAAAAAAGAAACTCAAATCGTTAGCGGAAATTTTTCGAATGTCACTTCATTACAGCAAACTGATGCTACAACTTTAGAAAAACTTTCCGAGTTTACTCAAAATAAAACAGACAAATCTCCGATTGTTTACGCCTCGTATTCTTCACAAAAACAACCGGTTTATATTCAGATTGCCAAAGGAAAATCGGATAAGAATTTTTCAGATGAAGATTTGAAAAACATTTTCAATGAAGCGGAAAAATCCCGTTTAACATTAACGAACAGAATTCAGCTTAAAACTCCGGATGCAGATTTGAATAATTTCGGAGCCAATTTAGCGGTTGCCGCAGACGGAATTTGGGAAAGTCCAACCTTCCTTCACGGCGCAGTAGCGTGGAGAATGCGACTGAATGCGTGGCGTGGTGCTTACACAGCCGATGCTTTGAGTTGGCACGACAGAGCAAAAGAACATTTTGAAAGTTACGCCAATTCGCAGGTTTTGAAACCTGATTTTGCGCCCGTTGAAATGGATACAATGCGACATCTTGCACGTCACGAAGAGAAAATGGGAACTTCCGTTTTTTCAAGCGGCTATATTTCCAGAAATCCAAATGACAACACAAAACCGCATCATTACGATATGAATCTGGTGTTTTTTGACCAGATGTTTTCGCATTTTAATTACACTGGCGACAAGGATTTCCTGAAAAAAATTTGGCCTACGATGGTTCGCCATATGGATTGGGAAAAACGAAATTTTAAACGTGGTGATTTGTATGATGCGTATGCGGCGATTTGGGCGAGCGATGCGCTTCAATATTCGGGTGGAAAAGTGACACACACTTCGGCATATAATTACAGAGCCAACCGTGAAATGGCGAAACTGGCAAAAATCATTGGCGAAAATCCTCAACCTTATGAACAGGAAGCTGATACAATTTTAAAAGCAATGAAAAACCAGCTTTGGATAAAAGACAAAGGTTATTTTGCTGAATACAAAGATGCTTTGGGCAATCAAATCGTTCACGATAAACCCGGAATCTGGTCAATTTATCACGTTTCGGATGCCTTCATCTTGAATGAATTTGAAGATTATCAAAACTTACAGTACATCAATCATCATACGCCTAAAATTCCGGTGACGGTAAAAGGTGTTCAAAATAAAGACTATTACACACTTTCCACAACCAACTGGCAACCATACGATTGGTCGATTAATAATGTTGCTTTGGCGGAAAATTTACAGACCGCTTTGGCGTATTGGCAAGCCGGAAGAAGTGAGGATGCTTATCAACTTTGGAAGGGAAATCTGGTGGAGTCGATGTATTACGGCATCAGTCCGGGGAATTTTGAACAGCTTTCTCATTACGATGCGTTCCGTGGAGAATTGTACCGAGATTTTGCCGACCCGATTGGCGTGGCTTCACGAACTTTGACAGAAGGACTTTTCGGAGTTTATCCGAATTTATTGGAAAATAAAATCAGCATCAAACCTGGCTTTCCGAAAGATTGGAATTCGGCCGAACTGAAACTTCCTGATTGGGAATATCAGTTTACCAGAACTTCGAAGAAAACTGAATATTTATTTAAATCAAAATACCAAAATCCGGTAGCGTTGGAAATGCAGATTCCTGTGAATTATTCCAACATTAAATCGGTGAAAGTGAATGGTAAAAAGGTGGATTGGAAGATTAAACCCAACTCTATTCTGCAACCTTTTGTTCAGTTTGAAACTCCGAAAGGAAATGATTTTAAAATTGAAATCAATTATTCTGGAGAAGAAATTAAAAACGAAAAAACTGATTTCACTAATTATATTTCTGAAAGTCTTCAATTGAATTTTGATTCAAAAAAGAAAATTAAAGATATTCTTGACCCACAGGAATTAATAAAAACCAGAAACGAAAATCAATTTAATTTAATTCAGGAAGAAAAAAAAGGAACTTTTTTCGTACAAGTTGAGCAAAATGGTACAACTTGGTGGCAACCCGTAAATGTTGATATCCGTTTTCCTTTGGAGACAAAATGGGTGAATAAAAAACTTCAGATTCAATCCAAATCTTCCAATCCAATTAATGGAAAACTGATTGTTAATGGTTTAAACAAAACTTTTTCAATTCAAAAAAATCAAAATACGACCATTGAAATTCCGGCGAATGTTTTAAGTAAGGGAACGAATTCAATTGAACTTGATTACAATGGTATCAAACAAAATATTGAAATCACAGATTGGGAAATTGAAAATCAGGGACAGTTTAACAATATTTCATTGGCTTCAAAATACAATGAAAAAGTAACCGAAATTTTCAGTCAGAAATACCTTTCGCCAAGACTGGATGTTCCGACTTTACAGCTTCCATGGCAGGGAATCGGAAACTGGTGCTATCCGTTAATCACTGCTCAAATAGATGACAGCGGATTGATGAACAAAAGAAAAAATGGCAAAGTTGATTTCCTTGGAATTCCATTTTTAATTGATAAAACTGATAAAAATATTGCGTTTGTCAGTCAGTGGGATAACTATTCAGATACTCTTGAAATTCCTGTTTCAGGTAAAGGAAAAAAAATCTATTTTCTGATGGCCGGCTCTACGAATCCGATGCAGTCACAAATTGTGAATGGAAAGATTGCCGTTCAGTATACAGACGGTTCGATAACAGAATTGGAGCTGAAAAACCCAACGAACTGGTGGCCGATTGAGCAGGATTTGTTTGATGATAATTTTGCTTTTGAAATTCCGGATGACAAAATTCCGTATCGTTTAAAACTGAAAACGGGAGAATTGTACAAAGGCGGAACTTTGAGCAAATATTCAAGCATCAAAGGATTTACAGACCGTCAGGTGGATGGGGGTTCTGCGACGATTCTGGATTTGCCTATTGATGCAAATAAAGAATTAAAATCAATAAAATTAACGGCAGTGAGCAATGATGTGGTGATTGGAATGATGAGTGCGACGGTTTTGAAGTAGAACATAATTGCCACGAATGCACGAATGTTTTTTATGAAGGATAAACTTTTATTCGTGCATTCGTGGCAGATAATATAGAAATATTAACGCAAGTTTTTTAAAGTATAAATTAAGATAAAATGAAAAAAATTACAATATATCTTGGGATTTTCCTAATGGGATTTTCTTCAATGAATGCCCAGAAAATCGACCGAAAGAAGGTTGTTCAGCGACATAATGTGGTCAACACAAAAGCTGACACTCTTTCTACTTTGACAGTTGGAAACGGGAAGTTTGCGTACACTGTCGACATTACCGGAATGCAGTCGTTTCCTGAATATTATAAAAATGGTGTTTCTCTAGGAACACAGTCTGAATGGGGCTGGAACAGCTTTCCGAATACGAAAGATTATAAGTTTGAAGAAACTTTAAAAGCTTATGATTTCAATAATGACGGCCGAAAAGCTTTGTACAGTGTTCAACTTAAAGAACCACAGAGAAACAAAGAAGCTGTCGAATATTTCCGCATCAATCAACACCGTTTGCAGTTAGGAAATATAGGTCTTGAAATGACGAAAAAAGATGGTCAGAAAGCGAAAATTTCAGATTTGACCAACATTAATCAGAAAATTGATTTGTGGACGGGAATTATCACCAGCGAATTTTCTTTGGAAGGAATTCCGGTAAAAGTTTGGACGGCTTCTTTTCAGAATTCCGATAAAATCGGGGTGAAAATAGAATCTGATTTGATTTCACAAAACAAATTGAAAGTTTTTGCACGCTACCCTTCTCCGACCGGACAGTTTTTGGATGACGCCGCATTTTACGGAAGAGAAAATGACCACACCACGAAGATTGTTTCTTCACAATCAACGCAGGGTTTGATTCAGCATACACTACAAAGTACAGATTATTATACTCAATTTAATTTTACGGAAGGAAAACTTCGTGAGGCCGGAAAACACTACTTCGTGTACGAGCCTTCTTCGAAAAACAAAACGGTAGAATTAAGTGTTGAATTTTCAGGTAAAAGACCAAAATCTAACAGAACTTTATTCGCTGATGCTGAAAAAGAAAGCACTTCAGGCTGGAAAAACTTTTGGGAAAGCGGTGCTGCTGTTGATTTTGAAGGAAGTACAGACCCGAGAGCCAATGAACTGGAACGAAGAGTTGTTCTCTCAGAATATTTAACCAAAGTTCAGTGTGGTGGAAGCAATCCACCTCAAGAAACGGGTTTGACATTCAACAGCTGGTACGGAAAACCGCACACGGAAATGCATTGGTGGCACGGTGTTCATTATGCTTTGTGGGGAAGACCTGAGATTCTGGAAAAACAACTTGACTATTATTTCAGAACTTTTGATAAAGCTAAAAAATTAGCAGAAAGACAAGGTTACAAAGGCGTTCGGTGGATTAAAATGTCGGATAACGAAGGCAATGAAAGTCCGTCTTCTGTTGCCGCATTTTTGATTTGGGAACAACCGCACATTATTTATATGACCGAACTTTTGTACCGTAATAGCAAGGATAAAAAAGTTCTTGAAAAATATAAAGATTTGATTTTCGCAACCGCTGATTTTATGGCAGATTTTGCGACGTATGATAAAGAGAAAAATCGTTATAATTTAGGGAAAGGCGTAATTCCGGCTCAGGAAGTTTTCCCTGCGAAAGATACCTACAACCCGACTTACGAAGTTGCGTATTGGGATTGGTCGCTGAAAATCGCTCAGCAATGGAAAGAAAGACTTGGACAGCCGAGAGATAAAAAATGGGATGATGTGATTTCTAAACTGGCTCCGCTTCCGGTTCAGGATGGTGTTTATTTATCGACAGAATCGGCGAAAGATTCTTTCACATTTCCAAAATGGATGACGGACCACCCTGCAGTTTTAGGAGCATTAGGAATGGTACCTGAGTCTCAAAAACTGGACAAAAAAATAATGAAAAATACTTTGGATATTGTTTGGGAAAGATGGAACTGGGAACACACCTGGGGTTGGGATTTTCCTATGACCGCGATGAATGCTGCGAGATTGGGACTTCCGAATAAAGCTTTAGATGCACTGTTTATGAATATCCAGACCAATACTTATCTGAAAAACGGTCATAATTTCCAGGACAAACGTCTTAGGATTTATCTTCCAGGAAATGGTGGTGTTTTGACGACGGTTGCGATGATGCTTGAAGGTTGGGATAATTCGACAGGACAATTTCCGGGCTTTCCAAAAGACGGAACATGGAAAATAAAAGCAGAAGGATTTAAAAAAATGCCTTAAAATTACATTCATATCAGTTAGAGTCTGTCAGAAATGGCAGGCTTTTTTGTTGGAGAATTTTGGGTTGAAGAGTTTGTGAGTGGGAGGGCTTTTGTGTTGCATGGATATGTCGCTACTACGTAGCTCTTCCTATATAGTTAAAATGTTTTCTACAAACATTTCACTCGTACGGAGTTTTTTGTTTTGTGAAAATTATCATAGCTTAAAAAATACATACGAATGAATTGTTCAACTCATGCGGATGAAATGACAAACTTATGCAGGTAAATTCATAAATTCATCGGTATAAATTTAACATCCATTTGATAAGTTTAAAATGGGACAGTAAGAATAATGTTTTTAGAAATGAAATATTGAATTTTAAGTTTCACAACAAAATTCTGCATTTTCTCAATTTCTGACATTATATAAATAAAAAATTTAAACAACTGAAAACAAGAACATTACACTACAAATCTTGATTAATAAGTATATGAATTATTTAATCTAAATTTTTGTAACTTGTCTTCAATCATTATACAATCTCTTTAACAGATTTTTTTTAACTGAAACAATATCTCCTACTTAAAGATCATGTCAGATACACTCGAAATCAATATCAACGAAAACTCCAGAGTTCCAAAATACAAACAGATTGTAGATTCTATTCTGAACGGGATTGACGGAGGGCAAATAAAAATCGGAGAAAAAATTCCTTCCATCAACGAGCTCAGCGAATCCTGTTTCTTATCGAGAGATACTGTGGAAAAAGCCTACAAAGAGCTTCGTAAAAGGCAGATCATCGAATCGGTAAAGGGAAAAGGATATTATATTTCGCGTATTAATAAGAATGACATTATCAATATTTTCTTTCTGATTAACAAGCCGAGTACCTATAAAATGATGATTTATAATTATTTCGTCAATGCAATCGGTACCAAAGGTAATGTTGAGATGTATATTTACCATTGTGATGAAACACTTTTCATAAACTCCTTAAAAAAGAATCTGGGAGGATTTGATTATTATGTCATCATGCCGCATTTTCGCGACGAGCAGTCTAAACATACGAGTTCTACACAGGAAGTTTTAGACATGATTGAGCAGATTCCCAAAAACAAACTCTTGTTGCTAGACAATACCAAACCCAATATTTCAGGAGAATACGGTTCAATTTTTCAGGATTTTGAGCATGATATTTATAATGCCTTAGAAGAAGGTCTGGAGAAAATAAAGAAATATGAAAAGATTATTCTGGTTTACCCTGATAAATCAATTCATCCCTACCCTTTCCGTATTGTACGTGGTTTTGAAAAGTTTTGCAAAGATTTTAAACTTGATTATGAGATCCTCGACGAAATTTATCCTGATATGGAACTGCAGGATAAAGATATTTTCATTACAATCCGGGAACGAGATCTGGTCAATTTGGTGAAGCAGATCCGTCAAAAAAATCTGAAATTAGGCGAAGACATCGGAATTATTTCTTATAACGAAACACCTTTGAAAGAATTGCTCGGAATTACAGTGATCACCACAGATTTTAAAGCAATGGGGGAATCTGCCGCCTATATGATTTTAAAAAACAAAAAGGAATCGGTGAATAATGTGTTTAAGTTTATTCAGAGAGAATCATTATAGATGATGATTGATGTTGGATGATTGATGTTGGATGAAAATTATATGAATATCAGTTTTTAATCATAACGCTAAAATTAGCAGTCATTTTGTCATTCCGCAGGAATCTCAACATACTAAAAATAAAGCAGTTTAGATTCCTACGGAATAGACAAACAAATCGTTAAAAAATAAGATTCTAATAATTATTGGAATTACTTTGAATTTTTAAAAAAAATCTAATTATAATGATTAAAAAAATAATTTTTACCCTAAGTTTCTTAGTGGCAATCACTGTTTTTGCGCAGAAAAAAAACGATAAAGATGCTGTAACTGATGTTGCCGAAAAGCTAAGATTAGCCATGATTAATGGTGACAAATCATCGTTAGAATCTTTAATTTTACCGGAATTAACGTATGGGCATTCGGGAGGTCATATTGATGATGCTAAAGAATTTGTAGAAAAATTGGTCAGCAAGAAATCTGATTTTTTAACGATTGATATTACCAATCAAAACGTGAATATCGTTGGAAATACCGCAATTGTCCGTCATCACTTTTATGCAACAACTGCTGATTTGGGAAAAGCTCCGGGTGATGTGACTCTGGATATTTTATTGGTTTGGACTAAGGTAAAAAATGACTGGAAATTGTTGGCGAGACAGGCGGTGAAGTCTGAGAAGAAAAATTAAATAATCAACTTTTTAATCAATATAATTCGCATAGATATCTATGTGAATTTTTAATTCATATCAATCAATTTCTATTTATTACTTTTTAAAATTTTATATATTTGAAAATTGGCTGAATTTACCACATAACACAATGAAATTAAAATATATTTTTTTCTTCTCTTTTATTACTATTTTAAGTTGTAGAACTAATGATGCCTTCTCATTAAAAAAGATGAGTAAACAAAAACGTTATCATTATATATCATCCAATCTTAAGTCCAAAAATGGTTCTGAATTAGGCAATTTTATATATCACATTAAACTATCTAAAGTGGATTTAAAACCTTACAATGAGATATTAATTGAAAAATTAAATAATTCGGTGTTTCCCTATGATATATTTATTCTATCAGAACTTTTGATTGATAAAGAAAACAACAAAATAGAAGTTGAAAGTATCTTAAACTCGAAAATAAAAATATGGGATTCCGGAAATTGGTCAGAAAAGTTTTGGGATCTGGTTACAAGTTATAATCTGAATGTTGAAAAACCTAAGTATTATAACTTTGAAAATAAATCCAAGAAAAAATATAAAGTTTCGGAATTTATAGAAGCAAAAACAAATAGCAATGAACTTAGAGAAAACCCATTATTAATGGTGAATTGGAAAATTGTAAGTTATGATAATGGAAAATTAATTGAAACTTTAATTAAACTAGATATAAAACAAATTGATATTACTTCCAAAAATAATTCAGTCAATTTATATGGAAAAAGAGGAATTGATGGATTTTTGAACGTCACAACAAATTAAAAAACCTACAATCAAAATGGTTCTTGACTTACTCAACATCATCGTTTTCAATCCTTTGACAATAAGAAAACCATACGAATTTCTAATTTACTACAAAAAATAGACTTTTCAGACATTGTCAAGTTTTGTGACTAAAAAAAATGGAAGTCAGTTTATAAATCGACAAAACCTGAAAACTTAAATGATTTAGAAGTTGAATTTGAAGAACTAAAAATATTTTTTAACGAAAGCTAAACTATTGAATGCTTTTGTTATGATTAAAATTAGCTGAGATATATTTCTTTTAACTATTTAAGTTCTAAACATCTGTTTTGGCTAAAGCCATCCGAATTTGTCACAAAAAAACGGGCTAAAGTTTGTTTCTATTGAATATCAAAGTTTACTTTACCCTAAAGTTCTGCAAATCTTCCGGTTTTTCACAACAAACCTGCTCCATCACCTGTCTGAATTGCATTTTCAACATTTCAATAATGTGATCACCTCCTTTATCGCCTAAAGCTCCGACTGCATACATAAAAGTTCTTCCCATAAAAGTAAACTCTGCGCCACAGCTCAAAGCACGGGCAACATCCGGACCGGTTCGTACGCCACTGTCCATCATGATTTTAATCTGACCTTTATATTTTTCGCTGATTTCTTTGACTACAGCAATAGTCGATTCTCCCGCATCAAGCTGTCTTCCACCGTGATTGGAAATAATCATTCCGTCAAAGCCTAAACGTACCGCTTCGGCTGCATCTTCATCAGAAGCAACGCCTTTAATAACCAGTTTTCCTTTCCACTTGTCACGGATGGCTTTTATTCTGTCTGAATTTAATCTACCTGAGAAAGTGGAGTTCATGAACTGTCCCAATTGTTTTACATTCATGTTTTTTTCCATGTATTTTTCCATTGTTTTGAAACTTGGAACGCCATGTTTCAAAATTTCAAGACACCATTCAGGTCTTGCCAAAGCCTGGGAAACATTTCTGAAATTCAGTTGAGGAGGCATTGCCAAACCGTTTCTAATTTCTTTTGCTCTGTATCCGAAAGTCGGAACATCCGATAATACGCACAAAACATCGTATCCAGAAGCTTTGCAACGGTCGAGAATATCGTCACGCAACCATTCTTCTCTCGGATGATATAACTGATACCACGCTTTTCCTTCCGTTAATTCAGCAATTCTTTCTATACTGCTAGTCGTTACTGTACTTAAAATAAAAGGAATATTATGTTTAAAAGCTGCTTTTGCTAAAATTTCCGGAGCATTCGGCCACATCAATCCCTGTAAGCCAACGGGAGAAATTCCGAAGGGTGCGGAATATTTTACACCGAATAATTCCGTTTCCATATTGGCTTCTGCGTAATTATTGTTCAGGTAGCGCGGACGAAGGAGAACATCCCGCAATTCACTTGTATTTCTGTCGCGGTTGATATTTTCGTTACAGCCGCCATCAAGATATTCGAAAGCAAAACGGGGCATTTTCTTTTTTGCTTTTTCGATCAGTAATTCTAAAGAAGCGTAATTGGTATCAAATGGAAATGACATAATTGGTTGTTGGATGTTTGTTGTTGGGTGATAGATGTTTGTTGTTTGATGTTGAAAACTAAATGATTATCAATAATATTTATTTAGTTTTCTGGCATCTGAATTCCAGCTTCCAACAAAATTTATAAATTAAGAATGAGCGGTTGCAACACTTTCATCTGATAATGCTGCTGTAAGAAAGTTTCGTCTATTTTTTTATTGGAAATCACCATTGAAGCTCCTAAAGCCGATCCCAACGGAGAATGGGTAGACATCACATTGTAATGCTGGAAATGATGAGACATCAGTTTCATAAAGACATCATTGTCTGTAAAACCTCCGTCGATATAAATATTTTTAATTTCCGAATTTCCGATGGCATTGGTAATCGTGTGAATCTGCAAATCCATTAATTCGATCATTAACTGGTGATACGCTTCTTCAAAGGTTCCAAATGAATTTAAATCTGTCGCAGTAATCATTTTTCGTTTTAAAATAATGCCTTCAAAACGGAAATAGATATTTTTATTCTTCATTAAACGCAGATACAAATCCTGATCAAACTCCACTTCTCTGTGGAAACCATATTCTTTTCCGTAGTAAGCACACAGTTTTTCAACCTGAATTTTGTACTCATTCCCCATGAAAAATCGGGATGCTTTTACACGTTTTCCGTCAATTCTCATGTAATTCAGACAGTTGTTTTCGATGTCTTCATCCGTCAGACTTTCATCGTTAAACGGATTTAAAGAAATACTCCATGTTCCGGTTGAAAGCAATAAAAACGGTTCTTTTTTACTTAAAATATAAGGTAGCAATGCTGAAGAACTATCGTGAATTCCAACACCGATTTTTATTTTTTTATTTCTGTAAGAAGTGTTGATGCTCGCTGAAGTCGGAACGATTGGTCCCAATATAGCGTCAATTCCTTCATCGTAAACCCAGTCGTGATAATCTGCTTTGTCATAATCCCACAAATTGGTATGACAGCCGATTGAGGTAAATTCTGAAACACAAATTCCGGTAAATAAGTACGATAAATACTGAGGTAAATGAAGGCTGTAACGAATTTTTTTGAAAACTTCCGGATGTTTGTATTTTAACCAGAATAATTGCAGTCCGGAGTTGAGCATACCGGTTTGAGGAGATGCGGTTTCACGGGCAATTTTCAGTCTGCTGCCATGTTTTTCATAAAATAAATCAAGAATATCCTGATCCATCGGTTTGGTATAGTTGTACAAAGGAGTCAGAACATTTCCTTTCTGATCCAGATGTACGAAACTGGCTCCATAAGTCGAGAAATTGATGGCTTTTACTTCAAAATTTTCATCATCGAGAATGGCATTAAAATTATCTTTAATCCAGTTTTGAAGTGCTGCGAGATCTTCCGTCGGATAACCATCTTCATCGGTAGTGAGCGGTAATTCTGTATATTCCCGAACAACTTCTTTATAATTTTTATCAAATAAAAAGAATTTTTTATTGGTCTTTCCAATATCAAATACAATGGTTACCTTCTTTTTTTTAGACATTCTTGGATGATTATTTTATTTTAAACACAAATTGTGCTAATATTTTTATTAATAGCACTCATTTGTTTTTGTTGAAGTTTTATTTTAAACACAAATTTCACTAATGCTTTTCACTAATGACTTGGATTGGCTTACTCTTTTTAATACAAATGACGCTAATATTTTCATTAGTGACATAATTTAAAAAATTTCCACACCATTAAGGAGTGTTCAGATATTAAGATTATTAGAAAAAATCCACAAATTTTCTAAGCGAGGATGCTTGAAACCATAATAATCCAAACACTTTCAACCTTAATGATAAAAAATAAGGATACATATAATAAAAACTTTCGATTGCACTCAAAAGTTAAATTATCAATTTAATAAGTGTTTACAATCCTGTTGCTTTTGTTTCCAGACCTCTTTCGGTAATTAATTTTTCTCTTACCTTCAGGTTTCTGTAAGCAGCAATAGGATCAATTGCAGCACCCGTCTGCAGTCTTGCAGCTCTTAGTAACGGACGAACATCTGTTCTGTACGCATTCTGCAAAATATCCTGAGCTGCAACAACATCATTGTTTAACTGTGCTGTTTTCAACGCTTTCTGATCAACTAAAAGTGCCTGAGCATAAGCAATTAAAATAGCTTCTAAGGACTGTAATAAATCCTCAAGAGGATCTTTAATATTATGACTTGCATCGATCATCCATGCCGGATAAGGATTGTTTGCGTTGTTTTCCATTCCGTATACCAATTCATTGAAAATCAAGAATAAAGCATACGGTTTAATCGAACCAACCGTTAAATCATCATCTCCGTACTTACTGTCGTTGAAGTGGAAACCACCTAATTTCCCTTTATACATTAGGGTTGCAACGATCTGCTCGATGTTGGTGTTCGGTAAATGATGTCCAAGGTCAACTAACGTGAAAGCTCTTTCGCCACAAGCATTTGCCAACATGAATGAAGTTCCCCAATCCTGAATGGTTGTTGAGTAGAAATTCGGTTCATAAGGTTTGTACTCGATGAACAGTTTCCAGTCTTCCGGCATTCCTGCGTAGATTTCTTTTAGGCTTTTCTCGGTGTTTGATAAAGCGGTCTGAAAATTTAACTGTCCCGGAAAGCTTGCTCCGTCTGCCAACCATACGGTTAAGCTTTTTGAACCTAATTCTTGTCCGATTCTTATCACTTCTTTGTTGTGTTCTACTGCGTAAGCACGCGAATCTTCATTTACAGCATTCAGAGAACCAAATTTGTAGGAAGCTTTCGCTCCCGGCTGATCCTGAAACGTGTTGGAATTCATTGCATCAAAAAGAAGATCGTGTGACGCAGCTTTTTCTTTGATTGCCTGTACATCGGTCGGGATATCCCATGGAATGTGCAGAGAGACCGCTCCCGCAGAGTGAGTCAATGTATGCAATAAACCGATATCATCTAGTTTTTGCTCCAGATTGGCAGGCTCACCACCATAAGAAAATCTTCCGAATCTTGTACCACCCGCTCCCAGAGCCCAACTTGGAATCGCCACCTGAAAATCGGCAATTTTGTTGACGATTTCAGAAACGTTTGATCCCGATTTTGTTAATTTATTTTGTAGAAAATCAAAGTCTGAATTAAAGTTTTCAACTTCGTTTTTATTAATTTGTTCAATGATATCTTTTCCTATAATCATATTTTGATTTTTGTTAACCTTGTCAAGGTTTTAAACTTTGACAAGGTTGATTGATTGCCTAAAATTAGTTTTAAATATTTATTCATCCCTTAAATTGCTTTCGAATTCTCGCAGCCCGACCTGAGTGGAGCTCTTTTTGTGAGGAGATACGACGAGCAAAAAAGCGGGAAACCTTCGACAAGCTCAGGATAAACTATGGGCGGATTAAGCTGCCCAAATAAAAAAATATTTATAAATAATAATTATCTTGGAAACGCATTTGCCATTCCTCCGTCTACATTAATGATGTTTCCTGTACTTTTATCCAAAATTCCTACGCAGGCAAAAACTCCGTTGGCGATGTCTTCCGGAAGAATAATTTCGTTTAATAAATTTCTTTTTGCATAAAATGCAGGCAGCTCTTCCACAGAAATTCCGTTGGCTTTTGCACGACCTTCTGCCCATGCTCCTTCCCAGATTTTGCTTCCAACAATTACACCATCCGGATTTACTACATTTACTCTGATTTTATCTGCTGCTAATTCTGCCGCTAATAATCTTGTCATGTGCTGCTGTGCTGCTTTTGCAGTACCATACGCTACATTATTTGGTCCTGCAACCAAACCGTTTTTACTTGCAATGTTCACGATATCTCCACCAAGACCCTGCTTTTTCATGATGTCAACACCTGTTTTTGCCATTAAGAACTGCCCTTTAACCAAAACATTTTCAAGAAGATCCCAGTCTTTCGTTGTGGTGTCTTCCAATGATTTTGAAATAGCCAGACCTGCAGAATGTACAATAATGTCTACTCCTCCGAAAGCTAAAACAGTTTCTTTGAAAGCATTTGCAATTGCTTCTTCGCTCGTCACATCACACGGAACCGCCACAGCCTGATCTTTGCTGTACTTTGCCGTTACTGCTTCTGCAGCCTCCTGATTAAGGTCTGTGAAAACTACAACTGCACCCTCCTGAACCATTTTGTCAGCAATTGCCTGTCCGATTCCACCTCCTGCTCCTGTTACGATCGCAATTTTTCTTGAGAGTGGTTTTTCTTTCGGCATTCTTTGCAATTTTGCTTCTTCAAGTAACCAATATTCTATGTCAAATGCTTCCTGTCTTGGTAATGAAGTGTATTCAGAAATAGCTTCTGCTCCACGCATTACATTGATTGCATTTACATAAAATTCGTTGGCAACACGAGTTGTCTGCTTATCTTTTGAGAAACTGAACATTCCTACTCCAGGATAAATGATGATTACCGGATTAGGGTCACGCATTGCAGGACTGTTTGGGTGTTTGCAGGTTTCGTAATATTCTTTATATTCTTGTCTGTATTGTTCGAAAAGAGGATTTAATTTCTCTAAAATTGCTTTAGAATCGCTCAAGTCTTCATTTTTATCTAAAGTCAACACCAAAGGCTGAATTTTAGTTCTTAAGAAATGATCCGGGCAAGAAGTTCCAAGCGGAGCCAAACGCTCAAGATCATTACTGTTGATATATTCTAAAACGACATCACTGTCAGTAAAATGACCAACCATTCTGTTTTCAGAGGAAGCTAAACCTCTTAATAACGGCATTAACTGAGCTGCTTTGTTTTTACGCTCTTCAGCAGGCAGAGATTCTAGTTTTTGTCCACCAAAAACCTGTCCGTTTTCCTCTATTTTTTTGGCAATATATTCAGAAGCCATTTCGATAACTTCCAAACTGTTCATATAACATTCGTACGAAGTTTCGCCCCAAGTGAATAATCCGTGGCTGCCTAAAACGATCCCTCTGATTCCTGGATTATCAACTAAACATTTTTCAAGCTGAAGTCCTAAGTCAAAACCAGGACGCTGCCATGGAACCCAACCCATCGTATCTCCCCAGATTTCTTTGGTAATTGCTTCGCTGTCTTTTGCCGCAGCTACAGCAATTAAAGCATCCGGATGAAGGTGATCGATATGTTTAAATGGAAGTAAACCGTGCAAAGGCGTATCAATAGAAGGAGCTTTGCTTTCAAGATCGAAAATACAGTGATCGAACAAACCTACCATTCTGTCTTCGTCTGACAAACCTCCATACACATTTTTAAGATTTCTTAATCTTTCTGTATATAAACCTGCAATTCCTTTTCTTGTCAATGTTCCGATGTCACCGCCTGAACCTTTTACCCACATCACCTCAACTTCTTCGTTGGTCAACGGGTCTTTTTCTATGGTTTTGCAACTTGTATTTCCTCCTCCATAATTGGTAATTCTAAGATCTGCCCCTAATATGTTTGAACGGTATAAAAACAAAGCCACCTGATCATCTCCGAAAGATGCTGCTTTAGTTTCGTCCCATAAATAATCTACGTATTTGAATGTTGTTACGTTTTCCATTTGTTTTCTTTTGTTTTCTGAATTTTAACTCAAATTTAGACTGTTTTATTCTTTGCACTATCCCGCACTATACTGCTAAATGCTTTATTTAAAGATAAATTAACGTTTGGTTTTTGTAACCAATTTTAATTTTAAGGCAATCTGATTAAATTATTTTTGATTAATATTTGTGATTGGTATTTTATTAAAATAAACATTAAGAAATTTAAAGATCATTAGGAAAACCCTGAATCTCTGAACTTCTTAATGTTTAAAAAATTTAAATAGATTATTGATTAATATCCGGGAAGCTGAGTCAAATTCGGATTATCAACCATCGGATGCCCCGCAGAAGCTGCTGCAAACGGAAGCAATTCTGTCTTGTTGGGTACAAATCCGTAGAAAAGACCGTCACCGCCGCCTTCGATCCAGTTTGGATATACTCCTCCGTTTTCAAATGATCCGGTTGGTTTTGTGTAAATGATATTTCCGACCTGGAGCGTATTAAAACCTTCAACAAATCCTACCGCTTTTCTTGCATTCCCATTAAATGTACTTGTATAAGCCTGGAACATATTCACAGGATACCATTTATCATCAGTGGTTGAAGTTTGTCCGTTTGCCGCAGCTATAGCTTTCAAGGTTACCTGATACGCTGCATAACCTGCTGAGCTTGTAGGGACTGCCTGTACTTGTGCAATCTGCGCAGGATTTGTAAGGTCAATATAGGTCACTGCTAAAAACGGATCTCCATAAACCTGTGCATTTTTGTGGAATTTGTAAAGACGGTAAATCGGTGTACCTGCAAACTGGCCTGTGCGGTTTGAAAGGTTTTTCATTGCCTGTTTAGTAGCTTCAATTTCTGTAGCTAATTTATTCATCCGAATTAAATCAGTACGAAGCATAAACTCATCTGAAAATTCCCATTTACGCTCCTGAACAATAGCAGATTCGAAAGCCTGCTGACCGCTTGGAATTGTCATGGAACCAATTCCCGCACGGTTTCTCACCTGCTGTAATGCAGCAATACCCGAAGCAGTAGGTCCTCCATTTAAATAATTTTGTGTTTCTGCATACATCAATAATACATCAGCATATCTGATAATAGGAATATTCAAATTACGTGCATCTGCAGCCTGTGGCTCCACACACCAACTTATTCTGAATTTACCCGGCATAATACAAGAATATGTTGTTCCTACATCTACCCATGTATCACTTGCATTACCAGTTCTTAAGAAATAAATACTGTAAGAAGTAGTAGCAACATCTCTACGTTTATCTGCGGCATTAAAAGAAAGGTAATAACTTGGTAGTATAAACTGTAAAGCTTTACGAGAACCATAAGTACCTCCTCTTGATCCCGGATGCGCATACACTCCAAACGCTGAATTGGTATTCGGTCCGTATTCCGCTATATGCCAAAGCATTTCCTGATTTACGGCTGCAAAATTTCTTCTGTCAAAATTGAACCATAATGCTTCGAAACCACTTTTTCCACCCGATGCCTGTACCAAACTATTGGTACCGCCGTTAATCACAGAAGCTGCTGCTGCATCTGCAATTTGATACAACTGTTGTACTCTTGCATTATCCGGACGACGAGACATTGTACCGGCAGCGCCTGTATTAAGATCCCAACGAAGAGAATATCCTGCCGCATACAGAGCGATTCTTGCTAAAAGTGCATTAGTAGACTGTTTGTTTAATCTTTCCGGTGTTCCATTTGAAGCCGGCATATTACCGATGGACTCCTGTATATCAGCAATAACTTTATCGTAGATCACATCACGAGAAGTACGCTTAGGATAAAGTGTACTAGGATCATTAGGATCTGCCTCTTCTAAAGGTATCCAGATTGCAGGTACATCTCCATAAACTCTTATTAAGTTGTAATAACAAAATGCGCGAATGGCTTTTGCTTCTGCTAATAATGCATCACGCTTTGCGCTGGCTGGCATATCCGGTAGCCTATCAATTGCAATATTAGATCTTTCTATGACGGCATACATCGCAGCATAAATTCCTGTAACAGTATTAGGAGTTTTTGAATCATATTGATAATTACAGATATTGTATTTTGAATTATTGGTTGATCCGTCTTCAGCAGAGTGCGTTACTGTATCTCCTGCACCCAGTTGATAAAACATTTCGGTAGGAACAAGACCTCTGTAAAGACCCTGAACGAAGGCGTCTGCAGTTTCTATGTTTGTAAATACCGATTCTGTATCAGATGAATTATATGCAGGTTGATTCAAAAACTCGTCACTACACGAGTTGATGCTGAGTCCGCCAATCAAAATAGACGGAATAATGATTAATCTTTTTATGAAATTGTGTTTATTAACTATATTTTTCATGATTGAAACAATTAAATATTAAAAAGTAAGATTGATACCCAAAACATAACTTCTGGATCTTGGGAATGAAGAGTTATCATATCCAGGAGTCACTGTAACACCACTTGCAGCTGAAACTTCCGGATCAAACCCTGAATAACCTGTAATGGTCGCTACGTTATTAACAGTTGCATAAATACGTGCATTACTCAATCTAACAGTGCTCAGAAATTCTTTAGGAAAAGAATACCCCAGAGTTATCATAGCAATTCTCAAATATGACCCGTCTTCTACATAATATGATGAAGGATAAGTGATGTAACTTGAGTTTGTAGTCCCTAAGCTCCAAAGCCTGTCACTTTCATTAGGATTAAGTTCTTTTAATCTTACTAAACTTGTTGCAGCCTGCCCTGTATTAGGATCAACCACATGATAATAGTTATCTCCGAATTCTGAAGGTACATTTTGGAATAAGGCATACGGACTCATACTATGCTTGGTCGCATTGTAAACATCACCACCTACGCTGAATTTCATAAATACCGCAAGATCAAAACCTTTATAAGAAAAATTATTGCTCAATCCACCAATAAAATCTGGCGTACCGTTTCCTATTTTTACCAGTTTTCTTGTAAACTGATCTCCTGCTTCATTATCCGCAGCAAATTTGATGTCACCCGGTTTTGGAGTTCCCGATGCTGGCTTCACAACTCCCGGTTTTAAAGTCAGTGTGCCGTTTGATGCCTGGATGAAGTCATCAGTAGTATAAATTCCCTGATAAACATATCCGTACATGTCACCTAATTCTTCTCCCACTGTAGCATAATAGGTTACCATACCCGCTCTGTTGCTACCTACACTGAAGTTTCTGAAGGTTCTACCTTCGTCAAGAGACAATACTTTAGATTTATTAAATCCTATGTTAGCATCGGTAGACCATCTGAAATTTTCAGATTTTAAATTTACTGAATTTAATGTAAATTCCATACCGGTGTTTTTCATGGAACCTATGTTTTTATATGTACTTGAGTATCCCGTAGAAGCAGGAAGTACAGTTTGCAGCAACATTCCGGTTACATTGTTATTATACCATTCAGAAGTTAATTTAATTCTATTATTAAACAAAGCCAAATCTACTCCTAAGTTGGTAGATTTCATTTCCTCCCATTGCACCATACGATTACCCAAAACACTGCTTGTTACTAAGGCTAAATTACCTACAGTATTGTTCGAAGGATAATCGGTTCCCACCACATTGGTTCTGAACACATTATTTGGGATACTATTATTACCAACTATACCATATTCAAATCTAAACTTCAGATCATTGATATAATTTTCAATCTTAGAGTTTTTCCAGAAACCTTCTTCTGAAACCCTCCATGCAGCCGCAACCGATGGAAATATTCCCCACCTGTTTTCCGGACCAAATTTTGAAGATCCGTCACGACGAACTGTAGCTGTCAGTAAATAGCGATTATCATAATTATAATTTACACGCGCAAAATATGAAAGTAAGCTGAGTGAAGATCTGTCTGCTTCTTTATCTGCAACTGTAGCATTTGATATATCATCTAAACCGTAATTTAAAATAGAAGGAAATCTTATCAGTCTCATGCTGTTACTTTCAGTTTCCTGATAGATAATTTCATTTCCTATTAATCCGGTCAGTTTATGTTTTTCACCTAAAGTCTTATTATAGGTTAAAGTATTTGTGATTTGATATCTATAAGCTTCAGAATTGCCAATGCTTCCATTAATTCCTGTATTTACAGGGTCAGTAAGAAATGCACGGGAATTTTTATCTGAAAATGAAGTAGATTTAGTGTTCGTCCAGTTATAAGATCCCGCAGTTCTGAAGGTAAAGTCTTTCAATAAATCAAATTCAAGACCTACGTTAGCCAAAAATGTTCTGGTTCTTCTGTTTGAAGTGGATGCCGCAGTTTCTATGTACGGATTCTCTGTATCAAAACTTGAGTCTAAAGAAGAGTAATCTGGGAAAGTTTGAGTATTAAATAACTCATCCTGTGTAAACAATGTTCCTCCTGTGATAGGCTGAAGAAGTATTTTTTTCATTCCTGAATATGCTCCGCCACCGTTTGTAGAATTGGTAGTAAACATCGAACTGAAATCTAAACGAATTCCTTTATACAATTCTGAGTTGATATTGGCACGTAATGAATTTCTGGTTTCACTGAAATTTTGTAATAAACCTTCCTGTCTGTTGTAATTGTAACTGATGAATGCCTGTGTTTTGTCTGTACCTGCAGAAACATTTACATTGTGATTTTGTGTAATACCTGTTCCACCAAGCATTTTTTCCTGCCAGTCTAATGCAGATTCTGATCCGTAGCGGTTGCTGATTCTATTAAAAGCACCGGTATAAAATCCCGGTGAATCTATACCTAAGCCATTATCAAAAACATTGCTCCATGTGGTAGTTTTCCCCTGAAGCTGAGCCATCTCGTACTGATATTTTACATACTGCTCAGCGTTTGAAACCATATCCAGCTTCTTTGAAAGCATATCAAATGACATAAAAGAATTGTATTGGATGGTTGTTCTACCCTTTTTCCCGGTTTTTGTTTTGATAACAATAATACCGTTGGAACCACGTGCACCATAGATAGCGATTGCAGAAGCTCCTTTTAAGACATCAATACTTTCAATGTCGTTAGGATTAATAATATTCAAAGCATTATCCAGCTGGAAACCGTCAACAATATATAATGGTTCTGTTCCCTGAGTAATCGATGCACCACCACGCACGGTAACATTTGCATTTGCTCCAGGCGCACCACCCGCCGTAACAATATTAAGACCTGCTGCTCTACCCTGCAAAGCCTGTAAAGCATTCATTGCCGGAGTAGCCGCAAGGTCTTTTGCAGATACTGATGATACAGATCCCGTAAGGTCAGATTTTTTTACTTTACCATAACCGATAACGACAACCTCTTCAATATCTTTAGTGTCTACTTTTGCAGTATCACTTACTGCTTGTTGCCCGAACACAAAGCCAGACGCAAGCAAAAATAGCGGTGCGATGAGCGGCTTAATATTCTTGTGTTTAATTATTAAAGACATATATTAATTTTTATTTACATTACTTATTTCTGTCACCAAAGTACATTGTTACAAAAGTTTTGGCATCCTGCCATATCCTGCATTGTAAAATTCATAATTTAACTTAAATATTTATAAATATTTGATATAAATTTTAAAAGCATTAGCAATTCAATTATAAAAAATCGAATAATATTTGAAATTCATAAATAAATCACCTATTAGAGTCTGGCGCAAATTGAAAATATTAATTACAAAAACCTATTCAAAATGACAAAAAAAAGACACTGATCTTTATCAGTGCCTTACAAAATTTAAACTATATAAAGTATGAATGAGATTTAATAAAAGCCAAAACTAAAATTCTTATCTTAAAGAATTCCCGTAACCTACGATTAAAATTGAGATAAACATCACTACCATTCCTACGGCAATCGTTGTAATGGTTTTTTTGGAAACACCTTTCCATTCTTTGATGATGATGCCCCAAAGATTGGCAATAAAGATAATAAATGCCATATGTAAAATCCAGGAGCTTGGTCCGTTCCCCATCTTGCTTTCTCCCATGCCGTAAAAGAAAAACTGTAAAAACCACATCGTTCCTGCCAATGCACAGAAAATGATGTTTTTTACAACAGGTACATTTTGCTTGGTATAATCTGTATAGGATTTATTTTTAAAAGCCAAATAAAGACAGCCGATGAGATTGACCGCCATTCCGCCCCAAAGAACTACAACATACGTTACATTATTTTGGAATAGAAATTCTCCCTGTCCAGGGTTTGCTGCTTTCCATGCTTCATTGGCTACCATTGCCATCGGCTTTCCTGCTTCTAAACCAAAATTGAAACAGGCACTCAAAACTCCTGATATGATGGAAACGATCAATCCCAGTCCGAATTTGTATTCTGTTTTCACCTGTGTTCCGTGGGGATCTATTGATTCTGTCTGCAATTCTTTTTCCTTCATCATTCCTGCTTTTCCGCTGATGATGATACCGATAACGCAAACAAAAAGTCCGAGTAAAACAAATTGTCCCCACGAGCTTGACATCATCAGACCTATATTATCTTTCCCCGATTGAGGAGAAAATTCATAAAAAATAGAGGGAACCAATGATCCGAAAATCATACAAAGCCCCAGAATAATACTGCTTCCAAGAGCCACTCCCAAATATCGAACTCCCAAACCATAAGTAAAACCACCAATTCCCCATAAAGCACCAAACAGAAACGTCAGTCCCAATATAGAAGAAGTCTCATTCCTGATTATTTCCCAAAAATCGGGAATGGTAAGAAATGCAGCAAGAGGCGGAACGATGATCCACGAAAAAACACCGCCAATAAGCCAATAAGTTTCCCACGACCAGCCTTTTACTTTTTTATATGGTAAATAAAAACTTCCTGAAGAAAATCCTCCCAAGAAATGAAAAAAAACTCCTAATAATGCATTCATAATTTTATCTTACGCTTGAATTTGAAAATTAACACTATGAAATCGATTGCGCATCTTGTAGTGTCATGCTTAAAAAAACATCGTAAATTAAGAATTTTTCAAACAGTTATTGCAATTGACATAAACTTATTTTTTTACTGAAAGTTGACGATTATCTTAATTATTTGAATGCAAAAATTATTACAAGAATTTAAATATTGAAAAAAAATAAAGGCTTGATACTAAATATCAAGCCTTTAACATTATACTAATGATTACAATTTTATTTCAATTTATATACCTCACTCCCTGCAAGTAATAAACAACCCAAACCATAATCTTCAAAATCCGGCTGTTTACTTACTGAAAGAGGCTGACCATCTTTTGGTTCTTTTCCGGTTCCCTGTACCCAACCCAAAAATCCATTTGGCTGTACAGAATCTTTTACGATTGCATTCCAGGCTTTCACGACAACGGGTAAATATGTTTCTCTGTCAATCAAACCATTATTGATTCCGTAAGCCATTCCGTAAACGAAAAGCGCTGTTCCTGTCATTTCTTTTCCACCAAAATTCGTCGGATCATGCAGACTCACATTCCAGAAACCATCTTCTCTCTGAATGGGAAGTAAAGCTGCCAGTAAATCTTTATAATCCTGCAAATATTCCTGATAATGAGGATCAGATTTTGGTGTATCCTGAAGCGTTTTTGCCAAAGCGGCAACTACCCAGCCGTTTCCTCTGCTCCAGTAGCAATCTTCGCCATTCGGTTCTTTGTAAGGCGGGACAAAGCTCTTGTCTCTCCACCAGATTTTGTCTGACTGATTGTATAATCCGTTTCCTCCGTGCTTGTATTTTGTATAGGCATACATTTCGTAATTCCTGTCAAAATATTTCTGCTCACCGGTGATTCTGCCTAGCTTTGTGAAAATTGGCATTGACATTTGAAGCGCATCGATCCACCACCAGTCATCTAGTTTATTGGTGGCAATCATACTGTCCATAGAAGCTTTCACTGCCTTGATTCTTTCCGGATGTTTTTTTCCGTCAATTTCATAAAGATCCAGATATGTTTGTCCACAAGCCTGATGATCGGCGTTCCGGGTATAAGTTCCGCGCATCATATCCCAATTGTGCTTTTGTGACCAGTCGATAGCGTAATCATAATATTCCTTTTTAGGATCGATTGAATACAATGCCATTAATCCTTCATAATAAACCGCACGTGTCCACAAATTGCTTGGCCATACTTTTTTACCGACAATCTCTTTGCCCGGATCTGGCCATTTGCTCATAAAATATTGGTTTGCCCGTCTTGAAACTTCCAGAACCTCTTTCTTGTTGGGAAGTTCTACTTTGCCTGCAGCACTTTGTTTCTGAACCGAACAGGAAGTCATTCCTCCGACAATCAGTGCAAAAAAGCCTGCTGTTAATAGTTTTCGCATATTGTTTATTTTATATAATTTTTAAGTTCGCAGCCTTTCAATTTCTTAATTCCTTTCATTACCAATTCTGCATTAAGAATTGCTCCCGCCTCGTTGGTATGGGTATGATCTTTCGGGAAAAAAGCTTTTACTTTTTCAGACCCTATTTCCTGATATTTTTTGATAACCATATCATTTAAATCGATGAAATAAGCTCCGGTTTGTTTTGCCACTTCTTCTGACCAAACAGCATACTGATCTTTTTCAATTTTCCCTTCTGCATTAAATTTATTTCTTGGAACTGGTGAAACAATGATCGGAATTGCGCCTTTAGATTTCGCCTCATTCGAATATTTTCTCATATAGTAACCATAAGTATAAACAGTTTCGTTCACTTTACGAATCGGATTGTAAATAGCTTTCGACTCTTCTCCGATACCTTTGATTGTTCCCCTCGCCCGCAATGTATCTGCCAATTCACCGCCGTCATTATGACCAAACTGCATTAAAACATAATCCCCTTTTTTAATCGTTTTCATAATAGAATCCCAGCGACCTTCTGTCAAAAATGTTCTGCTGCTTCTGCCGCCTTTTGCGTGATTCTGAATTTCAATTTTGTCTGTATTCAAATATAAATTCATAAAACTTCCCCATCCCCAAAGTGAATCAGAACCCTTTCCTGAACCATTTTGTACGGTGGAATCACCAATAATATAAAGAACAGGTTTATCTTGCAGTTTTTGAAATGAAACTCCTAAAAATACAACCAATAGAACGAGTGGAACAATAATCTTGATTTTCATAAAAGATTTAATTTTTGGGAGTTATGGTATAAATATTTGGTTTTGGGATTTCTTTCACTGATTCATCCAAATAATAATCGGTATGGGGAGGCTGATTATAACCTACATTTTGCCAGACGATACTCAAACGATATTGTGGATTTCGCATCAAAGTGTACAATCTGTGCTGGGTCGGAATTGTCGTAGAAAAAATTCTTAATTCCTGATTATCGGCAGTTCTATATATTACTTCTTCACGCCAGTCTCCGAATAAGTCCGCAACCAAAGAAGGATTTTTCTTCGTCCCGTTATTTGATTCACACTGGAAATTTTTAGCATCAAATATTAAGTTAGATTTTTCGTTTTTCCAGTCCCATTTTGAAATGATTGTACCATCTAAGATTTCGCTTAAAAAATCGCCGTCCCAATAGATCCCCATATTGGCAGGAGGATTTCTATCACTGATTTTTTTTCCTTTTGTATTGTAAATGCCTTTAAGCCCTGCTCCGGCTGCCCAAGATTCTGAACCTTCATAACGAGGGTCAATATTCAAAGACAACCCTCTTCCAGGACCCTGGAATTTGCCTTGCTTGCTGTAGATTAATGAAGGTAACTTCCATAAAACTTTTCCGGTTCTCCCGTCTCTGAAATGCGCTCCGGCATCATCGAACCTTTCCTGAATATCAAAAATTTCCAAGCCGGGATTTGAAGGATCGAGATCGCCTACGTGCAAAGCATCGCCGTGACCATAACCTGTGCTGTTCAAAACTTTTCCGTTGTCATCTACTGTCATTGCACCGAAAATGATTTCATCTTTTCCGTCATTGTCGACGTCTGCAATACTCAGATTATGATTTCCCTGACCTCTATATTTTTTATTTTCTTCTGAACTTTCGGTATCAAAAAGCCATCGCAAACTGAGTTTTTTATCTTTATAATCCCACGCTGCAATCGCCGTTCTGGTGTAATAACCTCTCGACATAACCACACTCGGCGTTTTGCCGTCCAAATAAGCGACGGCTCCCAAAAATCTATCTATACGGTTCCCCTTTGCGTCGCCCCAGGTTTCAGTCATTTGTTCGTCTGTAGGATTTAAACTACCTGCAAATCTTGGAACCTGATAATTTACTGTATTAATTTCCTCACCTGTTTCTCCGTTAAAAACTGTCAGAAATTCCGGTCCGGAAAGAATCATTCCGTTTTCGTTGACATAATTTTTTGTCGAATCACCAATGAATTTCCCTTTTCCGTCTTTGCTTCCGTCTGCGGTTTTCATTACGATTTCCGCCTTTCCGTCCTGGTCTAAATCATAGACTAAAAACTGTGTGTAATGCGCTCCTTCTCTGATGTTTTTACCTAAATTAATTTCCCACAAAAGCTTTCCATTCACTTTATAAGCCTGAATAATTGGTGGGTCTGTCATTCCTTTTTGGCTGTTGTCTTTCGACCTTCCGGTTTGATGAAGGATGATTTCATATTCGCCGTCTCCGTCTAAATCAGCTACAGAAACGTCATTTGGCGTGTAACCTTGAGGCGTTTTTAACGGAATTGAAAAATACGGTTTTTGATTCGCAACATATTTTGCAGAATCAATGTCAACCGATTTATCCTGCGTATTTGATTTGACGAAATAGGTATAATTTTTTGCCTTGTCAGCTGTTTTATCTAAAAAATTTGTCCCGTTCGAAAGTGGTTTTTCATTTAGCTTTATGGTTGAATTATTTTCAGTTCGGTACAAATCAAAATGAGTGTTCTGAGCTTCAGTTCCCAGCAAACGCCAACTTACAAAAACGCCTGAATCTGAAGGTAGGGCAACGATTCCTCTTTTCAGATACTCCATCTGTCTTTGGGCCGACAGGAATTCTGAAAAAATAATTGCAGCTAAAATAAATTTGAATTTTACATTCATAATTCTGATTTTATAAGTTTTGGCTAAAGCCTATTTTCTATTTTGATTTATAAACGGGCCAAAGCCCGTTCCTATTGATTTTTATCCTTGTCAAGGTTTAAAACCTTGACAAGGATTTTTACATCGAATCTCTCGCAGCCCGACTTGAACGAAGCTCTTTTTGTGAGGAGGAACGACGAGCAAAAAAGCGGGAGTGGAAGGCGGATAAAGCTGCCCAAATAAATCTTCTCAGACAATTTCAATCGATTGCACTTCTCTAATTATTTCTTAGAAGTCTGCTTCAACAGCCACTTTACCCATTCTTCGGTTCCCTGATAATTGGTAAAATCTGCGGGTAATTTTTTGCCGTCGATGTACTCGTTGTAGCACCACGGGTCGCCCAATGCGAAAACCGTCCCTTCACCGAATTTTGCAATTGCTCCGATGTTTTTTCCTTCTGCCGTCAAAATGGCTTTGGCAGGGGAATTCACATCGATTGAACTCACTTCTTTCATATATAATTTTTGCTCTGAGAAAATCTCATTTCCGGATGGAACCATCACTTTTCCCTGCTCAAATTCTCTTTTCTGAACTCGATTATAACTGTCATCATTGAAATGAATTCCAAATTCGCCAGCTAATTTATTGAAATGCTCGAACTCAGAATTGCCATTATCATTGCTCATTAACACTAAAACGCCACCTTTTTTCACCCAATCTGTCAGGTTTTTGATACTTGTTGGGTCAATCAGATTTGCCTTTCCGCCGTAGGCTTCCTTGTCAGTATCTGCATCGACGATGATATAAATATTGGCGTTTTTCAAATCTTTTTTGGTCGGAGCAGTCGTCAAAGTACTGATTTCTGCACCTTGCTTTTTGAAGATTTCTCCTAAAAGAGAAAACCCGCCGTTGCTGGTGTCGTTCCACGTGTAGTGCCACGATTCGAGAACTTTGGTTTCCTTATTTTCCTTTTTTTCGTTGTTGAAAAAGTTGTCTAAAACGACTTTTGGCTTCTGTTGAGCATTAGAAATACTGAACGTGATCAATGTTCCTAATGCGAATATTTTTACAATATTTTTTGTCATATTTTTATTTTGAATAATGAATTGGAATTAACTGAATTTCCCCGTCCAAACCTGAAGGTTGCACTTTCCAGTTGGATGCGTCAAAAGTTTTATAGTTAATATTCACAAAATTAATTTCGTGGTAATTTCGCCATTGGATTTTATTTTGATCCATATAACGAATTCTGTTCGCCATCAAGTTGCAGACTTCGATTTGGATCGTATTTTTTCCTTTCCTTAAATATTTTCCGATGTTGATTTCAAACGGAATGCTCCAGACAATTCCTGCGTCCTGACCATTGACAATCACTTTTGCACTTTCGTAAAGTTTATCAAATTTTAAAAGATAATCGTCTGCGTTTTTCTTTTTTAAATGTAAAGTAGTTGTGTAGACTCCTGTTCCTGAAAAACTCTGCGTTGAAGCATCTTCTGTGAAGTTCGTCCAAGGTTCCAGTTTCTTCAAACTTTTCGCTTTTGGAAGTTCGGGACCGCCTTCTTTGAAATTCAGTTGCCAAGGTTGATTTAAACCAATCGGCGCATCAGTTTTCTCAGCGTAATACCAATTGGGAATCGAGGTATAAATATCTTCGGTATTTTTTATTATTAATGATTCTCCTGATTTTAATTGAACCCTCACTGTATTATTCTGAGTCTCGGCAAGACCGTAATCTCCATTTTCAGGATTCATTAAAACGACTTGTTTCCCAGCAAAATTCAATGGAATATTTTGATTAATTTCCTTCGAAGTGTGATTAACAATGTAATAATATTTCCCGCCGTCAAACTGTCTTCTCAAAAATTTCAATCCTGTGTCAGTCAGTTTTTCTCTTTCAATTTTTAAGTATTCTAAAGCTTTCGCAACATCAGAACTTAAAACGATTTTACCTTTTCCGAAACTCGCCATTTTCACATTTCCGGCTTGGTTTTGAAACGGAATTTGATTCCATAAAGATTTCAGCTGCGTTCTTCTTTTCTCAACTTCAAAGTTTCCTGGAATATCTTTCGGTTCGTTCTGAAAAATGATTGAAGCACCATTTTGAGCTAAATTCAATATATTTTTTAAAGTCGATTCGGGCAAATAAGTGAGTTCAGGAATAATTAAAACCTGATACTCAGAACCATCTTTCGAAACCTGAATTTTATGATTTCCCGACTTTGATTCGCCAATCATTTTGTCCGAAATCAAATCGAGAGAATAGCCCATTTTATTGAGCTTATTCATATTTTCATACATTGGAGTTGGCTGCAACCATTTTTCAACATTATGAACTTTGAACGTCACATCCTTCCCTTTCGGACTTGCCCATTGGTCGTAAATCGGCCAGTACATCAGCAATTCGTTATCCGATTTTCCACTTTGCAAAACAGATTGCGTCCTTTCGATATAAGAATTTAATCCTTTCAAATGAGGCCATAAACTGTTTTCAGGAACGAAATTCACCGACGCATAAAACAGCCAACCCGGAAAAGGAACTTCAGCCGGCGTGTAGGTCGTTCCGTGATAAAAAACGTGATTGATGCCTGATAAAAAAACCTGTTCAACTTCTGGTTTTGCCTGTGACCAGGAAGTTTTGAAATGTTCGGTAAGCCAGGTAAAAGTTTCGTTTGAAGTTAATTTTTTTCCGGTCACATTTGCTGCCGAAGAGGCAAATTTCAACATATTAAAATCCGGTATATCTGATTTTTGAATATCCGCAGTATCTCTCTTCAAACCCGGAATTTCAAAAATCGAACTTCCGAAAGTTTCAGATTCTGGAATGTCCACTGCTGCGTACAAATCAAGTAAATTCCCCGGCGAACCGTGTGCCTGATTGGTATTTTTTGAGTTTTTGGAATGCGCCCAGTTGGTGAAATCTTTGGTGAAATTATTTAAAATCAATTCATTCAAAGTTTCTCTGTAATCCGATTTTACTCTTCCTGCAATTTCGCTTTGCTCATCACTAACCAAATATTTGATATATGGGCTTAAGTCATATCCTCTCCTTTTCTTAAATTCACTTAAAAAATCAGGTGTCCAGTCTGCGTTGTAAACCTCATAACTGTCATTAAAAAAAGAACGGATTCCGTAATTGGAATTTCCAAAAGCTTTATCGAAAGTTTTCAGATAATCTTTGGTTGCGTCTGGCGAAAAGTGGTCTAAAGTATAGCCTTCGCCACCCGGAGCAGCACGTTTTACTTTTTGCAAAGTTTTTCCCATGAAAACTGCGTAAATTGTCCATTTTTCTGTGGTTGGTTTCCAGTTTAAAGAGCCATCAGCATTTACTTTCTCAGTTAAAACTACTGCTTCCTTTTTTTCATTATAAGCTGTGACAATATCGAGTTTTATTGTTTTTAAATTCTTCTGTTTTTCGTCTTTCAGAATAATTTTATCTGCAAATCTTTCGCCTGATAAAATTGTGTAGGTCTGAACAATCATTTTTGTTGCAGCATCCTGTTCGTTCACTTGCGGTCCACCGATTGGCCAGCCTGTTCCCACCGACATATCGACACCCATATTTAGGCTTTTCGCTTTGTTGGTTGTGAACTGCAACATTTTCATCCATTCCGGAGAAAGGTAAGTGAGGTATTGTTTTTCAAAACCTTTTGCACCGTAAATAGGAACGATTTCTACGCCCCCGAAACCTGCTTTATTTAAAGTTGTCAGTTGTTTATCTAAACCTTTTTCGTCAACTGCATTTCCCATCCACCACCACCGTGTCCAGGGTTTTGCAGTTTCGGTGGTTTTTGGCCAAGGGTTTTGTGCGGAGAGATTTCCGAAAGCAAAACAGATTAAACTTAATTTGACAATATCTTGAATTTTCATTTTCTTGTTTTATTAATTTCCGTCAGGCTTTAAAGATTCCATAAAAATGCTTTCCGGCCAATAGAATTTTTCAACAGCATCGGGTTTATTTGGATCAAAACCTTTGTAATTTTTTGAAACAAATTTACTTAAAGACAACCTTTGATCAACAATGGATTTTATGACACATTTTGCCAATTCGTAAGCTCCATAAGTGTTAAAGTGCGTATCATCCGCCAAAGCAGTCGGCTGATTGGGATAAGAATTTGCGGGATAATGCACGAATGCTTTCTTTGCCATTTCGGATCCCATCGCTTCGAACAAGGTTTTGCTCAACGTATTCAAATCAATTAAATACACATTTTCTTCCTTCGCAATTTCCCGCATCGCATCGGGAAAATCATCCAAAGTATTGACTATTTTATTGTTTTCATCAAAAACTCTGCGGTTCATTGAAGTAACCAAAACCGGAATTGCACCCAATTCTTTGGCTTTTGAAATCCATTCTTTCAAACGTTTTCTATAACCGGATTTAATGCTGTTTCCAGACTTTTGGTCATTGTGCCCAAACTGGATGAACAGATAATCTCCTTGCTTTATTTTATTCCAGATTTTATCAATTCGGTGTCGGTCTTCAAAGGCTTTTAAGGTTTCTCCGCTTTCTGCGTAGTTGGCAATTACGACTTCATTCGGAACGAAAAAATACGGCAACATTTGTCCCCACGACGCCCAAGGCTCGTACTGCGCATCAACAACTGTAGAGTCTCCCGTCAGATAAATGGTTTTAGCCGTTTTGTTGAGTTGAATAATCACCGAACAAACTTTCGGAGCTTTGTCATTGAATTCAATCGTCAACAGATTGTCCCAATGCAGGTATTTTTTTTCTCTCGGTTTTAATTTTACAATTCCGATTTGAGTTCCTTCCTGATTTCGGATGATGCTGTCTTTAACGTGAACTGTGATTTGTTTTTCAATGATTTCACCTTTTTTTGTTTTGATATCATTCAGTATCAGACGGCGGTTTTCTACACGAACGGTTGTTTCGGATGTTCCTTTTGAATCACCAAGATTTAATGTAATATTATAGTTACCTTCTGGAATTGCCACTGAAAAATAGAAAGGTTTGTCGCTGGTGATATAGTCTCCCGTCAAAGCATTTCCGCCGTTGTCAACAGATTTCAAACCGGAAATATCCATAAATCCGTAGCCGATTTTTTTATCAAATTTTGAAGTTGAAGTGATGGGAATAAATCCGTTTTCGGTTCTGTCTGCACCAAAATCAAACTTGAAACTCGTCTGTTGAGCAAACAAAAACGAACCAAAGAAAAGCGTCAAAAATTTTATCAAATTCTGCATTTTAATCTGTTAAAATATTTTCTTTCGGCATTGTAAACTGCTTATTTTCATCGCCTAAATCCGGAAGACCAAAATAGAAATATAGTGTTCTCTTAAACGTTCCGTTGAGATGATTTGGTTCACTTTCTGGTCCTAAAGTCGAAGTATTATTATTAATATTAAACGCTAAAACAGTTCCCAACGGCGGAATCGCATCTAAAAATGAGATATTTCCACTTGGCAATTTCGGGTAACCTTCCGAACCGTAAATTCCATAGAAATCGAAAAGTCTGACGAACATTTTTTCTTCTCTCGTTCCAATCGTAATTTTACCTTCTGCGGTATTCAGTTGCAGCCAAGAAACATCGTCATAATATCCTTTAAATTCTAGATAAATCCACGGTGAAAAACCAGTCCGGGTTGAGTTTCTCAGGTTTTGCCAAACGTTATAAGTTTGTCCCTGCGTTCGGTTTTTCCAAACGTGATACGGACCTTTGCCGAGCCATTTTGCGCTGATGATATAATTTTCAGGATAATCAAAACTTACGCCTGCAAACGGATAATCTCCGGAAAGCGAGTATTCATAGTTTAATTCTAAAATTCCGTTAGGATTTAATTTCCAAATAGCTTTTTTTCCGTCTTTGTATGAAATCTGAATGACTTGATTTTGTCCTTCTGCAAAAGATTTTATGGATGATAATTCCGTTTTTCCGTTCACGAAGATTGGTCCGTTTTTAAAGGTCATTTTCTTGCCTTTTTTGTCGACAATGATTGACTTTAACAATCCATCTTTTTTCCCGAATGAAAATTCTTTCTCGTCTGATTTTAGAATAAATAATGAATCATTTTCCACAACAGAAACCGGAAATTCTTTGATTAAAGATTTCGAAAACTGTTTTGAAATCTCATCATTAGATTTAATTTTCCAAGTCCAGGTGTAAATTTCTTTGCCGAAAGAATCGTTCGCAGTTAATAATAAACCTTCACTTTCTTTCCAGTTTGAAGGAAGATTTAGATTAATATTTCCCTTTTCCGTCGGCTTGATATTCGGAGATTCTGCTTTTCCTTTTTGAATTACATCAAATCCTGATTCTGATGAAAATGGCGTTTTGAATTTGACCAGTTTCCATTCAAATTGGCATTCATTTAAATTGGTAAAATGATAGCGATTTTCTACAGAAATTGTCTCATTAAAATCAGTCGGCAACATTTTCAAATCAATTTTTACCGGACTGTAAATTTCACGAATCGCATAAAAACTTCCCTCTTTCTCACGATGCGGACCCACCACTCCATCCGGAGCGTTAATCGCATTCACATCAATTTGATTATTAAAATCGGTTCGCACCAAACCTTCATCCGCAAACGCCCAAAGAAAACCGCCCGCTCCTTTTTTGAAATTCCAGTGAAGTTCCCAATAATCGGCCAGAGAAGTTCCGCCACCGCCATCATCCTGTGCGTGTAAAAACTCGGTAGGCATATAAATATTTTCTCCTTCAAGGATTTTTTTTGTGCTGTAATAATCTTCGTAATGATTGCAGTCGATTCCGTTGAAAGCGTTTCCAGGCTTATGATGAGCGTGAATGACAGGACGGTTTGACAAATCATATTTTGCATATTCTGCATCCAGATCAAAATTATGTCCGCCTTCGTTTCCGTTGCTCCAAAAAATGATGGAGGGATGATTCGAATCTCTTGTAACCATTTCTTTCACGAGCTTTTTGCCAACTTGTGTGCTGTATTTTTTTTGCCAACCAGCGAGTTCATCCAAAACATACAAACCTAAAGAATCGCAAATCTGAAGAAAGGATTTATTGGGCGGATAATGTGAACAGCGAACGGCATTCATATTCATTTCCTTGATGAGCTGAACATCCATCAAATCGATATTTTTGTTGACTGCTCTCCCAGTTTCCGGCCACCAAACGTGACGGTTGATGCCTTTCATTTTGATTTTGGTTCCGTTAATGTAGATTCCGTCGCCTTTTCTAATTTCTATGGTTCTGAAACCGAATTTTTCTTCCGTTTGGAAGATGTTTTTTCGGTTTTTATTTAAACTGAATTTCGCCTTGTATAAGTTAGGTGTTTCGGCCGTCCAGAGTTTTGGATTTTTAATGGAGAATTGAATTTGTTTTAAAGTATCTCCTTTTTGAATAGTAATCTGCGATTCACCAACCAGAACATTTTTAGCATCAAAAATTTCAACCTTTAAACTATTGACGGAATTGATTCCTTTTAAATGAATATTGGAGCGAAAAGTTCCATCAGCTTTTGCATCTATTGCAGTCCAAGAAATATTTTCTTTTGGAACGGCTTCGAGATAAACCGGTCTGAAAATTCCACCTAAAATCCAATAATCAGCTAGACGCTCTGCGTTGTTGACGGATTTATCAGCAGACATTTTGGAAACTTTGACTTCGAGAATATTTTCTTTTCCGAAATTTAATTTGTCTGAAATATCATATTTAAACTCATAAAAAGCACCCTGATGAATTGCTCCGGCAAGTTCTCCGTTGATTTTCACTTCGGTGTCGGTCATCGAACCTTCAAAAACGATGTTGACCGATTTTCCTTTCCACGAATTGGGAACTGAAAATTTGTGTTTGTACAAACCTACTTCATCATTAAACTTAAAATTTTTACCGTAAGTGACGTAATCTCGTCCGTAGTTATACGACCCAAATCCCTGCTGCTCCCATTGAGAAGGCACCTGAATTTTATCCCAACTTCCGGATTTCCGACCTCTACTTATCCAAAAATCCCATTCTTGCGTATGTTCAGAATCTGTTCCGCTCAGGAATTGTATTTCCTTAGACTGAGAATGCAGAAACTGTGAGCAAAAGCATAAAAGAACGAATATTTTGGTAAAACAACTCATTTTGCGGCAATATCAGAATCGTCTTTTTTGTCGTACGACTTATCTAAAGAAGCGACCTGAGTGACATTAATATTTTTTTGCTTTAAATTCTGAATGTTGTTTAAATTTTGCATTTCAGGCTTTAAAGCTTTTATCTTAAAATTTTCAAATGTGAAATCCTTTAAATCAAATAATTCTGATTTTTCGATGGAGAAAGCGGTTTCGCAGCTGATGTCGATATTTTTTAATGTAATGTTATTTGCCAAACCTTTTTTCGGTCTTTCTTCACCTTTCAAGTCAAAAAACTGGTTCCATCCTTTTACATACAGGAATGTTTTTACATTTCCGGTGATGTTTTCAACCGTAAGAAATTCGTAGTGTTGTGGCGTGTCGGGACGCATTTTAAGGTGTAACAATCTTGATGCATCTTTCACTTTAGAATTACGCAAAATTACATTGTAATTGTGAATCGATTCGCTGCCACAAGTCAACACACTATGGCAAAATCCGAAACTGTTGTCTTCGATGAGAATGTTTCTGTTTTCGCCGTTGTTCGTGTCTTTATCAGCTTTCGGACCTTTTCCGCCTTTTAAAGCAATCGCATCGTCATTGACTGACATATAACAATTTTTGATTAAGAAGTTTGTACACGCATCAATATCGACAGCATCTGTACTTGGTGCTTTTACAGGTTCTTTCGGAGCAAGAATGGTTAGATTTAATAATTTCACAAAATCACTTTTGTAGTAATGCGTACTCCAGAATGGAGAATTTTTAATCGTAATTCCTTCCACCTGAATGTTTTTTGAATTGGAAACATAGATAATTCTGGGTCTCATTTCGTCCATATTCGTGCATTTAGGATTCCACTCGCGTCTTTTCCAGAATGATTTCCAATATCTGAGTCCGTTTCCGTCCAAAGTTCCTTTTCCTGAGATCGTAAAGCCGTCCAATCTGTCTGCATTTATTAAAGCAGGAAAATATTTTATAGTCTGACCTTCCATTCTTGTAGTTACTACCGGAAAGTCGTTGATATCGTCACTGCCTTTTAATTTTGCTCCGCTTTCCAGATGCAAATGTGTTCCCTGCCTGAAGAAAACCGAACTGATGAGGAACGTTCCTTTCGGTACGATAATAACACCGCCTCCGTTTTTTGCCGCCAAATCTATAATGGCCTGAATTTGTTTCGTTTGAAGAATCGTGCTGTCGTTCTTCACTCCATTTTCAGTAAGGATATATTTTTTACCTAGTTTGCTGATGTCGGTCGGTTTATTTTCTTTGAACCATTTTGGGATTGTCGTACCATCAGGGAATTTGTCCTGACTTTTAACAACTGATGAAAAGAGAAAAACTATAAATAAAGGCAGTAGGAATTTTGACGTATTTTGAAATTTCATAATCTATTTATATTTCTGGATGATTTGATTTTATGAATGCTAAACAACAAACACAAAAACCACAATAACTTCCATTACCTGAATGAAAATTATTTTATCATTTCAATTTTTATAAAAGTATACATTTTTGGAATTTGTAGTATCCTGCTCTTTCGGGTGACTGCAGAGCATGATCGATGACTGATTTTTAGAAACTTATCAGAAAAATAAAAACCAATGAAATTCATTGGTTAATAATCCGGAGTAACACAGCTTATACTTAATTTAAGAAGATTGTGGAAATGCCTTTAACTGTTCATCATAATATACAATAGCATCATCGATCACAGAAGTTATTTTAAGGAAATTATTATATCTTTCACCAAGAACTTCTAATCCTGTAAACTCAGTAGAAATATTGCTTGAGAAGGTACTCGTCAAATTGATTGTTCTCAACACCTGGCTGATCTGGATAAGCGTATTAATTTTATGATCGATTGATAACTGTGGAGTCAAATGATTTCTTAAACTTTTAAGTTCATCCAACTGAGCTTTGGTTACCTTCTTTTTTTTCTTTTTCATTGAGTAAAATTACATATTTCCATCAGTTATTCTTTTAAATCTGTATTAAGTAATTGTTATGTAAGATATGATTTTGCTTATTTTGGTAATAACATTTTTTTCAACAATAATAATTTACTATTACAAATAAAAAAATTTGAAAGGAAATACAAGTCATTCTTTTTTACCAGTCTGAATTTCTACTTATCATATTTTTTTAAATTGATAAGAACAGATCAATTACCACATACAAAGCATATGTAAGTAAAAAAGGATCAAATAAACTTATACTTAGAGCAGAATTTAAATTTATTTCAAAATAATATTATCAAAAGTAAAGCGACATCTTTATTTGCTCAAACCCGCATCATAATTAATAAAAATGGCATTTTACAATAACAAATTATTAAATATAAAACATAATCACAAATTATTTACTTATTTGTCAAAATTTTATTCTATTTTTGAGTGTAACAAATGCAAGTATTCACATCTCAATGTATCAGATAACAAATCAACTTCGTAAAATAGGCTTCAGCATCAATTTAATAAGTGACATTATCAAACGCAATAACTATGAGCGACAGTTTAACACAAGAGAATATTTCTGCATCCTGCTAACCGCACAAGATCTGGATATGACTGTCTCAAACAGGACATACAAAATCAGTGGAGGAAATGCAGTTTTCATAGGCCCTCAAAAAGACATCGAAATCATTGATGCACTGGGCAAAGACATCTATGTGATTGCATTTTCAGCAAGCTTTTATGACAAATCTTCCAAAGACAGCCTCTTTTTGAATTCGCAGGTGTTTTTCAACTGTGATTCTGAGATTTTCATAGCACCGTATTTCGGTAACAACAAATACCATCAGATCATTCTCGTAGAACGCCTGATGAAATTCCAGAGCAAAGATGAAAGCCTTTATATTTCAGCTGCACACAACGCAATTGAAGGCCTCATACTCGATGCTTATCTCCATATAGAAAACCATTACATCGAAAAAGATGAACGAATGGAATATGTTTCTTACGTGAACAGATTTAGAATTCTGCTGCAGAGAGATTTTAAAACCGCTAAAAAAGTGTCTCATTATGCGGATGAGCTAAAAATTTCTGTACGCAGACTAACAGAGATGACAGAATACGTGTACGGCAAATCTGCCAAGCAACTCATTATTGAAAAAATAAAAATTGAATGTGAAAAAGCAATTAAATTTTCCAATTACACCATGTCTGAAATAGCTTTTGACCTGGGTTTCAACGATGAAGGTAATTTCAGCAACTTCGTGAAAAAACACACCGGAAAAAAACCGTCTGAAATGAGGGAAATACACACATAAATCCCTATATTTATTTCAACCAAATCATACATTTGTTATGTACGCCAAGTATATTGTGTTATTTTTCCTTTTAGGACTATCAACACTCTTACCTGCACAAGCAGCAGATCAGAACCGCATCAATATCAGAATTTTTCCTTCTCAGGTTCTATCGATTACAACTGCAAAAGATTCAAGACAATCCGGTCAAGACAAAGATCAATCAAGCCAAAAACATAATAACGAATTAAGAGCATCAAATTTATACGGATACCAGATTAAACTACTGAACGAAAGCCAGTCACAAACACATTCTCAGATACAGCAAGACACAAACACAAATACCTGCTCATCTGGCTCAAAACTTATTTACTCTAAAACATCTTCCGGAGTTGACCACAAAATTCCTTTACAACACCTTACCCAGTTCCAAAAAGAGATTATCGATAAATGCTCAATATCAGGAACCGACAGAAGTCTTGTTTATTTAATAATCACGCAATAAAAATTTAAAACAAAACAAATTTTTGATATGGAGCAAATAAGAATAATTTAACATAAAAATTATCAATACACCTACATAATATTAAACTAATAAAAATATTAATATTCATATAAGTAAAAAAATAAATTATATTTAATCATATAATATTATGTTTAAATTTCATTAAAAACAAAAAATAAGCACTTTCATTAATTATTTGTTAAATTTAACAAAAGATTAGTCATTTTTCACAATGTATATTTGTTTAGATCATCTTACTTTTGCATCCGAA